>NZ_CALUYG010000029.1 GCF_944324935.1 uncultured Desulfovibrio sp. | reverse complement strand
CTGCTGAGCGCCTGCGGCTTCACGGGCGCGTCCGATACGGACACGCCGCCCGCCGCGCAGGTCTCCGCGCCGGGCGATACGGTGGCCGTTGCGGGCGGCGCCAATCTGTTCAACCCGTGGATGCGGGAAAAACTGCCCAATACGCGCGAACTGAGCGAAGCCGGTCAGGCCATGCTGCCCCAGATGGGCGGCAGCGCCCAGCGCATCGAAAAGGAAGCCGCCTACCGTGCCCACTGGCGTGAGGAGATCTATCCCGTGGTCTTCGGCGACAAGAAGGCGCCGCACGAGCTCATGGTGCTGCTGGATTTCGCCAGTCCGGCCAGCGCGTCCCTCTGGGACAGGGTGGTTGAGGCCTCGCGCTCGCTCGATCCGGCGCGGACCAAGATCGTGGTCTTTGCCAACAGCCGCGAGAATTACGGCACGGATCTCATGGGGCTGGCCATCTGGATCTCCTATGAGCGCAAGGGACAGGCGATGGGCTACCTGACCTATGCCCTCGACCGCTGGAACGAAGTGAAGGCCGGCCAGAAGAAGACGCGCGGCAAGGCCATCCCCTTCACCAACGAGTATGACGCCACGGTGCAGTCCACGGACTTCCCCATCCACTATGCCTATCTGCAAAAGCTGAATCCGCCCGTTCCCGCCAGCCGGGAAATGGACGTCACGAGCTACTGCTATGACGCCGGCAGCGTGAACATGTATCAGGCCGTGCAGCTCACCCGTTATTACCATCTTTCCGGCCTGCCCGCCCTTATTGCCGACGGCCGGGTCCTTTCCGCGTCTTCCTCGCCTGCCGACATCGTCGCCGCGCTGCGCTAGCAAGATGCCTGCCGTCCGTCGGTCCTGCATCTGACGGGAAAAAGCCGGGGAAACAGCCTGCCGCCCTGCCGGACAGGGTTCGTGTTTTCCCGGCTTTTTTACAGGTTTGTATTGTTATGAAAAAGATAGCTGTTATTGGTACGAGCAATTCCATCATCAAGGAAGGCTACGGACAGTTTTTGCTCGAATTGCTGCCTGGACAGGTGGATATATTTGGACTGGGGGCTTGTTCATCAATTAATGCTGTTTTTTTGCTTCTTTTGCGTGAAATAATTGATAAATACGAATTTGTGCTCTTTGATTTTTGTATTAATGACTACAGTTATTGGCGGCAAAAGCGGCTGAGCAAGCACCTGATTCTTGCGTATTGGGCATTTATTTTCGAACGATTGAGAAAATCCGGGACTGTCCCCATATTTCTTCTGTTGACCGTGAGTTCTGGCAACAGGAAGATGGTCGATTTTTATGTGAATATGGCACGGCTTTTTGACGTGGCCTATATAGACGTATCCCGGCGTTTTTCGGGCATACAGCGCGAAGAGCTTTTCCGCGATCATGCCCACTACTCACGGGAATTCCAGCAGAAGATCGCCGACGCCATCCTTGAGTCCATCGCCGGGCCGTCACGCACACTACGCAACTTCCCCTTCGGTGAAGACATACGATGTTATTTGTCGAATGCGAAGTTGTGCGACAATCAAAAAAGAATCAAGACATCGTTAGTCGAAATGGAATGCTATGCCATAGATACGCAGAAACAGAAACATATCGTTTTCCCCCAAGATGCCGGGTATATTTCCGGTATCCTGTTCTGGAGTGACGGCCCTGAGGGCGGCGTGTATGATCTTCTGGATATACACAATGAAACGAACAGGGTACAGGAGGATCTCAATCTGGAGTTTCGCGGCTTCTTTGTCCGGGAACTTGCCGCCAGCCTGCCGGAAGGCCTAAAGGCTCCTGTCATCTCTTTTCAGCAAGCCGTGACTTCCCATGTGGATTCCATCCCGCCCAAAAGGAATCCTCTCTTTTATGTGAATTCGTTTTTATTTTGCACTGTCCCGCCAGTGGCCTGGGGAAAGGCGTTCTACCAGCGCCACAAGGCCGTCCTGAAAGAAAGTTTCCGCCAGCGCGTGCAGCATGGCGTCTTTCTCCTGCGGATGCTGGCGCACAAGGCCGCCGGCACAGGCATCCGCATACGGCATGCGCGCCAGAAAAGCACAGCATGTAAAGAGTGCTAGCGGGCTCGCCTTGTCAGCCTGCTTTTCAGGCTGAAGCTGATGCCCAACGGCATGCCGCCAGGTTGCGATGAACAGCCGATGGACGGCCCGCACTGGCAAGCGGTAGAAGGATCGCCCCGGCGTGCAGCGGAAAAAGTCTGCGCGCCGGGGCTGCTTTTTCAGACGGACATGCTTCTGCTGCGGCGTCTGCCGGGCGGGTTGTGCCGCCGCATTGCAGCTTGTCTTCTTCACAGGCAAAACGCGCTAACGGTATTCCCGTCCCGACCAGAGCACGCGGCCGATGACGCGGAACTGCTCCGCGCAGTCGCCCCGCAGGTCGAGCGTCACCGGCGCATAGGCCGGATTGACGCTGCGCAGGATGATCTTGCCGGGCAGCATGTCGATGCGCTTGATGTAGATGGCGTCCTCGAAGCCGACGGCATACAGGCGGCCGGGCGTGATCTCCGTCTGGCCCTGATCGAGCAGCACAAGGTCGTTGTCGAAGATCTCCGGCACCATGCTGTCTCCGGAAACGCGCATGAGCACCATGCGGCGGGGATTGCCCTTGCGCCGGAGGAAGTCGCCGCGAAAGGCGTGCCCTCCTTCCGTACCGCCGTTGACCTCAAGGCTGCCCGTCCCGGCGGAGAGGCGTGCCTCCACCAGCGGGATGGTGATCATGTCCGCCCCTGTTTCTCCGTCCGCACTACCTGTCCCGTCCGTCAGATGTGGCGGCAGGAACATGGGCCCCTGACCGAAGAACAGCCAGTGCGCATTGCAGCCGGTCTTTTCGGCGCAGAGCTGCACCCAGGCCGGCGGCACTTCGCCCCGGCGGCGGGCCCCGCTCACCGATTGCGGGCTGATGCTCAGGGCGCGGGCCAGCTCGGCATCCGAGCGGGAGTCCAGGGCCTTCATAAGACGGGCAAGGGTATCGGTACAGGCGGTAGCATCGCTCATGGCATACCTCGACAATAACAAGTTCAGGTTGATTTTGATATGATTTATTTTGATATAATGTATGTAAAATATTTATTTGTCAACATGCCCGGCAGGATGCGATGGCGGTCCGCCCGGCCATGCGGGGAGGGCGCGCGGGCGGGCAGACGCTGCGGCGCTGTCCGACCGGCAAGCCGTGGTTGACGCCGCGCAGGGCAGGGCCTAGGGTGGAGTACGACCGCCCGGCATCCCGCATCCGGCGGGCGGTCCTGGCCGGATGCGTCATCTGCCGGCAGGCATGCAGACCTGCCGAGGAGGCCCCTATGAGTACCTGTCCCCAGTGCGACGGCATCGGTCGCGTCACCTGCGGCGCCTGCTGGAACCACCAGCTGCGCATCGTCTGTCCCGACTGCCTTGGTTCCGGTGTGGTGAAAACCGCTGCCGGAGAGCAGACCTGTCCCCGCTGCCAGGGCAAGAAGACCATCCTGCCGGGCAGCTGCGCCCGCTGCGGCAACAACGTGCCCTGTCCCGTGTGTCATGGCACGGGCACGGTCTAGGTCCGGCCCGGGCTGACGGACCGCCGCCGTGTACGGCGGCGTGCGGCATCCCCGGCGTCCGCTGCGTCATGGCGTGCGGCGGACGCCGGCGATGCCCGGACGGGAGATCGTCGCCGTGATGTCGTCGTTTCGTCACACGGACAGGCGGGACGACGCTTGCCATGCCGTCTGGCGGGGGCTATCTTCCCCGCAACGAGATCGCAGGAAAAAAGGAGAAAAGGTCATGCCGAAAGAGGCGGCCCTGATATTGGCGGCAGGCAAGGGGACGCGCATGCATTCCCGCAAGCCCAAGGTCTTGCAGACCCTGCTTGGGGAATCCATGCTCCGTCATGTGCGGGAGGCCTTGCGCCCCGTCTTCGGAGAAAATGTCTGGATAGTCGTGGGACACGGCAGCGATATGGTACGTGCGGCCTTTCCCGAGGAGCGTTTCGTGCTCCAGGAGCAGCAGCTCGGCACGGGGCATGCCCTGCAAACGGCCATGCCGGATCTGGAAGCCGCCGGCGTGGAGCGCCTGCTCGTGGTCAACGGGGACACGCCGCTGATCACCGCCGAACTGGTGCGCCACTTCCGGGAAGGCGCCGCCGGAGCGGATGTGGCCTTTGCCACCATCGTGCTGGACGAGCCCGGCGCGTATGGGCGGGTCGTGCGTAATGACGACGGCAGCGTCCGTGCCATCGTGGAGGCCAAGGACTACTGTCTGGAGACCTTCGGCGCGGCCACGGGCGAAGTCAACGCGGGCATGTATTCCCTGAAGCGGGAACAGGTCGCCCGGCTGCTGCCGCGTCTGACCAATGCCAACAAGAGCGGGGAATATTACATCACGGATCTGGTGAGCCTGGCCGTTGCCGAAAGCATGACGGTCATGGGCGTGCAGTGCGGCAGCGACACCAGCCTGCTGGGCATCAATTCGCCGCTGGAACTGAGCCGCTGCGAGGAGATCTTGCGCCGGCGCGTCAATACGGCCCTGCTGGCCTCCGGGGTCATGCTTCATGCGCCGGAGAGCGTGCGCATCAGCCCGCTGGCCGTCGTGGAGCCGGGGGTGGAGATCACTGGTCCGTGCGAGATCTACGGAAGATCCGTCATCCGGGGCGGCGCGAGCATCGCCTCACATTGCGTCATCCGCGAGAGCGAGGTGGCGGCCGGGGCGGATATCCGTTCCTTCTGCCATCTGGAACGCGCGGAAGTGGGGCCGGACACGCAGGTGGGGCCGTATGCCCGGCTGCGGCCCGGGGCCGTGCTGGAGGCGGAGTCGCATGTGGGCAATTTCGTGGAGCTGAAAAAGGCGCGTCTCGGCAGGGGGGCCAAGGCCAACCACCTGACCTATCTGGGGGATGCGGACATCGGCGCGGGCAGCAATATCGGCGCGGGAACCATCACCTGCAACTACGACGGCAAGAACAAGTTCCAGACCCGCATCGGCGAGCGGGCCTTCATCGGCAGCAATACGGCGCTGGTGGCGCCGGTGCGCGTGGGCGCGGATACGCTCATCGGCGCGGGCTCGGTGATCACCAGGGACGTCCCGGACGGGGAGATGGGCATTGCCCGCGGCCGGCAAAAAAACCTTCCCCGTCGCGGCTGACTGGGATATGGCGTGGCCGTCGCGCGGGGAGGTTCCCCCCCGCGCGGACGGCTGCCGCTCAGCCCAGCGTGGGGCCGCGGCCGGTGAGGAGCTGGAAATTGCGCCCGGCTTTCTGGGCACTGCCGAGCAGGCTTTGCGAAAGGCCAAGGTAATCGGTGGTGGCCTGCTGCTGATGATATTGGGCCTGAAGGGCCGAGCTTTCCGCGCTGTTGCGTGAGCTCCAGGCGGCAAGTTCATTGTTGTGGGCGGCCCTGAGCCCCTGTTCCCGCTGGGAAAAGGCGTCAATCTCCCCCTTTTCGGCGGTATCCAGATTGACGTCCAGCGCGCTGCCCGCGTCGATCTGCGTGCCGGACGCCCCGGAGGCCGCCCGCTGCTGCCCGATGATGCGGGCGGCCTCCTGCCGTTTCTGTACGGCGGCCTCATACCCTTCCCGACGGTTCTGTCGGGCGGCTTCCTCCTGCTGCTGGGCGTTCTGCTCCGCTATCTGCGCCTGCCGGCTGGCGAGCTTTGCCTGATATTCCTGCTGCTGCCGGGCGCTTTCGGCCTGACGTACCGCCCCGTAAGCCCCGGCGGCGGTCCCGGCCAGCGCCACGGCGGCGCTGATCACGGCGGCGGTGGTGCTGGCGACGGCCATCAGCGTACCTCCTTGTGCCAGATGCTCTCGGTGTGTTGTGCGCCCAGGCGGCGATAGAGCGCATCGCAGGGACGAGAGGCGGGCGAACTGTACTGGATGAGCCCCACGCCCCGTTCCGCCAGCGCCGTTTCCGCCTGCCGCAGAAGACGCAGCACGGCAAGACCGCCGCGCAGACCGGGCGCAAGATACAGCCCGTCCAGCGCCGCCAGCCGCACGCCGGGACGATGCGGGCAGGGGCAGAGGCTGAAGGCGGCGTAACCGGCCAGGCGGCCGTCCTGCCGCAGCGTGCTTATGTGCAGCATGTCCAGCGCCTCCCAGCGGGCGTACTGCTCCGCGTCGAGAGGGGCGGTCTCCGGGCCGTGCAACGCGGCCTCCACCTCATCCCAATGGGCGCGGGTCAGCGGCAAGGCCTCTTCCCGTACCTGTGCGAATGTTTCCGTTTGGATGGCAACCATGCGGTCTCCTTGTGTTGTCGTTGGAGGTGTGTCTTTCTTTTTTGCGGGGAGGGAAACCTTTTGTGGCAGATTGTCAAACGAAATCCGGGGATCAGTAATTCCTCAATCCCTCCCGCACATAGGCGGTAAGAAAAGCCGTCGGCTTTCCCGCGTTCTTATCTTTTGAGGTACGCCAAAGGTGCTTTTGCCCCATGACAGCTCCTCGTTGTTGAGGTGTTTGTTCACAAAACAACTGTCATGGGGCGTTCTTTTTTTGGCAAGCCCTCTGTTAACTTTCAATTGACAATCTGCCCCTGTATCAGACTTCCCCAAAATCCACATCCAGTACCACGGCGGCCAGATGGAAGGGCAGGGGGCGGTCCTGCACCAGCCAGAGGCTCGTACGGGCTTCCTGCGTGCCGCCGGGCAGGCAGTCCACATCGCCGGTGTAGGGTTCGCAGGCGCTGCCCCAGACTTCGGGCAGCACCGGCAGATCGTAGAGCTCCTCCCGGCTTGGTCCGTACTTGCCGCCCACGCTGCGGTGCATGCGCAGGGTGCAGCGTCCGTAGGCTCGCCGCTTGCCGAGGGTCGAACCGTACTGCCCGTCGCTTTCCAGCGGCAGCAGGCCCAGCACGGAGGGGCAGGGCAGGCCCACCTGAACGGTCCGTGCGGCATAGGGGAGTTCGATGCCGCCTTTTTTCACCACGCAGCCTTCCACGGGACTGCCGTCCGCCAGCACCGAGACCGTACGTCCTTCCAGATGATCCAGACCGGACAGCTCCCGTGCCGGGGCGGAAAGGGAGAGCGTCTTGCCGCAATCCACGAAGAACGCCTGCTGGACGGCGTCGCCGTCGCCCCACTGGGGGGCCAGCACTTCCAGGAAATAGCGCTGCGTACCGTTGACGTCGCGCCGCGTCACCAGCCAGAGATCGTCGCCGTTCTCGCCGGAGAGGCTGCATACCGAGCGGACGACCCCGTCCGTAGGATGCCGGCTCCAGCCCCAGATGTCGTGCTCCTTCATATAGGTGAAACCCAGCAGCAGGCCGTCGTCCCGCACGATCCAGACCACGGAGCCCGGCGTCTGCTGGTAGGCCCATTGTCGCAGGGTATGTCCTTCAAAGAGGTGCGGCGCGAGGATGGAGAGGTCGTTGCCGGCATAGCCGTCCTTTTCAAGAGAGTAGAAGAGATCCCGCACATGGGCGCCGTGCCGCTGCACATGGAGGATGGAGTTGCCGATGATGATGGGCGCAAGGCCGGCGCTCCCCCAGGAGGATTGCACCGTGATGCTGATGCTTGAGGGGGTGAGCGGCCCGCCGTCGCCGCTGGCGGCCTTGTATTCGCTGCCGGACGTGCCGATGAGCAGATCGCCGAAGCTGGCCGCCCAGGCGATGGCGTCGATGGAGCCGGAGGCGATGAGGTATTCCAGCGGGTCGTCATCCTGGAGCGGACGCGACTTGCGGAAGTTTTCAAAGTCGCCGCTGCGGGAGAGGTAGAAGGCCTGCGGCTGTTTGCGCGTGCCGGCCAGCACCATACGTTGCTGATGGAAGGCGACGACCCCGGGATGATTGTCCCCGGCGAAGGGGTCCCAGTCTTCTCGCGGCGTGTCGGACGTGTCGGCCTCGTAATTGTTGTCGATGAAGCTCGTGTCCTGCGCGATGCCGATAAAGCCGTAGTATCCCGCCTCCTCCCGGTAGATGTTGTATTCCACCGCGCCGGAGACCGCCCGCCAGCTGAGCGTGGCGCAGTTGCCCTGCACCCAGTCCGACGGGTGGCGGGCATTGGCGCACTCGCCCGTGGCGGAGGCCAGCGAGACGTTGCCGGAAGAATCCACGGCCGCCACCCGGTAACGCAGGGTGAAGCTGCCTCCCTCGCCGGAGAAGGTGACGGAGGGGCGTGCCGGTGCGGCCAGCGAGGTATTGAGGGCCACCTTTTCCAGCGTCCAGACATAGCCATGACAGCGGATGCCGCTCATGCCCGCCGGCAGGCTGTCGCGCCGGATGAGCTTGTGCAGGGGGTGGGCATTGTGGGCCAGATAGACCGTATCGCCCACCTGGGCGCTGGAAAGGTGCAGCAGCTCTTCGCCGGTATAGGGCGTCGAGAGCACGGCATTGCCGGCGGAAGCATCGAAACCGTTGCTGCCGGCCACGCGCAGCGTACCATTGCCGAAAACCAGTACGAAGTTCTGCCCCGCCTCGGCGCTGAAGCTGAAGGGCAGCAGGACGCTGTCGCCGTCAAGCGCGGCCACGAAGCGCATGCCGGGCCGGCGTCGGACGTCCCCGTGCAGGCCGGGAAGCATGTTCTCCATGCAGGCCACGGAATTGCGGTAGCGGGCCAGGTCATACCGCGCGGAGAGGATGGGGGAGATCTCGCCGCCAGTAAAGTTCTGTATGGCAACGCGCATGGCTCAGCTCCTGCCTGTTCCCGCCGCCGACCGCAGCTCCGGCGGCTGCTGCCGTCCCTGCCGCTCGCTCTCGTAGCTCAGCCGGCAATGCCGGACGATGAGGCCGCCGCGTGTTTCCGTATCCCAGAAAAAGAGCCCGTCGATGCACCGGCAGGGCCATGAGCCCCGGCCCGCCACATGCCGTCGCCAGGCCCGGCTGGACAGGGTCTCGTCCGGCCAGCCGCCGCAGACGGCATTGATGAGCTGGTCCAGAGCCACCAGCAGATGTTTTGCGTATGTCTTCATCATGCGGCGCTCACCCCGTCAAAGTTGATGTCGATGGCCCGCACGGCTTCCACGTTCTGCGCGCTCTCGATGGCCGTGCGCAGTTCCCATTTGCGGGCATAGAGCGCCTGCCCGTGGGCGATGACCTCCAGCCGCATGGCCCGGAGCTGTTCCAGCGTCACGGTATGGAAGCTGTTGTCCGCCGCGCAGAAGGTCGTTTCGGGCGTGCCGCTGGCCTCCATGCTGGTGATGAGACCTGCAATGTCCCGGTTACTGCGTTCCGTGGCGTCGATGACGAAGCCGGCGGAGGACAGGACGCGTCCCCCGGCCTCGGCGTCGGCAAAGGCGGCATCGAGCCGGGCAAGCGCGGCGGTGCGGGCTTCCGCCAGCGTCGGTCCGGCGGGCGGGCTGAACGTGATGCGGCCATCGGGGCCGACGGATGTATTCAACGGGCTGACCAGATGTTCGAGACCGGCCATGCCCGCCTCGGCGATCTCCGTCGCCGTGAGTTCGTGCGCTCCCAGCGCGAGCAGGGCCCCGGCGTCGGCCTCGTTGTCGACATTGCGGATGCTGCCGTCGTGGACAAGTATGTGCATGCGTTCTTCTCCTATTGATAAGCGCGAAGGGTCATGGCGCCCTGCAGGTTGGTCAGGCCGATGACGACCGTCGCCGCCGTGGGGATGGTGATGAAGGTATTGGTGCTGGAGTTCTCCATCCCGCAGCCGATAAAGAAATATCTGGCGTAGACAGTGCTTGCCGAGGTCCCGGCGACGGCTCCCGAGAGGACCTTCAGGAAAACATAGGAGTAATCCCCGGTGGTATTGGTGTTGGAAGCCAGGATATAGAGCGGCTTGCCCACGGTCAGGCCGCTGAGGGTCCAGTTGCCGATCGTTGAGCGCGATCCCTTCAGGGCCACGCTCCCGGCGGAGGCGACAGCCTGATTTGCCCTGGTCAGGGCGTTGTTCGCCGTGGTCGTTGCCGTGCTGGCCGCCGTCGCCGCGGCAACGGCCTTGTCATATGCCGTCTTGACCGCCGTGTCCGAGGCGGCCAGTTTGCCGGTGGCGCTGTTCACGGCATTGCTGAGCCGCACCAGGCCGTTTTGGGCGGCATCGGCATTGCGGATGCCTACCGTTCCCTGTGCGTCGATGGTAAAGGGCGGCGGGAAGCAGGCCTTGCCGGGCAGACTGTCCGTGGCCAGCGGGACCGTGTCCGAAGCGATCTGTGCCCACTCCTTCGCCGATCTGCTGCCCGGGTCGTCGGGATCGGGCGGCGTGGGCGATTCGGCCCAGGCCCGGGCCAGCCGTGCGGCCTCCTCGGCATCCGTGGCGTGTGCCGCGGCCGTGGCGGCCTCCGCCTCGGCCCGGCCGGCCTGTTCCGTCGCCGAGACGGCTTCCGTTTCGGCCTTCCGGGCGGCGTCCACGGCCGTTTTTTCAGCCTCCAGCAGGCGTTCGGCCAGCTCCAGCGGACTCTTGTCGCTGGTGGGCGGCAGGATGACCGAACGGGAGAGCTGCTCCCGCAACTGCTGCCGCTCCGCCGTGGCCATGTCCAGCCCGTCTTCCATGACGGCCGGGTCAAAGCGGGTGGCGCTCACAAGGTCGATCTCCTGCGTGAAGGGCATGTCGCGGGTGATGGCCAGCAGCCAGCCTTCAGGCAATGGAGAGCCCTCATGCAGATAGCTGACAGTGCCGCCATCCTCATCAAGGCTGGCCGTCCAGCCTTCGGCGACAGAGCTCGTGCCGTCCGGCCGGGTAAGGGTGACGCAGAGCTGGGATGTCTCCCAGACCTTGAAGGAAAAGGGGAATAGCGTCGCCGTACCGTTGCCTTCATAACGGGCACGGCTGACGCTGGAGGGCATGGTCATAGGGACTGCTCCTTGGTATCCCGGGGGGATCGTCTGTTCATGGCGAGGTCCTTCGTGCGCGGCAGGTTCCGACAGGCGGGCTGCGGGAGGTTTTTCCGAGGGGGGAAGGGGGACCCCGCGCCTCGCGCGGGCGGGGTCCCCCTTCCCCCCTCGGACTCCCCCCAACCCCTCCCCCGCGCGCTTTACAGAGAGGATGATGCGGTGTCGCGGCATGGCGGCCTTCCCTTGCCGCTGCCAGCCGTGAAAGGAAAAGACGGGCCGCCATTCGGTCGCGCTCCGCTGTCGATGCCTGTAAGGCTCCTGCGTCGCCTGACAGGCACGGCCTTTCAGGCCGCCATCCGGTCGCGCTTTGCTGTTCTGCCTTCCTTTTCATGGAACGAAGGCCGCCGGTGAGGTCGGGCCTGCGCGTCACGATGCTGTTTCATTTTTTGGGTAAAAGCGCGCTGGGGAAAGGATGGGGGGCTTGGGGGGAAGGGAAATCCCCTCCCGCGCCGGCGGAGGGGTTTCCCTTCCCCCCAGTACTCCGACTAGCGGGCGTCCAGCCAGCTGTCCCGCAGGGGCGGTTCCTGTCCTTCGCTTATGGCGGCCTGCCGGGCCTGGGGCAGGCTGGCCGCGTAGAGTTGTTCCAGCTCGTTGATTTTGCTGGTGTTGTTTTTGAGCAGCGAGACGGCGACCTGTGCCGCCAGCTTGCGCGAGAGCATATAGGCGAAGAGGTCGTCGAAGAGCTGGCAGTTGCGGACATCCTCCGTGTAGAGGAGCAGGGCGCGGGCCGCATCGGTGAGCAGCATGGGGCGTTCGCTTTCGGTGTGCCGGGCCAGGGCGAAGGGGCGCTTGTGGCGTCCCTCGTGGCGGACTTCATGCGCCTTGAGGCAGTTTTCCGGCAGGGCATAGGCGTGGCGGAATTCCAGCTCGTAGCCGTCCGGCAGGGGCAGGCGGGCCAGCCAGCCGCGCCGCTGGGCGAAGGGCCAGGGGAAATCCCGCAGCACCTGCCGCCGGGCGCTGTCCCAGTAGAGGCGGCACTGGATGGCCTCCGGGGTGTTTTCCCGTTCCGAGGCCACGCTTCGCGTGCCCAGAAAGCCGAGGGCGCGGTTCCAGATGGCCATTTGACTGAGGGTGTTCATACGTCGTCTCGCAGTGAGGGAAGGGGGCGGGGAAGGGCCGGACGGCGCTGTGCCGTCGCCTCACGTTTTGCCTTTTTCACGGGCAAAGGGTTCTAGCGGACCTGCAGGGCCGGTTCGTAGGGCATATCCTCCTCACGGGTGAGGGCGGCGAAGAGGCTCCCCTTGCTGACGGTCTGCGAGGACTGCGGCGTGGGCACGAGGTGCAGGCGCAGCCAGCTCTTGCGTACGCCCTGCGGCACATGGCGCCAGCCCACGCGCGCTCCGGCGGTAAGAGCCGTGCCGGCAATGGTCAGGCTGGCGTCGGGGACGTCCGTCCAGGAACCGTCGTTGCTGTCGGCCTCCTGCAGGGTGATGGCCAGCGTGTCCAGCTCGGCGGGATCAAAGGCTTCGGGAACGCAGATGCGGAAGGGGATGGGCTCCATGCGGCCGGGCAGGCGCAGGGCCGTGAGCGGTACGGCGCGGCTGTCGGTCTCGGCGGTGAGGGGGCCTTCATGGAAGACGGACGTGCTGTCGATAATGGCCATGATGCTGTCCTTTGTGGTTGGAAGGTGGCGGGGAATGGCCCGTCGGCGGCGTGGCGGCCGAAGGGCTGAGTTTCGGAAAGAAATGCCCATTGGCGGGAACAGCCTAGACGGGCTGTTCGGTGGAAAGGATGGCGTCGCACTGGCGCACGGGGCGGCCGTGCAGGACGGGGACGGCCTGGGCGGCGAAGAATTCGCCGTACTGGAGCTGTACCTGTCCGGCGTCGGAGTTCTGGAGCTCCAGCGCGGTCAGCGCGTCGGCATTGCCGTACCAGATGGCTTTCTGGCGCAGGTGCTGGGGCATCTTGTTCTTGGCCTCGATGGTCAGCTTCTGCAGGTCGATGAAGCCTTGTTCGCCCTTGCGCTTGCCGAGCGCGGCCACCGGCAGGTTGGCGATGCGCACCACGGCCCGCCAGTCGCGGACGGCCAGGCCGCAGCGCCAGTTATACTTGTCGCCCGTGACCTGATATTTTCGGCCGTTGTCGTCCTGCGCCATGTAGGTGTGGAGGTCTTCGTGCGAGAGGCCGCCGGTGCTGTCCTTGGGATAGATGCCGTGCGCGGCCTGCGCGCCCCAGGAGACCAGCCAGAGGGAGGTGCAGCCGTTTTCGTCCGTGCCGCCCGCATCCAGCACATTTTCGGCGTCCTTTGCCGGATAGCGCATGGCGAGCCCGTTGAAGGCGTCGGGATTGAGGTTGCTGTCTCCGTAGAAGAGGGTGGAGGCCACCTTCTGGCGCATGGCCTCGGCAAAGGCGATGCCCTCGCTCATGCGGAAGGCCTTGTCGCGGCTGCCGTAGAGGCGCAGCTCTTCCACGTCCAGCTCCATGATGGCTTCGAGGATGCCGCAGCTCTCCTTGACCTGCGACCACTGGGACTTGGCGGGCGGCGTGCCCTGATAGAGCCTGCGCCAGTAGATCTCCGGCAGGCCGGTACGGATGCGGGTCAGGTGGCCGTCGGACTGATTGGCTTCCATCCACGGCACGTCATCCATGATGTCGTTGGTGCGGTTCATAAGTTCGATGATCTGGCCGGCCTTCTCGCCGCGGTAGAACTGCTCCATTTCCGCCAGCGTGACGACGAAACCAAGAGACGAATTGGCCATAGGGAAACCTCCTGAAAGGAAAAGGGTGCGAAAAGTGAGGGGGCCGGAGGGCGGGCAGGGGAGTTGACGGGCAGGGCCGTTCCCTGCCGCGGAGCTTACGGACGCGAGCTCCAGCCCGCGTACATGCGTTCTTCCAGCGGTTGCAGGGGCAGGTCGGGCCGGGATTGCGGCAGGTTGTCTTCCATGAGCCCGTCGGCCATGCGGTTGAAGAAGCGGATGACCGCCGGATGGTTGCCGTAGCCGCTCTCTTCCAGCAGACGGCCGATGCTGCCGTCCGTATCGAAGCGTTCCAGGGCGAGCTGGGCGCGGGCCACTGTCCCGGCCAGCCTGTCGCCGCCCATTTCCGGGTCGGCGGCCACATCCCGCCGCCATTGTTCCACCTGTTCCCGCCACTGCCGGCGGCGGCTGTCGTCCTGCGCTTCCAGCCGCTGGCGGAAAAGGGCTTCCTGCGCCTCCGCCGGAGACTGTCCGGCATCGGCAGGCCGCGCTTCCGGCGCGACGGGGGCGGCATCGTCCACGCCCGGCAGGAAGGGCGGCAGGGGCAGCGCGCCGTCGGGCGCGGCGGCGGCCTCCGGGGTCGGGCTTGCCGGGATCGGGGTTTCCGGGACGGTGAACGGGGCATCAGACATCGTGTTCCTCCGGGGTAAGAAGTTGGGCCACACGGGCGGGGCAGGCCTCCTGCACCAGTCGCAGGAGGCGCAGGCCAAGCACGCGGCGGCCTTCGCGGGCGTACAGGCTGCCCGGGGCATCCTGCGGGCCGGGGTCGCTGGCCTCGAAGCAGTGACAGGAGGTCAGCAGCCAGCGCAGCAGGGAGCGGCCCTGACGGTTTTCCGCCAGCAGGGCGGCGGCCTGCCGCAGGTTTTCTTCCCAGCGCCGCACGGCATCAGGGGGGACGGGCGAGGCGGCATCCTCGTTCAGAGGCGGCAGGGCGGTACGGCTGTTCATGCGCGGCCTCCCGAGGATCGCGCCGCGGATGCGGGCGCGGCCTTTGCCGTCGTTTCCGGTCCAGGTTCCCCCTCTGCCGCCGGCGCATCCGTCGCCGGATCATCCGGGCGGTCAGGTACGGCGGCGGACAGAGCGGACGGCAGCAGGGCCTGGAGGGTCAGGGCGATGCCGTCCAGCAGGTTCCGTTTTTCCCCGCCTAGGGTGATCTCGCTCTGGGAGAGGGTCTTGCCCAGCTCCGCGGCCTGTTCGAGCTGTTTGAGCAGGCTTTGCTGTTGCTGGGCTTCCGCGCGGGCCTGCCGGAGCTGCTCGCGCTCCTGCCGGGAGCGGGTGATGCTCACGGGCAGGCCCAGATTCCGGGCATAGGTATCCAGCATGTTGTCCACATCCAGACTGTCCAGCGCTTCCGGCCAGGCGGCCGCGGCCCGCAGGGTCAGGCTGAGATACTGATCCGTCGCGCCGCTGCCCACGAGCTTCTGGGCCTGGGCCAGCAGGGAGACGAATTCCACCTTGAGCCGCCGTCCGACGAGTTCCGGCGGGCAGGGCGGCAGCATGTCCAGCCGCTGCATGAGGCTGAAGGTCCGGTCGATGAGCGGGATGAACAGCTCGTCGTGCAGGCGTTCCAGCACCGGGCCGATGAGCACCATCTTTTCCTCCTCGCGGGCGGCGATCTCGCTGGCCGTGACCTTGGAGCGCCCTTCGAGGATGAGGCGGAACAGATCGTTGTAGAGCCCGGAGCGGATCTGTTCCTGTACGGCCTGCATGGCCTGCCGGGACTGGGCCAGCTCCGGCTTGAGCTGGAGCAGGGGCGTGGCGGCCTGCGGATTCTGGCCGGGCGGGCTGTCCACATAGTTGATGCCGCCGGGCGTGAGATCGAGCCCCACGGAGCGCAGGCCCGCGGCCACGCTCATGGGCGGGTCCACCGCCTTGTGGATGGCCTTGAGGGTGGTGATGCCCATTTGCTGCAACATCCGGCAGTCGGGCAGGGCGTCCATGGCCGGGGAGCGGCCGTAGACCTCGTTGCCCGCCACGTCCCAGCGCGGCCCGAAACCGGGGAAGTCGCAGAAGCCCGACACGCGCAGCGGGGTGGCGTTGCCCTCCCTGCCTTCCAGCCAGTACACCGAGGCCACGGGCATGGCCGCCGCGGTGAGCAGACCGGGGCGCCGTCCCCGTCGCCGGGGGAAGACGGCATGGATGACCGTCTGTCGCTGATCCGGCGTGCGTCGCGCCGCCTGCCGCAGGCTGTCCGGCAGGACATGCGGGCCGAAGGCCTCCTCGATCTGGCGCAGGCTCATGGAAGAGCGGCGGAACACGGTGTCCACCCGGCGGGCGGCATCGGTATCCAGCGCATACTCCCCGGCGCAGAGCGGCAGGAAGCGGAAGCCGTGGCGCGGGTCGGCCAGCTCGAAGATGAAGGCCGTGCCGAACGTGCCCAGCTCGGCATAGAGCGTGTGCACGGCGTTGTAGAAGTTGGACCGCTGGAACACCACGCGCATGCGTCGATCCACTTCATCCAGATAGAGCTGGCCGGCGCGGCTGTCGGCAAGGTCGGCATCATCGAGGGAGAGGCGGAACCACTGCCGGGCCGGGCTGGTCATGCCGCCGTGCAGGCCCGCCGCCAGCGTGCGCATGGCCAGGATGCCGGTGGCGTCCACCAGCCGCTTGTTGAGCAGGGGGCGGTTCTCGTCTTCCGGGCCGAGGCGGCAGCGCGTGGGCAGGAAGTGTTCCGCCAGGCTCCGCCAGGCGCCGTCCCAGGGCGAGCGGCGATCCAGCAGGGCGCGCCAGCGCCGGGCCAGGGCGGGCACATCGGCGCGTGCCGCGAGCTCCTCTCGGTCAGGCGGCGCGCCGGCCGGGGCGTGCAGGCGATTTTCCGGGAAAGGGGCCATGCGACCGTACTCCTACTGTCCCAGCAGGGTCTTGCCGCTCGCCCCTTCGGAGCGCAGCGGGTTGGTGTAGATGGCGCCGCGGATGCCGGCGGCCTTGCTGGCCTTGTCCTTCTGGCTCTGGCGGGCGGCCGTGGCGGCTTCGGTGACGGGTTTCTGCACTTCCTGCTTGGGCGCAGGGGTGACGGCGGGAACGCTGGGCGTGCTGGCGCCTCCTCCAAATCCCATAAGAACCTCCTCGGGCGTGTGATGATGAAGGGAAGAGCCGGCCGCATCAGGCGGCCGGATGATCGTCCTGTCCGGCGGCGGCCAGACTGTCCGGCGTGCAGCAGACCAGCACGCCGTCCACATGGCGGCGGCGACGGGCCAGCCAGCAGGCGCGCGGCAGGCGGGCCAGCTCGCGGAAGCCGCAGGCCGTGGCCAGCCGCCAGGCGTGGGCATTGCTGACCGGGCAAAGGCCCATGATGGCGGAGACGTCCGTGTGGGCGAACATCCACTGGAAAGCGCCCCGGGCGATGGGCACGGCCCGGGAAAAGTGCTGCCGGAAGACCGTGAAGTCGAATTCCGCCACCTGTCCACGCCAGCCGCTGAACAGGCCTACGGCCAGGATGCCGTCGGTATCCGGCAGGGAGGGCGCGGCGCTGTCCGCCGGCCGGAGGACAGGGGCGGCGGGAGCGGCGGCAGGGGCGGGGAGCGCCGCGGACGGCGTGGCGGTCGCCTGTTCGCAGACCAGGAGCAGGCCGTGGCGGGGCCGGGTGATGTGTCGCCAGCGGCGCAGGCTGGGCCGCTGACAGGCGTACATGGCGCAGGGGGTGAGCCCTTCCTCCCGCATGCGGAAGAACAGGGCGTCGCGTTCCGCCTGTTGCAGGACGGGGCGATAACGGCAGGGCATATCCATATTAGTCTCCGAAGATGTCGTAGTGGGTACGGGCCCGGCGGGGCCCGGCGGAAAGATCGGTTTCCGTCCTCCAGCCCACGGCCGCGTAGCGCAGGGCATCGGCGGCGTGGCTCGTCCAGTCGTGCAGGGGGCCGGGACCGGCCTGCTCCTGCCGGGCGTTCCAGCGGCGGCGGTAGGCGCGCAGGGCCCGCAGTCCCGTGGCGCAACGGGTGCTGTCGAAGCGGCAGCGCCCCAGCAGGCGGCGCACGGCGTCGATGCCGTCGGCCACGGGCAGGGCCGGGGCCGTGACGAAGCGGATGCCCAGGGCGGCGGCGGACTCCAGACGGCTCTTGCCCGTGCCCAGCTCGCGCACGCGGATGTCGTGGGGAGCGATGTGCAGGCCGTAGCGGAAGCCGCGCCCGCGGAGGGCGGCGTCCTGTCCGTCCGCCGTCGCGTCCGTTTGTCCGGCAGGCCGGGACTTGCTCTCCAGCACATGGGCATAATGGGCCAGCCCCTCGCCGCTGGCCTCGTAATAATCCAGCACCCGCCAGACGCCCCCCGGCTCCACCTGAAAGAACCAGATGGCCGTGGCGTCATCCATGCCGAGGTCCCAGGCCGTGTGCACGGGCAGTTCCGGCGCATGGGGCACGTCGCCAAGGCGACCCTCGCGCTCGGCCTGTTCCAGCAGGGGCGCATAATAGGCTCCGCGCACGGCCGCCGCGAAGGAGCATTCGAATTCCTGCCGGTATTCGGCCTCGTCCATGCTGCGGCGGGCGGCCGCCAGTTCGGCGGCGGGCAGATAGCCCGTCCGCGAGGCCGGGAAGCGGAAGCGGCTCCAGCCGCCGGCCGCGCCTTCCCGTCCGGCCTGCTCCCAGACATCGTGCAGCAGGTTGTCCGTCCCGTGCGGGGTCCCGCAGAAGAGCGCGCGTCCCTGCCGGTCGGCCAGCATGGGCCGGATGACCTGCGACCAGACGCTGCGGGGCATGTCCGCCGGTTCGTCCAGCACGATGTCGTCAAGGTAGAGGCCGCGCAGGGCGTGCGGATTGTCCAGCCCGTATAAACGGATGCGTGCGCCGGTGGGCAGATCGCAGCGCAGTTCGCTTTCATGGAAGCGCGTGCCCGGCACGGCTCCGGCGAAACGGCGGAGGTAATCCCAGGCCACGGCCTTGGCCTGCCCCAGGAAGGGCGCGGCATAGGCCGCGCGCCAGTCGCTCTTGCCGGAACGCAGGGCCGCCCGCAGCAGATCGTTGACGGCGGCCACGGTCTTGCCGAATTGGCGATGGCAGAGCAGCACGCAGAAGCGGGTACGCCGGCTGTGGAACTGCCATTGCAACGGGCGCGGACAGTAGGGGATGACGTGGGACATGCGCTTTTCCGGGCTGAGGTTAAGAGGTCGGGGCAATGGCGGCGATCAGGTCTTGAGCGACGCGGCTGGGCCGGCGGTGGGCGCGGGGGCGGTATCCGGGGGCGGCTGCTCCAGCCAGCGCACCTCCAGCGGGGGCGGAGGGGCCGCGTCGTCCGTGTTCTCGTGCAGGGAGCGCAAGAGGGCGTGCAGTTCGCGGATCTCCTTCACCACGTCGATGCCCTTTTCCGCCACGTCGGCGCTGTCCAGCCCGCTGGTCAGGGTGAGCAGGCGGCGTTCCAGGCTGCGGACCACGGCATCCGGCCGTTTGCGTCCGGCCGCGGGGGCGGCGCTGTTTCGTCTGACGGCGGCCATCAGATGCTCTCCCCGGCATGGCGGGCCGGGAGCGGCCGCAATCGCTCCTCCTGCCGTTCCAGACTGCGCTCCAGCCGGCTCAGCAGCTGATCCAGCCCGGTGATGCGGGCATTGAGGGCCATGATGTCTCCGCGCAGGCCGGCCAGTTCGCTGTGGAGCTGGTTCAGGCGCTTTTCGCCGGGGACCTGCCGCACCTGTTGTTCCAGGGTGAGCAGGCGGCGGCTGACGGCGTTCTCGTAACGGCTCTGGCGCTGGAGCTGTTCCTGGAATTCCTTCTGCCGCACGAAGGCCCGGCGCAGGCTCCAGAAGATCCAGACGACGGCGGCCTGAACGGCGAGGATGAACAGCGAGGCCGCCGAGGAATGCAGTATGCTTTCCATGAAAAGATCCTCACGGGTCAGAAGCCCAGACCGAGCATGCCGAGCAGCAGGCTCATAATCTGGTCAAGGGTGGACGGAGGAAGCTGCGCGCCCCATTGCGGGGCCAGCAGCGGCACGAGCACGAGCCGGCCCGCCACTTCCCAGACGAAAAGCAGGCTCAGCACCCAGCCGAGGAAGGAGCGCCAGAGACGCAGGCGGCTGGGGGGCGCGCCTTCCACCTCGCGCTCGTTGAGACGGCTCTGGGCCTCGGCGCGTTTGGCGTCGTCGCCCAGCAGGCCGCGCAGGCCCTTACCCAGTCCGGCGGCCAGTCCGGCCAGTACGCTCCACATGGCTAGACCTCCCGCTCCAGTTCGGCCAGATACTCGCCGAGCGCTTTCACCCGGTTGCGCCAGCCGTTCAGAAAGGCCTGCATGGACGGCCGGCGGGCCGCCAGCTGCCGGTAAAAGGCGTCGCGCTGGCGCAGGCTCTGGCGGGCCGTATAGAAATCGGCGTCGATGCGGGCGATGGCCTGGGCCATTTCGCGGGTCCTGGGCCCCAGGATGCCGTCCTCGTCCAGCGGCTCAAAGATGTCGAGGCGGTTTTCGCCCACCAGATTGAGCGCGGCTTGCAGCTGGCGTACGGCTCTGGCCGGGCCCATGTTCACGGCTCCGTCGTACAGGGTGACGGCCAGCGGCAGGGGCAGGGCATCACAGGCGAGTTTGTCCCAGAAATGCCGCCGGAAGAGCGCGGCGGCCTGCTCCTTCGTGCAGGCGCGGATATCGTCGGCGTCCACGTCGCCGTCCGTATCCATATCAAGCGCCCGCATCTCGCAGCGGGGACCGCCCTGCCGCGAGCAGTTCTCGCAGTGGCGGCCTTCTCCCAGGCAGCGGCGGCGGGCCTCCTCGGCCAGATCCTTCACCCAGCGGAAGGAAACGCCGTGGTTGGTGATGCCGCCCGGATCATCGGGATGGTCCACAAGGCCGCCCTCCCAGCGGGCGGTAAAGGCATGGGCTCGTTCAAAGGCTGTGGGCATGGCTGCGCTCCTGGTTGACGTTGGCGGGGTGAGCCCCGCGGACAGGTGCACCATGCCCGAAAGGGCGTCCGGCGTAAGACTGAAAGACTTCTGTAGCGTCCGGGCGTGGCGGAGCGCGGTTTTGCGGACGCCGGGAAAACACGGGGGATGAAGAGATGGCGGCCGGGCATGCCGCCGGCGGCAAACTGCCCGCCGGAGCGGGCAGGGGGCAGGGTATACAAGGCCGCAAGCAGAACATGCAAAATAATGCCCGCCGGAGCGGGCAGGGGGCAGGGAGCGGATGTGGCGGAGCCGGCGTGGGGCGCGGGGAAGCCTGCGCCGTCGGGGGCCGGCTTTCCCCGCAGGTTTTGTCAGGCAGGGGATCAGGCGTGCCGTGCGGACGCGCTCAGGCGGGCAGTTCCGCTCCGGCCGGCCTGTCCTCCCCGGCAAACAGATCGGGAAGGGCGGCGGCGGCCTCGGGCAGGGCATCGGCGGTCTTGAGTATCTGCCAGATGCGCCGTTCGCTGAGGCCTTCCTGTCGGGCCAGATGCCGCACGGCGGCGCAGCCGGAGGTCCCGCAGGCGGTATGGCGGCTGAACTGCCGCACAAGACGGATGCGCTGCACGGCGGCCAGCAGGTGGCGGCAGCGCGGCACATAGATGACCGTTCCGCCGAAAGTCTCCATCAGGCGGCGCAGACTGTCCGTGCCCAGCGTCCGCCGCAAGGCATGGTCCGCCGGCGGCGGGCGGCGGGGGATGCGCAGGGCCTGGCCGCCGTAATGGCGCAGCAGCCGGGTGAAGGCCGTGCCGTCCTCGTTCAGCACGCGCAGGATGAGCCGGGCATTGGGGCTGAGATGCCGTCGCAGCGCCTGCCAGACGTCCGTTGCGGCGGTATCGGCAAACGGCGGGGGCAGGAGGGCCGCGACGGGCTGCGCGGCGGCGAGGCGCTCGGGCGGACGTACGGCGGCGGTCGCCGCCACAGGGCGTTCCCGGTGGCGGACGCCTGTGCCGTGCGCCAGGGACGGTCTGCCCGTCCCCAGCGGTGGACGGGGGGCCTCCGGGCGCGCTTGGCTCTGCGGCGGGCGGCTGGAAAGAGCGGGACTACTGCACGACATGGCCGGCCTCCCGCACGGCTCGGACCGTCACGGCGGCGGCACGGGCCGGGGACTGCGGCAGCGGACCGCCGGACACGGCCAGGCTGGCCAGCAGGCGCAGATGGCAGGCGGCCAGAGCCAGCAGAGGGCGTTCGCTGGCATTGTCACGGGCCAGCGCATCAAGAACATCGCTGACGGTTTCGAGATGGTAGGGCAGCTGGTGCATGATTCCTCCCGGAAGGACCCGAAAAGCGGGTCGGTTGTAAAGTTTTCCTGTTGCCATGCGGCGTTTTCCCGCCATCGGGGGGGCGTGCTCACGCCAGGGGCGGACGGGCCTTGCGCTATACGGTTTTCTTGGCTAGCATTTTCGAACAACAGGTATCTGTTTATATGTTTTTTTGGAAAAGTTCAAAAGAAAAATTTATAACTTTTCCTTTATAATTGAAATAATTTGTCGTTTTTTCAGGCAAAGGAGGGGATATGACGATGACATGCGGCACGCCGCCGGGACTGGGGACCACGTTTGCCGGAAGGCTGCGGCGCCGGCGGCAGGAACAGGGGCTGCACAAGCAGGAGCTGGCCGCCCGCATCGGGGTGAGCCTGACGACCATTCAGCAGTACGAAAACGGGCAGCTCCCCAAGGGGGAATTCGCCGTGCGGCTGGCCGGCGTGCTGCGCTGTTCGCTGGACTGGCTGCTGGCCGGGCGCGGCGACCCCGACCGCCCGTCGGAGAGGGAGGAGGATCTGGTCATGGTGCCGCTCGTGGAGGCGCGCCTGTCGGCGGGCGGCGGCAGTCTGGAAACAGGGAGCGAGGTGCTGCGGCATTATGCCTTCCGGCATGACTTCCTCCGCCGCAAGGGCAATCCGTCGCGTATGGTGCTGCTGCGGGTCTCGGGCGACAGCATGCAGCCGGACATTTGCCATAATGATGTGGTGCTCATCGACCAGGATCAGCGCGAACCCCGGCCGGGGCGCATCTACGCCGTCAGCGTGGAGGACATGATCTACCTGAAGATCGTCAATGCCGTGCCGGGCAAGCTGATCCTGAGCAGCGTCAATCCGGCCTACGCGCCCATTGAGGCGGACACGCGCGACCAGCTGGGCGATCTTGTGCACATCATCGGGCGGGCCGTCTGGGTGGGCCGGGAGCTGGAATGACGAAGGGCGCCCCCCGTCGGAAGCGCCCCGCAAAAAATGGAAAGCGGATGCCGTCAGCGCCGGCTTGCCGTACCGCCGTCACAGTGCTCGCTGCCGAGGTTGCGGTTCCAGGCGCGGATGGCCGCCCCCTGGGAGACGGACCACTGCTGCGAGGTCTGCCCGCAGGAGCAGACGACGCGCCACACATCGTCCCGGCGTCCCGGAGGGCGCATGGATTCCAGATGGACGTCGACGCCGCCGCAGGCGAGGCAGGGGCGTATGGTATGGGGGTCCAGTTCTTTCATGGGAGGGACTGTATCAGCCGGGCGCGGGAGGGGCAAGCGGGAAATGCCCCGATGAGCCGGAAATTTTTTGTCTTTTTACCAGACAAAATATTTTTTGACGTCCTGACGCCTTGCTGACGCTGGTGGCGCTAGTTTGCCTGCATGAACACAAGGCGATACCGCCACAACACATCATGGAGGCTTATCATGCGTCGTTTTCTTCCCGCTCTTGCGCTCGTTTGTGGTCTTTCTTCTCCCGCCCTTGCCGCGTACGATGGGCCGAGCAGCGGCTATGGCGGCTTCCAGGGCCCGACGTCCTCGGCAGGGGTCACCACCGTCGCCAAGGCGCTCAAGGCCTGGGACGACGCTCCTGTGGTGCTGACCGGCAATATCGTGCAGCGCATGGCCGGCAGCGACGACAAGTACATGTTCCGCGACGCCACCGGTCAGATCGTCGTGGACATCGACCATGAGCTCTTCTGGGGCAAGACCGTGACGCCGGCCAACACCGTACGCATCTCCGGCGATGTGGACAAGGACATGTTCGATCCCACCAAGATCGACGTCAAGCTCCTTGAAGTTTTGAAGTAGAATCCAAATCAAAAAAGAGGTTGTCTGTATGAAGATCTTCTCCCTTCTCCTGCTGACGCTCTCGCTGAGCGTCCCCGCCTTTGCCGCGCAGCCGGACGGCGCAGTCCCTGGCCAGGCCGCGCCGGGCTATCAGGGCCCGTCCGCCTCGTACGGCGGCTTCCAGGGGCCCACCGGCGGGACGGATAACAATACCGTGGCCAAGGCGCTCAAGGCCTGGGACGAGTCGCCCGCGGTGCTGACCGGCAGCATCGTGGAACGGCTGGCCGGCAGCGACGACAAGTACATGTTCCGCGACGCCACCGGCCAGATCATCGTGGACATCGACCATGAGCTTTTCTGGGGCAAGACCGTGACGCCGGCCAATACCGTGCGCATCGCCGGCGAGGTGGACAAGGAGATGTTCGAGGCCACCAAGATTGACGTCAAGTTCCTGGAAGTCATAAAGTAACGCCCTCGGAAACCAGATCAAAAAGGAGTTTGTCATGAAGATTCTGCTTTCTTCCCTGCTGGTGCTGGCGCTGGCCGCTCCCGCCCTTGCCCAACCGGGCTTCCAGGGGCCGGGGGCCGGACAGGGGGGCGGTTTTCAGGGACCGACGGCGGGCATACAGGCCGATACCGTGGCCAAGGCGCTCAAATGCTGGGATGATGCGCCGGTCATCCTCACGGGCAACATCGTGCAGCGCTATGCCGGCAGCGACGACAAGTATCTTTTCAAGGACGCCACCGGCGAGATCATCGTGGAGATCGACTTCGGCGTCTTTGCCGGCCGCACGGTCACCCCGGAGACCCGGGTGCGCCTCTCCGGCAAGATGGACAAGGACGGCATGATGGAGCCGGCCAAGGTGGACGTGAAGGTGCTGGAAATCCTCAAGTAGCCTCCTGACGGCGGCGGGATCCGCCCTGCCGCATCTCCCGTGGCCGTCGGCCGTCCGGCATGCGTCGGCCGACGGCTCCTCCGCGGGGCGGCGAGCCCCGCGGTCCCTGGCCGGCGCGCGCCCCCGGCGGCGTCGGGAGAAGAATACGAAACGCTGAGGCCTGCGGCCCTCCGACACCATGCCGAAGGCCTTTCCGGTTGACGACAGGAGCCCCCCATGCGAATCGCCATCTTGCTGCTCATGCTCTGCCTCGGCGGAGCGACATCCGTCATGGCCGCGGGTTTTGAAGGACCGGGCGCGGGCCCGGCCGCCGGCATGGTGACCCGGGCGGCCGACGTGGCCGACGCCTATGACGACGTGCCGTGCATCCTCGAAGGCCATCTTGTGGAAAAACTGCCCCAGCGCAAGGACCGCTACGTCTTTCGGGACGAGAGCGGCAGCGTGGTGGTGGAGATAGAGGACGAGACCTTTGGTCATCTGACGGTGACGCCACAGACACGCATCCGCATCGTGGGACAGGTGGAATGGAGTTCCAAGCGTCCCAACGAGGTGGAGGTGGAAGGCCTGGCCATCCTGGACGAAGGCCCCCGGCCCTGACCCGGACCGGGAACCGCCCGGATGCCGGCAGCGTCCGGGCGGCTGCGACACCCTTTCTGCCGCGATGCGCGGGAGGCCCGTATGCCTGCACTGCTGCTGGTGGAAGACAATGAAGACATCCTTGCCATGCTCTATGCCTTCTTTGAACCGCTGGGCTATGAGCTGGACTGCGCCCGCAACGGCCGGGCCGGCCTCGAGCAGGCGCTTGCCGGCCGTTTCGACTGCCTCGTGCTGGACGTGATGCTGCCCGGCATGGATGGCATCACCCTGTGCCGCACCCTGCGCGAAAAGCACGACTGCCGCACGCCCATCATCATGCTGACGGCTCGGGATACCGTGCCGGATCGCGTGCTGGGGCTGGATTCCGGCGCGGACGACTACCTGGTCAAACCCTTTGCCCTCAAGGAGCTGGAGGCGCGCATCCGGGCGCTCATCCGGGCGCGCGGACGTGGCGCGCAGGGAACGGCCCGCGGCGGCAGCGGCGAGCTGCGCTACGCGGACGTGGTGCTGGACGTGGCCGGGCATCGCGTCAGCCGGCAGGGTCGCGAACTGCGGGTCAGCCCCACGGGCTTCCGCATCCTCTGCGAACTCATGCGGGTCGCTCCGGCGCTCCTGCCCCGCGAGGAGCTGGAGCAGGCCCTCTGGGGGGATGATCCGCCGGGCGGCAGCGCCCTGCGTACCCATATCCACGAACTCCGGCAGGTGCTGGACAAGCCCTTTGCCGTGCCGCTGCTCCAGACGGTGTCGCATGTGGGCTACCGCCTGACCGACGGCAGGGAGGAGGCGTGACGACGTCCCGTCCGCGACGCTTCGGCATCCGGCGACGGCTGCTGCTCGCCTTCATCCTGCTGACCGTGGGCATGGGCGGCGTGATGATCGTGGTGGGCCTCGTCGCCTATGAGCGGCTGGGGCGGCATCTGCTGGAAGTCAATGCCCGGCCGGTCATGCGCCTGCTCATGGAAGCCGAGGAGCGCGCCTTCTACGCCGAGGATAACGGACGCCGCGTGCTCTACTGGGGAGCGGACCTGGCCGACAGCATGGATCTGGACTTCCTGGTGGGCAAGCAGGTCCCGCCGGCCTGGCAGGCGCTGACCGACGGGCTGCATCTGCTGGAGAACGGGGCGGGCTTCGCGCTGCTGACCACGCGGGACGGGCTGCGCTACTCGCTCAGCGGCAGCACGGGGGCCTTCCGTTCCCTGCAGGCCGATACGCTCCGCCTCTTCCTGCTGTGCGTGGGGGTGAGCCTTGTGGCCGCCAGCCTGCTGGGCATCGTGCTTTCCCGCCGGCTGTCCGGGTCGCTGACGGAGCTCACGCATGCCGTGGAGCAGGGCGAGCAGCCCGGCAGCCTGCCGGCCCTGCCGCAGGAGGCCCGTGATGACGAGGTGGGCGTGCTGGCCCGCGCCATCGCCGCCCGCGAGCGGGACCTCGTGCGCTACATGCAGCGCGAAAGCTTTTTTACCGGCGACGTGAGCCATGAGCTGCGCACGCCGCTTACCGTCCTGCAAGGCGGACTGGAAGTGCTGGAGCTGCGCCTTGCCGGACGGGAGGGCGGCGAGGCGCTGATGCCCGTGCTGCAACGGCTGCAACGGACGGTGCTGGGCATGAGCGACGTGGTGCGCAGCCTGCTCATACTGGCCCGCCGGCCGGAGGACATCGTGCCCGAGACCATCGACGCGGCCGCGCTGGTGCGCGAGCTCTGCGCCGGGGATGCCGGCGTCAGCCTGCACGGACCGGCCTGCGTCCTCACCGTGGGCGATGAAGGGCTCGCGCGCATCATCTTCAAGAATTTGCTGGACAACGCACGAAAATACACCGAAGATGGAAAGGTTCTGGTGAGTGTGGAGGATGGCCTTTTCCGCATCCGCAACAAGGGCCATATCCCGGAACACCTGGACGTCTTTGCAAGAGGCGTCCGCGCGCCGCATCAGCGCGGCGCGCCGACACCCGTGGGGAGCGGGCTGGGGCTGTCGCTGGCGTTGCGCGCCTGCGAACAGATGGGCTGGAGAATCCGACAGGAAAACGTCGCCGACAGGGAAGCCGTCTTTACGGTGCGCTTTCCCAGTGGGCAGCCGGAGCACGCCGTATGAAACTTCCCGCACGGGGCAGACTGATCCGCCTTGTCCTTCTTTGCGCCGTCCTGCTGGCGGTCTACCGTTTCTTTTTTGCGTCCGGGCCGGGCGGCCCCCGCATGGCGGCCGATGCGCCGCCCGTGCGCGTGGCCACGGCGCTGGCCCAGGACATGCCCTATTTCCTCAATGGTCTCGGCACGGTGGAGCCGTCCAGCGACGTGCTGGTCACCAGCCGGGTGGACGGACAGCTCGTCAAGCTGCACTTCACGGAAGGCCGCCGCGTAGCCGCGGGCGACCTGCTGGCCGAGATCGACCCCCGTCCCTTCGAGGCCGAACTGGCGCAGGCCAGGGGCAATCTGCTGCGCGACCAGGCCCAGCTCGCCAATGCGCGCAGCGACCTTGAACGCTACACCAAGCTGGTGAAGAACGACTATGTGTCGGCCCAGCAGTACGAGACCCAGCGCGCGCTGGTGCGGCAGTACGAGGGCGTGGTGGCGGCGGACAAGGCCGCCGTTGAGGCCGCGGCCCTCCAGCTGACCTACAGCCGCATCACCGCGCCCGTGGGCGGCGTCCTCGGCCTGAAAAAGGTGGACGAGGGCAACATGATCAAGAGCTCGGACAGCGAGGGCATCGTGCGCATCACCGAGACGCGGCCCTGCCATGTGCTCTTCACCCTGCCGGAAAACCGCGTGCCGCTGGTGCGCGAAGCCCTGCGCGCCGCGCGCAAGGGGGAGGCGGGGCGTCCCCTGGTGCAGGCCTGGGACCGCGAACAGAAGGGCCTCATCGCCGTGGGCGAGCTCCTCTCCATGGACAATCAGATCGATTCCGCCACCGGCACGGTGAAGCTCAAGGCGCTCTTCCCCAACGACGGCGGCCTGCTGTACGCGCAGCAGTTCGTCAATGCCCGGGTCATGGTCAAGCTGCTCAAGGATGCCGTCACCGTGCCGGCGGCGGCCGTGCAGCTGGGCAGCCGCGGTTCCTACGTCTATGTGGTGGATGCGGACAACGTGGCCCATGTGCGCGACGTGACGCCGGGCGTGACCACCAATCAGCTTGCGGTCATCGACAAGGGGCTGGAAGCCGGCGAAGTGGTGGTGGTGGACGGGCTGGACCGTCTGCGCGACGGCATCACCGTCAACGTGGCCGCCAGCATGGAGACGCCCCGCGCCGAGCCAGTGCAGTAGGGACAGGACCTGCGGCCCGTCCCGCGCCTTTGTGCCGCTCCGCCGCCGGACGTCTTCGCGCCGGCTGGGCGTCCCGCCGCCGGACGGAACGGCGCTGACCCGAACCTCGTGATCAGCCATGAATCTTTCCCGCATATTTATCCTCCGGCCCATTGCGACCTCGCTGCTCATGGCGGCACTGCTGCTGTCGGGCCTGCTGGCGTACAGCTACCTGCCCATTTCGGCCCTGCCGCAGATCGATTATCCCACCATCCAGGTGCAGACGCTCTATCCCGGCGCGTCCCCGGAAGTGACCTCCGCCGTGGTCACCGCGCCGCTGGAGCGGCAGTTCGGCAGCATGTCGGGCCTTGTGCAGATGACCTCCCTCTCCTCGGCGGGCTCGTCGGTCATCACCTTGCAGTTCGATCTTTCCGTGCCGCTGGACGTGGCCGAGCAGGAAGTACAGGCGGCCATCAATTCGGCGGACAACCTGCTGCCGTCGGACCTGCCCAATCCCCCGGTCTACAACAAGGTGAATCCGGCGGACCCGGCCATCATCACCCTGGCCGTCACCAGCGACGCCATGCCCATGACCCGGCTGGAAGACCTGGTGGACACCCGGCTGGCGCAGAAGATCTCCCAGGTCTCCGGCGTGGGGCTGGTGACGCTTTCCGGCGGTGAGCGGCCCGCCGTGCGGGTGCAGGTCAATCCCAAGGCCCTGGCCGCGGCGGGGCTGACCCTGGCCGACATCCGCTCGGCCATCAATACGGCCAACGTCAACGGCGCCAAGGGCAGTTTCGACGGGCCGGAGCGCGCCAGCACCATCGACGCCAACGACCAGCTGGCCTCGGCCGCGGAATACGCGCAGACCATCATAGGCTACAAGGACGGCGCGCCTCTGCGCCTCAAGGATGTGGCCGACGTGGTGGAAGGCGCGGAGAATGCCCGGCTCTCGGCCTACGCCGCGGGCGACGGCGAGGCCTTCCGGCAGGCCATCGTCCTTTCGGTGCAGCGGCAGCCGGGAGCCAACGTGATCAAGGTCGCGGACAGCGTCATCGCGCTGTTGCCGGAACTCCAGAAGACCCTGCCCGGCAACGTGGAGGTGCGCGTGGTCACCGACCGCACCACCACCATCCGTGCCACGGTGCATGACGTGCAGCTGGAGCTTCTGCTCTCCATCGCGCTGGTCATCTGGGTCATCTGGCTGTTTTTGCGCAATGCCTCGGCCACCATCATCCCGGCGCTGGCCGTGCCGCTCTCGCTGGTGGGATCGCTGGGGGTCATGTACCTTGCGGGCTACTCCCTCAACAACCTGACCCTCATGGCGCTGGTCATCGCCACGGGCTTCGTGGTGGACGACGCCATCGTGGTCATCGAGAATATTTCCCGCTATCTGGAAATGGGCATGAAGCCCGTGCCGGCGGCCCTGCGCGGCGCGGGGCAGATCGGCTTCACCATCATCTCCCTGACGCTCTCGCTGGTGGCGGTGCTCATCCCGCTGCTCTTCATGGGCGATGTGGCCGGACGGCTGTTCCGGGAATTCGCGGTCACGCTGGCCGTGACCATCCTCATCTCCGCGGGCATCTCCCTGAGCCTCACGCCCATGCTCTGCGCCACCATGCTGCACCCCCAGGCCATGCGGCATGAGAAGCAGCAGGCGGAGAGCGGCTTTTTTGCCCGACTGCTGCGCTGGTACGCCGGCAAGCTGGACTGGGTGCTGGCCCATCAGGGGCTGGTCCTGCTGGTGGCGCTGGGCACGCTGGCGCTGACGGTCTTCCTCTCCATCGTCGTACCCAAGGGCTTTTTCCCCACGCAGGACACGGGCGTCATCCAGGGCATAGCCGAAGCGCCGCAGGACTCCTCCTTCGCGGCCATGACCCGCCGCCAGAAGGAGCTCTCCGACCTCATCCTGGCCGATCCGGCCGTGGACAGCGTGGTCTTTCTCGTGGGGGTGGACGGGGTCAATCCCAGTCTGGGCACGTCCCGGCTGACGGTGAACCTCAAGCCGCTGGCCGACCGTGACGCCCGCGCGCCGGAGATCGCCCGCCGCATCATGGCCCGGGCCGACGCCCGGCCGGGCCTGAAGCTCTACATGCAGCCCGTGCAGGACCTGACCATCGAGGACCGCGTATCCCGCACCCAGTATCAGTTCACGGTGGAAGCGCTGGACCGGGAGCAGCTCCAGGAATGGACGCCGAAGATCGTGGACGCTCTGGCCGAGCGCCCGGAGCTCGACCATGTGACCAGCGATCTGCAGGGCTACGGGCGCGTGCTCTGGCTGGACATCGACCGGGACAGCGCGGGCCGCTACGGCCTCACCATGAGCGATATCGACAACGCCCTGTACGATGCGCTGGGCCAGCGGCTCATCTCCACCATCTTCACCCAGACCAATCAGTACAAGGTGGTGCTGGAGACGGCGCCCCGTTTCCGCAACGGGCCGGGCGCGCTGGAGAACATCTATGTGAAGAGTTCGGACGGGCAGCCCGTGCCGCTGAATACGCTGGTACGCATGGAGGAACGCGCCGTGCGGCTCTCCATCGCCCGGCAGGGCCAGTTCCCGGTGGCCACCATCTCCTTCAACGTGGCCGAGGGCTCGTCCCTCAGCGCGGCGGTGGACGCCGTGCTGGACGCCGAACGGGAACTGCATCTGCCCGCTTCCCTGCGCTGCCAGTTCCAGGGGGCGGCGCTGGCCTTCCAGTCTTCCACCACCAATCAGGTCTGGCTGGTGCTGGCGGCCATCATCACCATGTACATCGTGCTGGGCGTGCTCTACGAGAGCTATATCCACCCGGTCACCATCCTGTCCACCCTGCCGTCGGCCGGGGTGGGCGCGCTGCTGGCGCTCATGCTGGGCGGCATGGAGCTCGGCGTGGTGGGCATCATCGGCATCATCCTGCTCATCGGCATCGTCAAGAAAAACGCCATTATGATGATTGACTTCGCCCTCGACGCCGAACGCAGCGAGGGCAAGAGCCCTGAGGAGGCCATCCGTCAGGCCTGCCTGCTGCGGCTGCGGCCTATTCTTATGACCACGCTGGCGGCCCTGCTGGGCGCGCTGCCGCTTATGATCGGCTGGGGCATGGGCGCGGAACTGCGGCGGCCCCTGGGGGTGACCATGGTGGGCGGTCTCATCTTCAGCCAGGTGCTGACCCTCTTCACCACGCCGGTGATCTATCTCTGGTTCGACCGGCTGGCCATCAGGTTCCGGCGTCACCGCTCCAGCATGCTCGCCGAGGGACGAGGCGCGGAGGAGCGGCCATGAAACAGCCGGAGCTCGACAGCGAAGGCACGGCCCGGCGGCATCGCTTCGGCCCGGAGTTCCTGCCGGTCAACCTGTCCGCTCCCTTCATCCGGCGGCCCGTGGCCACGACGCTGCTGACCCTGGCCATCGCGCTGGCGGGGATCGTCGCCTTTCGCCTGCTGCCCGTGGCCCCGCTGCCGGAAGTGGATCTGCCCGTGGTGGTGGTGCGGGCCTCCATGCCCGGCGCCAGCCCGGAGACCATGGCCGCCACCGTGGCCACGCCGCTGGAGCGCGCCCTGGGGCGCATCGCCGGGGTGACGGAGATGACCTCCAGCAGCAGCCTCGGTTCCACCAGCGTCATCCTGCAATTCGATCTGGACCGCGACGTCAACGGCGCGGCCCGCGACGTACAGGCGGCCATCAATGCGGCACGTTCCACCCTGCCGACCATGCCGTCCAATCCCACCTACCGCAAGGTGAATCCGTCGGGCGCGCCCATTATGATCCTGTCCGTGACCTCGGAGGTGCTGACCAGCTCCCAGCTCTACGATGCGGCCTCAACGGTGCTGGCCCAGAAGATCGCCCAGATCCCCGGCGTGGGCGAGGTGACCCTGGGCGGCGGCGCGCTGCCCGCCGTGCGTGTGCGCCTCATCCCCGACGCCCTGAGCCGGGCGGGCGTCAGCAGCGAGGATGTGCGGCGGGCCATCAGCGGGGCCAATGCCTATCTGCCCAAGGGCATGGTGGAGAGCGACAAGAGCTTCTGGCTGGTGGACGCGGCGGACCAGATCTCGGACGTGGCCGATTACCGACGGCTCATCGTGGCCCGCAAGGGGGATGCCGTCATCCGCCTCGGCGACGTGGCCACGGTGGAGATGAGCTCGCAGGACGTGCGCAACATGGCCCTCTCCAACGGCAGACAGGCCATCCTGCTGATGGTGTTCCGCGCCACCGGCGCCAATATCATCGAGACGGTGGACAGGGTGAAGGCCATGCTGCCGCAACTGCGGGCCTGGCTGCCGGAAAGCGCGGATCTCACCGTGCGCATGGACCGCTCCATCACCATCCGCGCCTCGCTGGCCGAGGTGGAAAAAAGCCTGCTGCTCTCCGTGGCGCTGGTGGTGCTGGTGGTCTTCCTCTTCCTGCGCAACGGCCGTGCCACGGCCATCCCGGCGGTGGCCGCCCCGGTATCGCTCATCGGCACGTTCGGGGTCATGTACCTGTGCGGCTATACGCTGGACAACCTTTCCCTCATGGCGCTCACCGTGGCTACGGGCTTTGTGGTGGACGACGCCATCGTGGTGCTGGAGAACATCGTCCGGCGCATGGAGCTGGGGGAGACGCCGCTCCGGGCCGCCCTGCGCGGGGCGCGGGAGGTGGGCTTCACGGTCATCTCCATCTCGCTGTCGCTGGTGGCGGTCTTCATCCCCATCCTCTTCATGGGCGGCATCGTGGGCCGCCTGTTCCGGGAGTTCTCCGTGGTGCTGACCACGGCGGTGCTCGTTTCCATGGTGGTGTCGCTGACCACTACGCCCATGATGTGCGCCCGCTACCTGCGCCCCTACGAGGAGGACCTCTCCCGGCGCAGCGGACGGCTTGAGCGGCGGGGCGGTATCGCCTCCCGCCTGTTTACGCGCCTCGGGCTGTGGTGGGGCGGGCTGCTGGGCGGCATGCAGCGCGGTTACGAACGCAGCCTGGCCGTGGTGCTGCGGCATCCGCGCCTGACCATGCTGTCGCTCCTGCTGGTCATGGCGGGCAACGTCTGGCTGTACATGGTGGTCCCCAAGGGCTTTTTCCCCACGCAGGACACGGGCGTGATCATGGGCGGCATGCGGGCCGATCAGAGCGCCTCCTTCCAGAGTCTCCAGGAAAAGATGCCGCGCCTCATGCGGATCATCCAGGAGGACCCGGCCGTGGAGCAGGTGTCCGGGCATATGTCCGGTTCGCGCGGGGGCGGGGGCGTGTTCATCGCCCTGAAGCCGCTGGAGGAGCGCGGCATCTCCGCCATGCAGGTCATCGGCCGTCTGCGGGGCAAGCTCGCCTCCGAACCGGGCATGCAGATATTCCTTCAGCCCGCGCAGGATCTGCGCATGGGCGGCCGCAGCTCCAACGCGCAGTATCAGTACACCCTGCAGGCCGACGACCTGGACGCCCTGCGCACCTGGGGCCGCAAGTTGCAGGAAGCGTTCGCGACCATCCCCATCCTCAAGGATGTGGACAGCGACATCGAGGAGCGGGGTCTCCAGACCCTGCTCAGCGTGGACCGCGACGCGCTGGCCCGGCTGGGCCTGACGATGGATGATGTGGACAGCGCCCTGAACAATGCCTTCGGCCAGCGGCAGGTCTCCACCATCTACAAGGACAAGAACCAGTACCGCGTGGTGCTGGAGTTCATGCCTGACTGGCTGGAAGGCCAGGAGGCCTTGCAAAAGGTCTATCTGCCCGGTCGGGACGGCCTTGTGCCGCTCCTGAGCGTGGCCGGAGTGGGGCCGGGCTTCGCGCCGCTCTCGGTGGCGCACCAGGGGCAGTTCGCCGCGGTGACGCTCTCCTTCAACCTGGCCGAGGGCGCGTCGCTCTCGCAGGCTCAGGAGGCCATCGACCGCGTGCGGGTGAGCATCGGCATGCCCTCCACCATCGTGGGCAGCTTCCAGGGCACGGCCAAACTCTTCAACGAGACCATACGCAACCAGATCGTGCTGATCCTGGCGGCGCTGGTGGCGCTCTACATCGTGCTGGGCGTGCTCTATGAGAGCCTCATCCACCCCATCACCATCCTCTCCACCCTGCCGTCGGCGGGCGGGGGAGCGCTGCTGGCGCTCATGGCCGTGGGCATGGAATTCAGCGTCATCGCGCTTATCGGCGTGCTGCTGCTCTGCGGCATCGTCAAGAAAAACGCCATTATGATGATCGACTTTGCGCTGGATGCCGCCCGCACCCGCCAGCTGCCGCCGCAGGAAGCCATCTACGAGGCCTGCCGCCTGCGTTTCCGGCCCATTATGATGACGACCATGGCCGCGGCCCTGGGGGCCGTGCCGCTGGCGCTGGGGCAAGGCGACGGGGCGGAGATCCGCCAGCCGCTGGGCATCACCATCGTGGGCGGGCTCATGGTGAGTCAGGTGCTGACGCTCTATACCACGCCCGTGGTCTATCTCTGTCTGGACAGGCTGCGCCTGCGCCTGCGGCGGCGCTGGTGGCGGCTGCGCTACGGCTCCGCCCGAGCGGCCCGGCTGGCCGTCCTGTCCCGGCGGTCCTGAGGGAAGAGCGGAGGAAAATTGTTTGCCTTGTGCGCGGCATTCCATCAAGAATCCTTTCCCGGCATGGCAGATTGTAAATTGAAAGTTAACAGAGGGCTTGCCAAAAAACGAAAGCCCCATGACAGTTGTTTTGCAAACAAA
>NZ_CALUYG010000028.1 GCF_944324935.1 uncultured Desulfovibrio sp. | reverse complement strand
TGTCATGTCTGCTCATAACAAACAGGAAAGCAGGAGTCATTCAAGATGTCCAGCTTTTTTAGAAACAGCCCCTAGGGTCTGCCAACACTGTTTACGGAGTGTTTGGGGGAAGGGGAACTCCTCGCAGGCGCGGGAGGGCCCAGCCTTTTCGCAGCGAAGCGAGAAAAGGCGTTCTCGTCATCCTTCCCCCCAAGCCCCCCATCCCTTCCCCAGCGCGCTTTTACCGTCTGACGGCTGGCGAGGGTACGACGGGCGGGTAGATTTGGGCTATCAGAAGCACTTTCGCGTTGAGCATGGGAACAACGAGTTTGCTAACAAGCATTCTCATATCAATGGGATAGAAAGCTTTTTGGCCTTTGCCAAGACTCGACTGATTCGCTTCCGTGGCATTCACAAGCATAGCTTCTATTACCATTTGAAAGAATGCGAGTTTCGTTTTAATCACCGTCATGAGGATATCTACAAACTCCACCTCAAGATGCTCAGAGAGAATCCTCTCTGCTAGTCGTGACCCTATTTTTTTAATTATTATTTTACAACTACCATGTTAAACAATAGCTTGAATCACATACATTTTATACAATAGCAAATATAACGAACTATTTGCTCTATTTTGTGATTTTCTTGTCTTGTAAATAATCGATTATGTAATTAACTTTGAAATCATATAAATATCCATAACAATCAAAAGGAATGCCTCTTTCTTCATGGTCTATTCTTGCTATTCTTGCCCCTTCACTTCTCCAATCTAGCCATTCACGCCAAGCATCAGTAGGTGCTCGACTTTTTAAATCTTCTTTTTCTCTCTCTGAAAGACTTTCCCAATATGGAAACCAAATCTCACAGAGCCATGTCGATTCATTTCCTTGAGTAAATAAACAGACATCGGGATCAATATCAGGATAGACTTCCCATGGGATAAATGGGTTAGGTACTAGCGGAAGCAAAGTTAAATCAACAGAAGGCGATTGTTGCTTTCTATAAAAAAACTTTTGTTTTATATATGAAAACAATGACATAGTTAATCCTCATAAATGAAGTCAGCTACCCAATCAGCTCCCCAATAACCTGCAAAACCGAAAATAATTCCGCCAATTAAACCTCCAATCGCTGCACCTGGGCCAGTTTCTAATGTGCATGTGGCTCCAGCCACTCCCCCTATCTTAAAACCTAACCAAGCGGCCCCCCATCCGCCAGCTTGACGAACAGCCTCAGCAGTCAATGGCGCAACAGACTGCTCTTGGAATGATTTTACTGTGGCATTTCCTAAATCATAAGCTGTAAATGCAAATCCAAAGATTTGAACAACCTTGGCAACTTTGTTTAATTTAATCATTTTATCATAAATTTCAGGACGCCAGATGGCGCCTGAATATACTCCTTTACCACGAGGAGGCTCTATCAGCACTTCTTTTTCAATATGTTGTATAGCATTTATAAGTTTGTTTACCCTCTGTTCAGTATGTGGATGCTCTTTCGCATACAGTCTTAATCCACTTATAATTTCTTCTGAAGATATTATCCTTGACCCATGCCGAATAGCTTCATCAATATCTATATAAATTTTTTCCCTCCAGAAAAATTAGGAGCACCATCAGGAAATAATGTACTTGCGGATATGAAATGCGATCTCTTTGCATTTAAAACATGCTCTACAAAAGATGTATTTGAATATGGAGATTTAGGAAATAAACCAGCTTTTGTTGCATATAATTCTGTTGGTGGCTCATAAGTACGAATCTTCCTTACCAACATTCCATTTTTTCCAATTTCATCAACAAACATAAATAAATGTAGATCTAAAGGCATCCATGAACCAAGAATATTGTAACATGAGTTTGGCGTGGTATTTGTTCTCGCATTTTCATCATCAGCGTAAACTTGACTACACATGAGCAGCCTCCATTTCTAATGCTTGTACGCCTAGATATATTTAATCTTTGCATGTCTTTTGTGTATAATCTACTACAATATCCATATTCATCAGTATTTCCACTATAAGTATTCCCGTCTTCATCACAAATATAATATGGCATAAACGCTACGGGATTACCATTTCTGTCCAAAACTCTTACCTGTTCATCATAACTTTTTTTGACAGAACTATTATCTATTCCTCTTGCTTCTCCTGATAAAGACGGCACGCAAACAAATACATCAGGAGAGCCAGACGTAATCTCTGCTCCACATGCAGTTTTTGAACCAACATGCGCCACAAGAACATCATTCCCAAAAATATATGGCGCGCCAGTTACAATGGGATTTGGGCCATGCACTGGACAGTTATAGGTACTTCCCACAAGAGCAATCGGGCGATTGTTGCCCCTGACACTGGGGCTGCCATCAATACGGTATCTCCAACTCGCGCAACAGGCTTTTCAGGCATTACACTCCCCCACTTATATTGATAAATCATTCTGTTGCAAGGATTATTGCAACTATCTTCCTGTTAAATTTTTTATTATTTTCAACGTGTTAGACAAACAACATCGTTTTGCCTGCGTTCTTATATCCGCTTCTGTTAGCCCCAAGGACAAATTTCTATGGAAAAATTCCGACGCTTGCAGCAACGCGAGCGCCTTTTTACTGCCCGGAAACAGCCAGCCCGCAGACTATGCCAAAAGCCACAATTTCCGTTTTCAGATTTCACGCCTTTTTGGTGATTATCCCAAGTCGACCTGATACAGCCAAAAGCATCCAGTAATTTTGGGGGTTGATTTTAGGGGTAAAAATTATAGCAATCACATATAATATTTTGAAATAACTATATAATAATACAAAATAAAAATTTTCATGAAAAAGATGCCACGCCCTTTTTCCACTCTCTTTTGGCCAGGCGGCGCTGTGCCGCCCCCCCCCTCGCAACGAAAAGGGGCGCGCCCGCTGGCGCGCCCCCGGTAAGGCAAGGTGATCCGCCCGATCTCCGCAAGGACACGGAGGCCGCATGGCGGCATGGCCGCTCAGGCCGACAGGATAGCCTGTACGCTTCCGATGATGTAATCCAGCATCTCCTGGCTGAGTCCCGGCCAGACGCCCAGCCAGAGGCCGCGCTCCATGATGAGGTCCGTCTGTGTCAGGACATCCGCCACGCGGTAAGGGCGGCCCTCCATGAACGGCTGTCGCACGGCATTACCGGCAAACATGAGCCGCGTCCCGATACGGCGGCGGTTGAGCGCCTTGAGGAAGTCCACACGCGAACAGGGGGCGCTCTCCTTGAGGATGACGGGCAGGCCGAACCAGGAGGGATCCGCCTGTTCGGGCGTGACGGGGAAGCGCAGATGCGCGCAGCCGGCAAGCCCGTTGTGCAGATAGGCATAATTCTGTTTGCGCTTTTCGATGAATCCGGGCAGACGGCGCATCTGGGCCAGCCCGCAGGCGGCCGTCAGATCGGTCATTTTGAGATTGTACCCGGCATGCGCGTAGACGTACTTGTGATCATAGCCTTCGGGCAGTTCGCCGTACTGACCGCTGTAGCGCCTGCCGCAGGCATTGTCCTGCCCTGGCCGGCAGTGGCAGTGCCGGCCCCAGTCGCGGAAGGATTCGGCGATCTGGGCCAGCTCGTCATTGCTGGTGAAGACCGCCCCGCCCTCGCCGGTGGTGATGTGGTGCGCAGGATAGAAAGAAAGGGTGGCGATATCCCCGAAGCTGCCCGTGAGCCGCCCGTTCCAGCGGGCGCCCAGCGCGTCGCAGCAGTCCTCCACCAGCCAGATACCCCGTTCCCGGCAAAGGGCGGCGAGCCGCTCCGCATCAAAGGGAACGCCCAGCGTATGCGCCAGCATGACGGCTTTGGTCCTGGGGGTGATGGCCCGTGCCACCGCGTCCACATCCACGTTCCAGGTATCGGCGTCCACGTCCACGAATACCGGGATGGCGCCAAACTGCATGATGGGCGCGATGGTCGTGGGGAAGCCGGCCGCCGCGGTTATGACCTCGTCCCCGGGCCGGATGGCGCGCTTGCCCCAGCGGGGCGAAGTCAGCGCGGAAAAGGCCACCAGATTGGCCGAGGAACCCGAGTTCACCGTCAGCACATGCTTTGCGCCGAGGAAGTCGCCCAGCGCCGCTTCAAACGCATCATTGAAGCGGCCGGTGGTCAGCCAGCCGTCAAGGGCGGCCTCGACCATGAGCGCCTTTTCCTCCTTGCCGACGACCTTGCCCGAGGCGGGAATGGGCGTCTTGCCCGGCTCAAAGGCCGGGCGTGCATCGGGCACATGTTGCAGCAGTTCTTCGATGGCCGCCTGTATTTCTTCGTTCTGCATCTGATCCTCGTTTCGTCTCCGGTTGCGGTGACCGCGCACGCCTTGCCCGCTTACTGCGGCAGGGCATCGACATAGGCTTCGATCTGCCGCAGGGTATATTCGCGCATGTGCGCGGCGTCGCCGTTGACCGACCATTCCTTGTACCAGCTGAGCGTCTCGGAAAGCGCGCGCGCCACAGGGTAACGGGGCCGCCAGCCCAGTTCGATGCTGGCCTTGGTGCAGTCAAGGCAAAGCATGCTGGCCTCGTACGGCTGCGGGGCGCTGTCCACCTCGTAGCTGCCGTTGCCCCACTTCTCGCAGATGAAGCGCACCACCCGCTCCACCGGCCAGACGTCGCCCATGTCGATGGGCGCGAAGTTCCAGCCGCAGCCGAATTTTGGCCCGTGCTCGAGGAGCTGTGCGCCCAGTTGCAGGTAGCCGCTCAGGCATTCCAGGACGTGCTGCCAGGGCCGCACCGCGCGGGGATAGCGGATCCTGATGGTGCGCCCCTCATGCAGCGCGCGGAAGCAGTCGGGGATGAGGCGGTCCTTGCCCCAGTCGCCGCCGCCGATGGCATTGCCCGCCCTGGCCGAGGCCACGGCCACATGATGGTCCTTGCCGTAACGCTCGGGCGCAAAGAAGGATTTGATGTAGGAAGCCGTCACCAGTTCGGCGCAGCCCTTGCTGGCGCTGTAGGGGTCGTGCCCGCCCATGGGATCGTTCTCCCGGTAGGGCCAGACCCATTCGTTGTTGCGATAGCACTTGTCGCTGGTGACGATGACCACCGCATGCACCGACGGCGTGAAGCGGCAGGCGTCAAGCAGCATGGCCGTCCCCATGACGTTGGTCTCGAGTGTGCCCAGCGGATCGTCATAGGAAGGACGTACCAGCGGCTGTGCCGCCAGATGCATGACGATCTCGGGCTGGAACGCTTCCACGGCCGCCCTCAGCGCCTGGTAGTCCGCCACGGAACCCTGGGGCGGCAGACGCCGGACAGCTCAAGCGCCTTGAGCATGCAGGGACTGTCATACTCCGACAGCGAATAGCCCATGACGTCCGCGCCCAGCTGCTTCAGCCAGAGCGTCAGCCACGAACCCTTGAAGCCGTATGCCCCGTCACAAAAACCTTGCGCCCCTTGTACAGGGGCAACAGATCCTTCAGCCTGTTTTCCATTGAAACGAACTCCTCATGCCATAGGCAAATAACGACGGCAGGCGCATCACGAGCCGCCCGCGCACCCGTGGGATGGGCGCGCCCGGCTCGTGAACATGATTTGTGCGGCCCTTCCGGCCGGATGCGGGACACGCCCCCGGGCGCTCTGGCCCGGCAATGGCGATGGACGCGGGGCGCAGCGGCCCGTCATCCTCCCCGCGCGCTGTACGCATGGCGTCATTTTCGCATACGGCCTGCCCCCCTGTTTGTCAAGGGCCATACCGGGGAACGCGTGCGATCTTGTCTCAAAGATATTGATCTTGCGATAAAAAATCAAGATATCGCCTTGTTATGGGGCATACGACGACCATGCCGGCCTGTCGGGCGGACGGACGCCCCGCCCGCCGCACAGCCTGGCGCGTCCGGGCCGTCCGTCCCCCCTGCCGCAGGCCCGCGCTGCTCTCACGCGGCGTCCGTGGGGCCTGCCGGCGGGTTGCCCCGGGCCTGTCCACCGAACACGACGGCCTCAAGGCAGGCGCAAAGGGCATGGTACATGGGCAGATGCAGTTCCTGGATCTGCGGCGTCAGCCCGACCGGGGCGCGCAGTTCCACGTCCAGCAAAGCCGCCATGTCTCCGCCGTCCCTGCCCGTCAGCCCCAGCGTCCGGCAACTGAGCAGACGCGCCACCCGCAGGGCCTGATTGACGTTGTACGAATTGCCGGAAGTGCTTATGCCCCAGACGATGTCCCCGGGTCTTGCCAGCGCGTAGACCTGCTGGGCAAAGCCAAGCCGCCCGTCCACATCGTTGGCGAAGGCCGTCGGCAGGGATGCGCCGGACACCAGCGACACCGCGGCTATGCCGCCCTGGAGACGCTCCAGATCCCCGGCCTGTTGCGGGAACAGGGCACGGGCCCGCTGGCGAAAGCTTTCCGGCAGAGGGCGGGGCAGCAGGAAGGACTTCATCAGCTCGCCGGCGATATGCTCGGCATCCGCGGCGCTCCCGCCGTTGCCGCAAAGCAGGATCTTCCCCCCGTGAGCGGCGCAGTCCGCCAAGAGGCGCACCGCCGCCGCAAACGGCGCGGCGGCCTCCCGCCATTGCGGATAGCGCGCGCACAGGTCCCGCCAAAAGATCTGCACCAGGGCTTCCACGGCCTGTCCTCCCTGAAGTGTCCCCCGCGGGGGCTGGGTTATGCCCGGCCTGACGGCCATTGACGGGCCGCCGGCCCTGCGCCTGTACGAAACGTCTCCAGCTTGCCATGCCTTGCGGCCTCCCGCAAGGTCCCCGCCGGGCTCCATCGTGCGCGGTCTGCGGCGCGCGATGCCGCCGTGGCGGCTGCCGGTCCCGGGGCCGTCCGCTTGCAGACGACAAAAAACAGGCCGGCCGGGACCAACCTGTTTTTCGCGCTTCGGAACAAAAGTTTCCGGGAAAGATCAGAACTGCATCTTGGTCAGTTCCTTGTAGGCTTCAAGCACCTTGCCGCGCACGGCGGTGGTCAGCTTCATGGCCATGCTGGACTTCTGCATGGTGATCATGAGTTCATGCACGTTCTGGTTGCGGCCGGAGGCAAAGGCGTCGATGGCGTTGGCCTTTTCGGTCTGCAATTCGTTGACGCGGTTCAGGGAGTCGGTCAGCGTTTCCGCAAAATCGTTGGTGTGCGCCAGGCGGGTATGTTCCTGGCCCATCATCTTGATGAAGTCGCCCTGCGCGCCGAAGTTTTCCGGGCGGTCCACGCTGTCGCGCAGCAGGCTCTGGTCAAGCGTCTTGGCAAAGAGGGTCTCCTTGCTGACGGGCATGCCCTGTTGCAGGGAACTTTCCACGGTGCTGAAGTGGCGCATGGCGTCCGCATAGGCTCTCATTCCGACAAATTGCGCGCTCATATCCTTGCTCCTTTATTCCCTTGCTTCCTATGACCGGCCGATTTCCAGAGCCTTGTTGTACATGCCCTTGAGGGCTTCCACCGTGGTCACGTTCGCTTCAAAATTCCGCTGGGTGGTCATCATGTGCGCCATTTCTTCCACGACGTTGATGTCGGGATAGGACACATAGCCGTCGGCGTTGGCGTCGGGATGACCAGGCTCGTACACCTGCTTGAGGGGACGCTTGTCCACGCTGATGGCCATGACGCGCACCCCCTTGAGTTCGCGGTCGAGGGCCGAACGCATGTGGACGGAAAAAGGATCGTCCACATCGGTCGAGACCTGCACCACGGTACGTCGCTGATAGGGGCCGCCCTGAGGCGTACGCGTGGTCTTGACGTTCGCCAGGTTCATGGCGATGGTGTTCATTCGCGTACGATCCGCGGTGAGTGCGGATGCGCTGATATCAAGTGCGGTCATGAAATCCATGGTCATCCATCCTTTACAAGCGTAGGCTTGAAACAGGTTAGGCTGTCTTGGCGTCCTGGATAAGGGTCGACAGCCCCTCAAAATTCTTCTGCATCACCTGGGCCAGCGCCGTATAATGCAATTGGTTCTTGGCATGCTTGGCCATTTCCTTGTCGAGGTTCACGCGGTCTTCGCCGTGGATCTGACGCGGCTTGAACTGCTTGTCCCACTCGGCCCCGAAGGTCTCAGGGGTAAAGGCCGCCGGCATGTGTCCCGGCGTGGTCGTGCTCATGCGGCCGCGCATGTCGAGCCCCAGCGCCTTCTGCAGTTCATTTTCAAACGTCAGCTCGCGCGGCTTGTAGTTGGGCGTATCAATGTTGGCAAGGTTGCTGGCAATGACGTTCTGCCGCTGCAGCTGCATATCCATGACCTTGCCCACAAGGCCGATCTGATCATTGAACAGGCTCTTCATGCTTTCCTCCAGCCGAAGACAGGTTTCGTCCCAGTAAAGCAACCAGCATGCCAAACAAAATAAATACAATAAATTCAATTAGATAGTAAAACACAGCCTCACCAGCAGACAGAAATTTGACGTCGGAGGAGCGGCGAAGCCGTCGAGAACACATGACAAAACGGCCCCGGAGCGTCCGCCCCGGGGCCGTCATTTCTCTGATGCGACGAGCGCGTCAGCTTACTGACGCCTCGCTTGCGGCGCTGCCCTGCCGATATGGCGGACATAATACTGCATGTCGTCCAGCAGGACGCCGTCCTCCACTATGGGCAAGGGGTAATTGTCACGAAAAAAATGCGGCAGCACGAAACAGGGCGCAAAGCCGCCGCCCCGGTAGAAGCCGTCCATGCGGGGGGTGGTCCCCGTGCCCACCAGCAGACTGTCGTACGTCGTGTCCAGCAGGCCGCACAGCCGCATGAGCAGTTGCCGGGCCAACCCTCTGCGCTGATACGCCGGCGCGGTGACCAGCAGGCGGCATTCGGCGACCCGTCTGCCGCACAGGGCGGGGCATTGCCGTTCGCGCGGGCCGCCCGGCGCAAAGGCGGCCGTCTCGTCGGTAAGGACCGCCAGGCTGACGGGTTCCCGCCGCCGGATAAAGAGACCGTACAGCGTCCCCCGCGTCAACCAGGCGTCGACGTGGGCGGGATTATCGTCCGCCAGACGGAGCAGCGGCAAAAAACGCTCCCGGCGCAGCCGAACGCGACGCAAACGGATATCCGACAGGAACATACAGCCTCCTTTGCGGTAAAAAAACGGACTGGGGGCCACTTTCGCCAGCTTTTCCCCTTTTGTCAAACCGCACGGGCCGTACGCCGCGCGCCGGCCCGCGACACGGCACATCGAAGCGCTCCCGGCATGATCGCCGCCACGGAACAGGCGGCGCGATCGCTGTATACCGACAGACACGGCGGCCGCGCGCGAGGTCCCTTCCCCCAGGCCCTTCCTTCCCCGGCGCGTCTTCATCCAGGGAAGAGAGAGAGAGAGAGAGAGAGAGAGAGAGAGAGAGAGACACGGGGCCCGGACGGATCCATGCCCATGGTGGAGCGACCATAGCGATATGACGCCTGGTCTTCCTCCCTCTCCGGCGGTACGGATCAGGGGCGGCAAACGACGGCGCGGGCAACGGCCTGTGACCGTCGCCCGCGCCTTGTCATGGGATCGGGCCCGAAAGCCGTCCCTTCAGCGGCTTACCGCGCGGACACCTTTTCCTGTCCATCCCAGACCCGGTCGGCCCTGGGCAGGACGGGAAGGAGCTTGAGCCAGGGATTGGTCTGCAGCACGGCGGGATCCTGCTGCATCTTGCGGCTGAACTCCAGTATGGGCGGCACGATCTCCTTGATGTCGCCTTCCAGCGCGGGGCTGATGCCGTAACGTGTGGCCTGTTCGGCCAGCGCCACGGCCTTGTTGCTGCACTCGACGGAAGTCATAAGCGTATCCAGCGTCTTGGCGGGATTATGGAAGCCCACGCTGTTTTCCGCCGAGACATAATCCCAGAACAGCTGCCCCTTGCGCACCATTTCCCGGGCCTCCGTCATCAGCTCGTCATAGCGGGCGTCCTTTTCTCCGCCGTAGGCATTGGCCAGACGGACCGCCTCATGGGCGCGCACCGAGGCTTCCTGGGCCTTGAGCAGCTGGTCGAAGGACTTCTTCTGCGTATACAGAACCCGTTCGCGCAGATAGTCCGCGGTCTTGTCCGCGTGGCACTGGCGGCAGGCGCGCAGTTCGGGGTCCTTCAGGGGGGTGGTCATCCAGTGGCTGGAGATCTTCTTGCCGTCCACACGCTGGTACGGCATGTGGCAGTCGGCGCAAGCCACACCGGCCGCCCCGTGCGGGCCGTCCTGGAACATCTCGAAATCAGGGTGCTGCATCTTGATCATGGGCACGCCCGAAGCCGCATGCGTCCAGTCGGCAAAGGGCGTGGGCGTGCCGTCCGGCCCCTTGGCGCCATGCCCCTTGTAGTACTGGTACATATCCTCGGGGTTGAAGCCGTTGTCCCACGGGAAGACCGGGCGTCCCGCCGGGCCGTTGTCCTTGTGCGTGAAGTAGTATTCCACATGGCACTGTGCACAGACGAGCGAGCGTTTCTCGTTGCGGCTCAGGGTGTTCCAGTCCTTGCCCGAACGCTTCAGCCAGTCCTTGAGCGGCTCGGAGTAGGGACGCAGCTCCATCGTCTTGGGATCGTGACAGTTGGCGCAGCCTATGGTCTCATCCATGGCGTTGATGGCCTCCTTGCCGCGAAAGGTGTTCACGTCCTTCGACCAGAAGGCATCCCCGTACTCCTTCACCCAGTTCATCATCTTGGGGGTCTTGCAGTTCCAGCAGGTCGCGGGCAGCGTCCCCTTCTCCGCATAGCGGTTGATACGGTCGATATTGACGAAATCGCTGAGGGCGTGCGTATGGCCGCGGGCTTCGTTGTACTCGTACATGAAAGGATAGCCGAGCCAGAGGTTCTTGAGATACGGCTGGGCATGCTTCCACCCCTTGGGCAGGGGATTGACGCCATCATTCTTGTGGAAGGGGACGGACCCCTTGTATTCCGTCATCACCTCACTTTCATTGTTTTTCATGTATGATGCGTATTGAAGGGGAAAATCCTTCTCAAAAGCGGAGATGCGCGTCTCATCCTCTTTCAGTGCCGTCGAATAGGTGGGGGCTTTCAATGTCGTATCGACATCCTCGCATCCGCTGAACAGCGGCAGTCCCAGAGACAACAACAGCAGGCAGAATCCGTGAAAAACTCGATTACTCATGGGCCACCGTCCTTACACTGATGGGTTTGCTGCGCATATGGGCCACATTGCGGTGACAGTCCGTACAATACGGCTTAACGTCCATGCTTGCCACATTCGCATTTGTCGCACTATGGCAGGCAATGCAATTTTCTTTGATGATGTCACGCGTCGCAACGCTCGGAAGGGCGGGCGCGTCCTTGCCCTGCATGTTGGCGATGACATCCCGCAGGCCCTCCTTTGCCTTGAACGGCAGTTTGACCAGCAGATTGTGGGGCGAATGACACTCGTTGCAGGCCAGCGCGGCATGTGTCGACATCTTGTGCGTCACCGCCGCCTCCTGCATGACGTGGCAGCCGGCGCAAAAGGGGCGGGAGTCCGTTACCCGCATCCCGTAGGCCAGTCCCGCCAGGATCACTCCCCCCGCAAGCAGGCCCCCCAGAAAGATCTTGAGCCATGAACCATTGCAGGGACGTTTCATAACATCCTCCTTCCTGCTGAAGTCCGCACCATAGTCCTCCTCATACTGTGTCGGACATAGCATACATTCCGCTTGTGATGCAAATCACAAGAAGGATTCTTTCTTTCTCTCTTGGGGAAAAGTGTGATCGCAGACACAAAATCATGGAGAAAACAGGAAAGGCGAGGGAAGAAAAGAAGAGATGCGGCCAAAGACGCCGGCGCAGGCCACACCGGCCGCCGGCAACGTGCATGCCGGGCGGGAGCGGCCGACAGGCTGATCAGGCCTTCATCTGGGCCGGCGTCACGCCCAGCGCGCGCAGCCGCAAATAGATCTCGGCGCAGGCTTCGGCATCCGAGCCCGCGTGATGGTGCTGGAGGGGGATCTGGAAATGGGCGCACACGCTGCTCAGGCGGTGCGACGGCAGCGGCAGGCTGCGCCGCGAGCCCTTGAGGGTGCAGTAAAAGGGCAAACGGGGCTCGGCGATGCCGGCGGCCCGGCAACAGGCGATGAGCACCCGCCGGTCAAAGGAGGCGTTGTGCGCGACGAACCACGCCGCCCCCTGCATGAAGGCGGCAAGCCGCGGCCAGAGCTGTGCAAAGGTGGGCGCATCCCTGAGCATGGGCCAGGTCAGCCCGTGCACATCGGTAAAGCGGATAAAGGAAGACGGCGGACGAATGAGGGCGTAAAAGCGATCCGCCACCCTGCCCTCTTCCAGCCGGGCCATGCCTACGGCGCAGGCGCTGTCCGCCGCGTAGCCGGAGGTCTCGAAATCCAGGGCGATGCCCGTCCCTTCGCTCACTCGCGCCCCTCGGCGGCAGCGGCGGCGGCCTCGGCCAGGCGGGCGGCGATGTAGTCGCGCGCTCCGCCGTCATCTTCATCCAGGGTCAGGCAGCAGGCATCCGCCCCCAGGAGGCCGCCCGGCACAAAGTCGCCGCGCTCTTCGGGATCGGTCACCATGTCGGCATAAAAGCAGACGGAGAGCCAGCGGTTTTCCGGGTCGTCATCCACCACGTCCACCAGCACGAACACTTCCCGCGTTTTCTGCGCCGCATGCCGGGCGCGCAGGGAGTAGCTCACGCCGGGCCGGGCCTTGAAGAAAAGCGTCACCCCGGGCAGCGCCGCCAGCCAGGCGGCATAGCCTTCAAAAGCGGAACGCGCCCCCACGGGATCCGTCCGCCAGCCTGCCAGCATATCCTGAAATTCCTGCGGCCATGCCATATCCATCGTTCGCTCCTGTCATTCCTGCCACTGCCACGGCATGGAGTTGAGTCCCAGTCCCCAGATCCCCTTGCCCCCCGCCGCCGCCGCCTGCTCGGTGCGATACCAGCGCGGGCAGAACATGGCCTTGCAGTTCTTCCGGTCGACCCAGGCCAGCCCCGCCTCAAGCAGGGATGAGCTGAGGGAGACGCCGTCCACATAGATCAGCGCGCATTGCCGCCCCTTGTCGTCCTCAAGGGGAGACTGGATGGTGATGCGCGTTCCCGGCTTGAGCATGCGACGGACGAGGGCCTTGGCGTCCACCGCCATGGGCTGCCGGCCACGCGGGGCGGAGATGCCGTAAAAGCAGAAGAGCTCCGTCTCGTCCTGTGCGCCGCGGCTGCGGGAGACGGAGATGCAATTGCCGTCCTCCACGTTCCGCACATAGGCCACAAAGGCCTGTGCCGGTTCGGATCCCAGCAGACAGAACACGAGCAGTACCAGTAAACTCCGCATGAGGACGCGCATGAGAACCTCCTCGGCACACAGTGCCCTTTCCTTCCACCGTATCCGCACGCACCGGGCAAGGGCTGCGTGCGACAGGGGGCAACCATGCCGCCTTGCCGCTTCGGGGGGATTCGCAACCCCTGGCTCAGGACAGCGCGGGACCGTCGCCGTGACGCCCGCCGCGTGCCAGTGGGAAAAATCATGCCCGTGCCACACCGCCTTGTCAAGGCGTCGGCACGGGCAGAGAGGGAGGATGGATGATGGGGGATCAGTTCCAGACGACAAGGCCGATCTGATAGGCCGCCACGGCCACCACATAGGCCAGCGCCGTATTGAAGAACAGCGAGAAGAACAGCCAGCGCCAGCCGCCCGCCTCGCGCTGGATGACCACCAGCGAGACGAAGCAGGGAGAATAGAGCAGTACGAAGAGCATCAGGGAGAGCGCCGTGGCCTTGGACCAGCCGGGCGTGGCCTGGAGCAGGCTCTCCAGCGGCGTGGCGTCTTCGGGATCCACGTCGCCGAGGGAGTAGGCCGTGCCCAGGGTGGAGACGACGGCTTCCTTGGCCGCGATGCCCGCCAGCAGGGCGATATCGGTGCGCCATTCGAAGCCGGCGGGCGCGGTGACGGGCTCGATGAGCTTGCCCAGACGACCGGCAAAGCTGTGTGCCAGCTCGGCGGCGCCCTTCTCCTCTTCCAGCCTGGTCACCTGCTCTTCCAGCGCGGCGCGGGCGGCGTCCCCTTCGGGCAGGGCTTCCCTCTGGGCGTTCAGCGCCTCGATGCGGGCATCGAAGGCGGCGGCCTCCTCATCGGAAAGCTTGGGATAGGTCAGGCCGGCCCAGATGATGATGGAGATGGCCAGGATGACCGTACCGGCCTTCTTGACGTACATCCATGTGCGTTCCCAGCAGTGCATAAGCACGCTGAACAGGGTGGGCAGGCGGTAGGGAGGCAGCTCCATGACGAAGGGCGTGGCCTCGCCCCGGATGATGGTGGAACGCAGCAGGCGGGCCACCAGCAGGGCGAAGACCCAGCCGGAAAGCATGATGAGCACCATGACCGTAGGGGCCTGACTGCCGAAGAAGGCGGCCGCCAGCAGGAGGAACACGGGCAGCTTGGCCCCGCAGCTCATGTAGGGCAGGGTCAGCAGGGTAGCCAGCTTCTCCTTGGGGCTGCGCAGGGTGCGCGTGGCCATGGCGCCGGGGATGGCGCAGCCGCCCGCGATGCCGCCTGAGATGACGTAGGGCATGACCGAGGCCCCGTGCAGGCCGAAGGCGCGGAACACCCTGTCCATCATGTAGGCGATGCGCGCCATGTAGCCGCTGTCCTCCATGAAGGCGATGAGCGCGAACATGATGACGATGAGCGGCGCGAAACTCAGCACGCCCCCCACGCCGCCGATGATGCCGTCCACCACCAGCGACTGGAGATCCCCTTCAGGAATGATGCCCGCGAACAGTTCGCCGAGCGCCCCGCAGGCGTCTTCCACCCAGCCCTGGGGATAGGCCCCGATCTCGATGGTGATCTGGAATACCGCATACAGCACCACCAGCATGATGAGCGGGCCGAAAAAGGCGTTGGTCAGCACCTTGTCGAGCTTGTCGGACAGGGCGAGGCGGTCCTTGCCCGCATCCTGCCGGATGACGCCATCCCGCAGCAGGCCGCGGATGAAGCCGTAACGGGCATCCGTGATGTGGGATTCCATGCTGACGTTGTGAGCGGTGCGGATATGGTCGGCCACCCGGCGGCAGATGCCTTCCATCTCCTGCGCCGCCGTGGCGTTGGCCGCGCGCAGCTCCTGCCTCAGTTCCGGGTCGCCCTCCATGAGTTTTACGGCGATCCAGCGGGCCGCGTATTTGGGCAGCAGCTTTTCCCGTTCAATGATGGCCTGCATGGCCATGATGCCCTCGTTGACGTCGGCCCCGTAGTTGACTTCCAGCACATGCCGTTCGCCCGCCTTCGCCAGCCGGACGGCCTCGCTCATGGCCTCCTTGAGGCCTTCGCCGTTGCGGGCCACGGTGGAGACCACCGGGATGCCCAGCATGTGCGAGAGCCTGTCGATATCGATATGGATGCCCGCCTTGCGGGCCTCGTCCATCATGTTGCAGGCCAGCACCACCGGCAAGCCCATCTCCAGCATCTGCACGGTGAGCAGGAGGTTACGCTCCAGAGCCGAGGCATCGACGACGTTGATGACGGCCTGCACGTTGCCGCTGGCCAGCTCCGCGCGGGCCACGATCTCTTCCTGCGAGTAGGCGGTGAGGGAATAGGTCCCCGGCAGGTCGACCAGGGTGACGTTCTCCTGCCCGTGGCGCACCGGGCCTTCCTTGCGGTCCACCGTCACGCCGGGGTAGTTGCCCACATGCTGGCGCGCCCCGGTGTAGGCATTGAATACCGTGGTCTTGCCGCAATTGGGGTTGCCCGCCAGCGCGATGCGCAGCGGCCGGTCGCCGCTCTGCCTGCCCGCTTCGCTGAATTGGATGACAGCACTCATTTCCGATCTCCTCGCTCGCGTCGTCCCGCGTATCCTTCAAAAAATTGAAATTCATTTTCCTCGTGGAGTCATGCGACAAATCGCCGTCGATGTCAAGCCCGCTGTGCCGACAGACATTCGCGCAGCGACGACACGCCGCACGAATGGATCATGTGGATGGGGATGCGCCGGGCGCGCGCATGCTCCAGCGCCTTGCGCCGCGCCTCGTGAGAGACCTTGTTGGTAAAGACGATGATGGCGTCGGGGTTGCCGATCTTGTCCGTAAAGTTGCGCTCATTGCGGCTGATGCACTTGAGGGTGGCTCCGCCCTCGCGGGCCGCGGCGATGTATTCGGGCTTGAGTCTGTCCATACCGCCGATAAGCGTAACGCACATGGGTCTTCTCCTGAAGCTGCGCCTTTCGGCACAGGTTTGATGTCCTTTCTGAAAAGCAGACTAATTGAAAAAGAATTTCAAAGTCAATAAAAAAATTCTTCCCATTTTTTTCTGGCAAAACGTCTACCCGGGGCATATCCTGCCCTGTGACAGGCATCCGCCGCCCGGTTCACGCGCCGCCGGGCAAGGCGTATTGCATCTCCCGGCGCTGCCCGCGGGAGGCTCACCTTGCTCCGCTCCCTGCTCGCTCCGCTCTTCGTGCTTGGCCTCCTGCTTGCCCCCTCCCCTTCACAGGGCGAGGAGGCCCGGAAAGACGAGGCTTCCCCAGCCGCCGGGAAAACGGCCTCCCCAACATCCGAACAGGCCCCCTGCCCGGAAGCGGAGCTCCCGCTCCGGCTCATGCAGCCGGACGAAATCTGCCGGAAACAGGACAAGGTCACGGCGGAAAAAATACGCGACAACGCACTGAATGGTGATCCGGTCGATTTCCTGTTGCTGGTCGCCCTGAGTACGCTGGAACGGCCAAACGGTGGGGCGTCCCTTTTCGGCGCGCCCGCCTCCTTCTGGGAGGAGTGGCTCATCCGCCTGTTCGGTGAAAAGGAAGGCTGCTACCTTCTGGCCTGTATACTGCACACCATCAGCGCTACCCCCGGACTGCCCCAGACAGAAATAAACCGGATCGTGGCGGAATACCTGCGAAAATCCGTCGCCCTCGGACACCCCGAGGCCATGTACGGTCTGGCCCGTCTTGCCGCGGACTTCCCGGACAAGACGTTTCGGATGCCGGAGCATCCGGACTTTTTCATTCTTCCGCGGGATGTGCCCGAAGACGGCGCACGGACGCCGGAATCCCGCTACTGGATGGGGGCGGCGGCCGCCGCCGGATCGGCGCAGGCGAATTTCCACTTCGGGTACGCCCACTCCGTGCATGAATACGGTGTTTATGACGAACGCAAGGCTCTGGAAGCCTACGCACGGGCCATGAGCCTGGGAATTTTGAGCGCCCTGAAAAGGATAGTCCTTATCCTCAATCCTGCCGGAGAGAAGAAGCCCTTCCCCCCTTCGACCGACTGCAAGGCGCTCCTGTACTATACCGCCCTCGAGACCTGCCTCGATGAGGACGGCGACATACGGGAGATCGAGCAGGCTGCCCAGCTCATGCTGCAAGGTGACAACGAAATGTTCGCCAAAGCCTGCCTGACCCGTAAGGAATATGAGGAGATACTGCGGAAAGCGAAAAAAGAGGGCGTCAGCGGCAAGGCCGACCTGCGGGAAAAGAAAAAAGCCCGGGAAGCCCTGCTGGAAAAGGCCGGAGCCCGGCTCGCGGAACTCCGCGACGCCTTTGCCGCGCAGGCAAAGGAAAAGGCCGCTCCTGTCGAAAAGAAGGCGGCAAACTGAGGCCATACATTCCGCCTGTCCCCACCGGCAGGCATCCTTTACAGAGCGGGCGTACGCGGGAAGCGTGCCCCGCTCTTGTGCTGCCATCTTCACGGCCTGCCGCATCCGCGTAATGACTCGACGAAACAAGAAAAATCTGCCATGCTGCCGGGATAGCGTTCCCGCCGACACGACGCTTCACCTTGTTATTCCCAGTGAGGTACATATGCCGATCCTTCGCATCCTTCTCCTTGCCATCAGCCTCTGCCTTGTCCCGTGTCTGTCGCACGCTGAAGACTTGTTCATCCGCAAACCTGGGCTTATGGGTAAGGGCGGGATGTACGACCTGCAGATCATCCCCGTTACCAAACAAGACCTGAATACTTCGCCTGTCTATTACTGGGCGGCCTTCCTCTACCGGAAGAATGACACGCAAGGGGCCGCCAAGCTGCGGGAACAGGCACTGAACGGCGATATGGAGGCTCTCTTCGCGCTGGCCGCGATGAGCCGACTGGCCGAAGCGGAAAACCGCCCTCCCCTCTTCGGTGCGCCCGCCGCCTTCTGGGAGGACTGGGCCGTACGTATGCTGGGTGAAAAGGAAGCCTGGTTCCGCATCGGTGCTGCCCTGTTTATATGCTCCACGGCGGACCACCTCCCCGAAACGAGGCTGCAGCAGATGGCGACGGATACCCTGCGCAAGGCGGCCAGGCTCGGGCATCCTGAAGCCATGTTTGCTCTGGGCTTTCTTTCCGAAACCTACCCGGACAAGACGTTTCGCCTGCCGGATAAACTGGAGTTCTTCATCCTTCCTCAAGACATCAAGGAATACGGTTGCCAGACCCCGGAATCCCGCTATTGGATGGGCGCGGCAGCCGCCAACGGCTCGGCGCGCGCAACCGGCCTGTTCGGTAGTGCGCATCTTGCTCTCCCCCCCATCTTGGACATAAAAAAAGCCGTTGAATTCTGCACGAAAGCGATGCGCCTCGGCCTCGCGAACAGCGCCACGATACTGGAAGTCATACATAGACCTGATATCGACGAGCCTCCATTTCCTGAATACAAAAATTGCAAGTCGGCCATATATTACATGACGCTTCGTGTAAAAATGTTTGCAGGAAACATGCAGGATGTCGCTGTCTCAGCTTCCCTCATGATGAAAGGCAACAATGAATTTTACCCTGAGGTCTGCCTGACCCAAAAGGAATACGAGGACACCGTGCGCGAGGCGGAACAGGAATTTGAGCGCATCAAGGCCGACATGCTCGTCAAGAAGGAAGCCCACGACGCCCTGTACGCCAAGGCCAAACCGATGTTTGCGGAAATGCGCGACGCCTTTGCCGCGCAGGCAAAGGAAAAGGCCGCTCCTGCCGAAAAGAAGACGGCAAACTGAGGCCATACATTCCGCCTGTCCCCTCCGGCAGGCAGCCTTTACAGAGCGGGAGTACGCGGAAGCGTGCCCCGCTCTTTTTCTGTCGCCCGGACGGCGTGCGCCGCCGGATAGCCTGCCACAGGGTATCGCTCGACCGAAAAAGAAAAATCTGTTATATTGTCGTGATGTCGCTCCCACAGAGAAAACGCTTTCCCCCAGTGAGGTACATTATGCCGATTTTTCGCATCCTCTTCCTTGCCATCAGCCTCTGCCTTGTCCCGTGTCTGTCGCACGCTGAAGACTTGTTCATCCGCAAACCTGGCCTTATGGATGAGAACGGGATAAACGACCTGCAGATCATCCCCGTCACCAAACAAGACCTGAATTTTTCACCTGCCTGTAACTGGGCGACCATCTTTTACCGCGAGAACGACACGCAAGGGGCCGCCAAACTGCGGGAACAGGCACTGAACGGCGATATGGAGGCCCTCTTCGCGCTGGCCGCGATAAGCCGTCTGGCCGAAGTGGAAAACCGTCCCCCCCTCTTCGGTGCGCCCGCCGCCTTCTGGGAGGACTGGGCCGTACGTATGCTGGGTGAAAAGGAAGCCTGGTTCCGCATCGGTGCTGCCCTGTTTATATGCTCCACGGCGGACCACCTCCCCGAAACGAGGCTGCAGCAGATGGCGACGGATACCCTGCGCAAGGCGGCCAGGCTCGGGCATCCTGAAGCCATGTTTGCTCTGGGCTTTCTTTCCGAAACCTACCCGGACAAGACGTTTCGCCTGCCGGATAAACTGGAGTTCTTCATCCTTCCTCAAGACATCAAGGAATACGGTTGCCAGACCCCGGAATCCCGCTATTGGATGGGCGCGGCAGCCGCCAACGGCTCGGCACGCGCAACCGGCCTGTTCGGTAGTGCGTATCTTGCTCTCCCCCCCTCTTGGACATAAAAAAATCCATTGCGTATTTCACGAAAGCGATGCGCCTCGGCCTCGCGAACAGCGCCACGATGCTGGAAGCTATACACAGCCCTGATATCGACGAGCCTCCATTTCCTGAATACAAAAATTGCAAGTCGTCCATATATTACATGACGCTTCGTGTAAAAATGTTTGCAGGAAACATGCAGGATGTCGCTGTCTCAGCTTCCCTGATGATGAAAGGCAACAATGAAATTTACCCTGAGGTCTGCCTGACCCAAAAGGAATACGAGGACACCGTTCGCGAGGCGGAACAGGAATTTGAGCGCATCAAGGCCGACATGCTCGTCAAGAAGGAAGCCCACGACGCCCTGTACGCCAAGGCCAAACCGATGTTTGCGGAAATGCGCGACGCTTTTGTCGCGCAGATGACGAGGTAGTCCACCGGCGGCCCGGCGGCGTCCCCTGCCGGGCCCTTCCCTCTTGCGACGTTCGATGCTATAGGGGTGCACTTCCCGCGCCGGGGCGCACCGCCCGCCCCCGCCGAACCCCGACAACGAGGACAGCGTCATGGCAGCACCCTTGCCCAGCATCGTACTGGTGGGCCGCCCCAACGTGGGCAAGTCCACCCTCTTCAACCGTCTGATCCGCAGCAATCGCGCCATCACGCACGACCGGCCCGGCGTCACCCGCGATCGCATGGAAGGGATCGTGCGCCGCAAGGGCCTGCCGGATTTCCAGGTGGTGGATACCGGCGGCATCACGCTGGACGCGCATGCCGCCGTGGCCGAAGGCCCCGAAGGCATCCGCGGCTTCGAGGCCGACATCCTGCGTCAGGCCGAAGCCGCCATGCGGGACGCCCGCGCCGTGGCCTTCGTGGTGGACGCCCGCGACGGCCTCCTGCCGCTGGACGAGTTTCTGGCCGCCCATGTGCGCCGCATGGGCCTGCCGACCCTCTGCGTGGTCAACAAGGTGGACGGCATCGAGCGCGAGGACGAGCAGCTTGCCGAATTCCATGCGCTGGGCTTCCCGGTGCTGGCCGTCTCCGCCGAACACGGGCACAACATCCGCGCGCTGGTCGAAGAGCTGACCGCCCTGCTGCCCGACACGGACGACGAGGAGGCGGATACGGCGAGCGAGGAGGACGCCCCCCTGCGTCTGGCCATGCTGGGCCGCCCCAACGCGGGCAAGTCCTCCCTCATCAACGCCCTTTCCGGCGAAGAGCGCATGATCGTCTCCGACGTGGCGGGCACCACGCGGGACAGCGTGGACGTGCGCTTCAGCAAGGACGGCCGCGACTACATCTTCGTGGACACCGCCGGCGTGCGCCGCCGCACGCGCATCACGGACATCGTGGAAAAATATTCGGTCAACGCGGCCATCAAGTCCACCACCAAGGCCGACGTCACCCTGCTTACGCTGGACGCCACCGAACAGGTGAGCCAGCAGGACAAGCGCCTCATGGATCTGCTGGACAACCGCAAGATCCCCTTCATGGTGCTCATCAACAAATGCGACCTCGTCCCCGCCGGGGCCCTGCGCCAGCTGGAGAAGAACGTGCGGCAGATGCTGGCCTTCTGCGGCCATGTGCCCATCCTGCCCGTGTCCGCCCTCACCGGCAAGGGGCTGGAGAAGATCCTGCCGCTGGCGCGCACCATCCATGAGGAATGCGGCGTGCGCGTGCCCACCGGGCAGCTCAACCGGGCCATGGAAGACGTGCTGGCCCGCCATCAGCCGCCGGTGGTCAAGCGCGTGCGAGCCAAGTTCTTCTATCTCACCCAGGCGGAGACGCAGCCCCCGACCTTCGTTTTCTTCGTGAGCGACGCCGAACGAGTGCCGGAGAGCTATGCCCGCTATCTGGAGCGCTCCCTGCGCAAGATCTTCGGCATCAGCCATGCGCCCATGCGCATCCGCCTGCGTTCCAGCCACAAGAAGGACAAAAAGTAGGGGGACCGCCTCCCGGCAGCCCGTCCGTCGCGGCCGGGCGCGCCCCTGTCCGGCAGGAGAGAAAAAAGGCCGTAGTGCCGCGCCGGACAAGGGGATTCGTTGACAAGCCCCTGTACTGCGGCTAGGATTGCTGCTCTACTTTAACGCTGCGCCACGGGGTTTGGCCCGCGGCGTGGTCGTGTGCAACTTTTTTTCGTGAGGAGAAGCACGATGAAAAAAGGCATTTCCTGGCTCGCCGCGGCCCTGCTGACCACGGCGCTCGCGGCCCCGGCGCTGGCGGAAGACACCATCAAGATCGGCGTGCAGGGCGCGCATTCCGGCGACCTTGCCTCCTACGGCGTGCCCAGCCTCAATGCCGCCAAGCTCGTCATTGAGGAAGCCAACGCCAAGGGCGGCGTCCTGGGCAAGAAGATCGAACTCGTGGCCCAGGATGACCAGTGCAAGCCCGAACTGGCGACCAACGCCGCCACCAAGCTGATCTCCGACGGCGTGGCCGCGGTCATGGGCCCCATCTGCTCCGGCCCCACCAATGCCGCGCTGCCCATGTTCGAAAGCGCCAAGCTCATCAGCATCTCCCCCACGGCCACCACGCCCGCGCTGACCCTGGAAGGCAAGCACCCCTACTTCCTGCGCACCGTGGCGCATGACAACGCCCAGGCCGAACTGACCAGCGGCTACATCAAGGACGTGATCAAGGCCAAGAAAGTCGCCTACCTGCACGACAACGGCGAATACGGCAAGGGCTTCGCCACCCAGAACCGCAACATCCTTGAAAAGGCCGGCATCGAGACCGTGCTCTTTGAAGCCGTGACCCCCGACGCCGTGGACTTTTCCTCCGTGGTGCGCAAGCTGCGCCGCGCCAAGGCCGACGTGCTCGTCTTCGGCGGCTATCAGCCCACCGCTTCCAAGCTCGTGCAGCAGATGCGCCGCGACCGCGTGGACACGCCCCTCATGGGCCCCGACGGCGTGAAGGATGAGACCTTCCTCAAGATGACCGGCAAGGACAGCGAAGGCGTGCTGGCCTCCTATCCCAAGGACACCAGCTCCCTCGACATGTACAAGAAGGCTCGTGAAGCCCATGTGAAGCAGTTCGGCACCGAGCCCGGCTTCGGCTTCTACAATGCCTATGCCGCCATGCAGGCCATCCTCAAGGCCATCGAGACCAGCGGCGGCACCGACACCGCCAAGCTGCTCGAAGCACTCAAGAGCAACGAAGTGGATACCCCGCTGGGCAAGCTCTCCTTCAACAAGAGCGGCGACGCCGCCGGTCTCGGCCTGTCCGTCTATGTGGTCAAGGACGGCAAGTTCGTGGAGACCGACCACACCATCACCCTGCACTAACCGACATCGGCGCACGGGCGCGGAGGCACGGCCTCCGCGCCCTTTTGCCCGTTGCGCCCCGGGCGAACCGCAGCACACAAGAACGGCATGGACGTCCAATATTTCATTGAACTTTTCTTCAGCGGCCTTACCCGCGGCAGCATCTACGCGCTCATTGCCCTGGGCTATACGCTGGTGTACGGCATCATCGAGCTCATCAACTTCGCGCATGGCGAGATCTACATGCTCGGCGCCTTCACGGCCCTGCTGGTGGCCGGGGTGCTGGGCATCATGGGCTTCCCGGCGGGCGGCATCCTCGTGGTGGCCGCGCTGGCCGCCATCATCTGGAGCGCCGCCTACGGCTTCACGCTGGAAAAGGTCGCCTACAAGCCCCTGCGCGGCGCGCCGCGCCTCTCGCCGCTCATTTCCGCCATCGGCATGTCCATCTTCCTGCAGAATTATGTGCTGCTGGCCCAGACTTCCGAGTATCTGCCCTTCCCGCGCCTGCTGCCGGACATGGAATTCCTGGACTACATCGACAACATCATGGGGCCCAGCGACTTCCTCATCCTCGTTTGCAGCATGCTGGCCATGGTCGCCCTGACGATCTTCATCCGCTACACCAAGATGGGCAAGGCCATGCGCGCCACGGCCCAGAACCGCAAGATGGCCCTGCTGCTGGGCATCAATGCCGACCGCATCATCTCGCTGACCTTCATCGTCGGCTCATCGCTGGCGGCGCTGGGCGGCGTGCTCATCGCCTCCCACATGGGGCAGGTGAACTTCAGCATCGGCTTTTTGGCGGGCCTCAAGGCCTTCACCGCCGCCGTGCTGGGCGGCATAGGCTCCATCCCCGGCGCCGTGGTGGGCGGTCTGGTGCTCGGCATCGCCGAGAGCTTCACCACCGGCTACCTCTCCGGCAACTATGAAGACGCCCTGGCCTTCGCCCTGCTCATTTTCATCCTTATCTTCCGCCCTGACGGCATCCTCGGCAAGGCAAAGGTACAAAAGGTGTAAGCCATGATGCGTCCTGTCAGCAAAGCCCTCCTTGCCTCCATCTGGTTCATGCTCCTGACCTTCCCGGTCATGGGCATCAAACTCAACACGGTCAAGCAGACCGTGGAATGGCAGTTCGACCGCATCATCCTGCTGGGCGTGGCCATTTTCTTCCTTTCCCTGCTCTGGAACTGGTGTTTCAGCCGCAAGGGACGCGGCCTGCCCCTCATCGCCCTGCCCACCGGCATGGGCGCGCGCCTCGGCCGCCTGTGCAGCCTGCCCCTGCGGGACGGCCGCAGCCGCGCCGTTTCGCTGACCGTGCTGCTGCTCGTCATGCTGATCATGCCGCTGGCGAGCTCCTTCTACCAGACCAACATCATGATCCTGGCCATGCTCTACGTCATGCTGGCGTTGGGCCTGAACATCGCCGTGGGCATCGCCGGACAGCTCGTGCTGGGCTATGTGGCCTTCTACGCCGTGGGCGCCTATGCCTACGCCCTGCTCAATCAGTTCTTCGGACTCGGCTTCTGGGCCTGTCTGCCCGTGGGCGGCCTGCTGGCCGTGCTCTTCGGCCTGGCGCTGGGCTTCCCCGTGCTGCGCCTGCGGGGCGACTATCTGGCCATCGTGACCCTCGGTTTCGGCGAGATCGTCCGCCTCACCCTGCTCAACTGGACCAGCCTCACGGGCGGCTCCGGCGGCATCAAGAACATCCCCGGCCCCAGCTTCTTCGGCAAGCAGCTCTCCATCGAGGGCAACACCATCTTCATCTACTACCTCGTCCTTCTGGCGGTCATCCTGACCATCGTGGTCATCACCCGTCTGAAGAACTCTCGAGTGGGCCTTGCTTTGCAGGCCCTGCGTGAAGATGAAATCGCCTGCGAGGCCATGGGCATCGACCTTGCGCGGGTCAAGCTCTCCGCCTTTGCCCTCAGTTCCTGCTGGGCCGGTTTTGCCGGCGTCATCTTCGCCGCCAAGAGCACCTTCATCAACCCCGCCAGCTTCACCTTCATGGAATCGGCCATGATCCTGTCCATGGTGGTGCTGGGCGGCATGGGCTCCATCGTGGGCGTGGTCATCGCGGCCCTCATCCTCATCCTGGCCCCGGAATACCTGCGCGCCTTTTCGGACTATCGTATGCTCATCTTCGGGGCCATCATGGTCGTCATGATGATCTTCCGGCCGCAGGGCCTGGTCACCGGCGAACGCCGCAAATACCGCATCAGCGCCCTCAAGGGAGAGCAGGCATGAACATTCTCGCCAGGAATGACGCGCAGACGGACGGCAGCCCCCGCCCGGTCCTCGTCGTCGAGGGGCTTTCCCGCGACTTCGGCGGTCTGCGCGCCCTTAACGATCTGGACGTGACCATCAACGAGGGGGAGATCGTCGCCCTCATCGGCCCCAACGGCGCGGGCAAGACGACCTTCTTCAACTGCGTCACCGGCATCTATACCCCCACGGAAGGGCAGATCTTCCTGTATGACGCCAACGGCAAAAAGCAACTGCTCAACGGCAAAAAACCGCACATCATCACCGGCATGGGCATGGCCCGCACCTTCCAGAACATCCGCCTGTTCGGGGACATGACCGTACTCGAGAATGTGATGATCGGCCGCCACTGCCGCACGCATGCCGGCATCTGGGGAGCGCTCACCCGCAATGCCCGCACCCGCCGGGAAGAACAGGACACCATCGACCGATCCTATGCCCTGCTGGAGACCGTCAATCTGGCGCATCTCTGGAACGAATCGGCCCGCAATCTTGCCTACGGGGCGCAACGGCGGCTGGAGATCGCCCGCGCACTGGCCACGGAACCGCGCATGCTCCTGCTGGACGAGCCCGCCGCAGGCATGAACCCGCACGAGACGCAGGAACTGGAAGCTCTGGTCCGCGAGCTGCGCGGCAGGCTCAAGCTCTCCATCCTGCTCATCGAGCACGATATGGGCATGGTCATGTCCCTTTCCGACCGCATCTACGTCATGGAATACGGTTCGCGCATCGCCTACGGGACACCGGAGGAAGTGCGCAACAACCCCCGCGTCATTCAGGCCTATCTGGGAGAGAGCGACGATGCTTGAAGTCAAGGGCATTGATACCTTTTACGGCAATATCCAGGCCCTGCGCGACGTATCCCTGCGCGTGGACGACGGCGAGATCGTCACGCTCATCGGAGCCAACGGTGCGGGCAAGTCCACGACGCTTATGACCATCTGCGGCATCAACCGCCCCCGCAAGGGGGAGATCCTCTGGAACGGCACGCCCATCCACAACCTGCCGCCCAATGAGATCGTCAAGCTCGGCATCTCACAGGTGCCGGAAGGCCGCCTCATCTTCCCGGATCTGAGCGTGCGCGAGAATCTCGATCTGGGGGCCTTCCTGCGCAAGGACAAGCAGGGCATCAAGGAGGACATGGACTATGTCTTCGACCTCTTCCCCATCCTTGCCCAGCGGCGCAAGCAGGCCGGAGGCACGCTCTCCGGCGGCGAACAGCAGATGCTGGCCATCAGCCGCGCCCTCATGGGGCGGCCGAAGCTGCTCCTGCTGGACGAGCCCTCCCTGGGCCTGGCGCCCATCATCATCCAGCAGATCTTCAAGATCATCCAGAAGGTCAACGCCGACGGAACCACCGTCTTCCTGGTGGAGCAGAACGCCAATCAGGCCCTGCGCATCGCCCACCGGGGCTACGTCATGGAAAACGGCCGCATCGTTATGAGCGACGCCGCCGCCAAACTGCTGGAGAGCAGCGACATCCGCGCCGCCTACCTCGGCATGTAGCCGCCGCACCATCCGCCACCCTACGGCCCCTGTCATCTGACAGGGGCTTTTTTTTCGCCTTCCGTTCTCCCGCAAGCTGAGGCCGCCCCGCCTCAAGGCCGGGGGCACAGTGGCAAGATGACAATTTTCCGCTTTTGTTCTAGGCTCTTTGGCCTCAGGGAGGAAAAGAATGTTCCGATCACTTACGGCACTGCTGCTTGCGGGCCTGCTCTGCGGTCTGGCCGCGCCCGTCCCGGCCGAGGCCTCGGTCACCCTGCTCATCCCGAGCCAGCCCGGCATCGAGCCCGCCGCGGCCCCGGAAGCTGACGGCAAGGCCGATGCTCCCAGCGGCAAGAACGACGGCAAGAGCGCCAGGCAGGCCGCGTCCGCCCCATCCGCCGCCACGGCGGAGAAAGCGGAAACGACGGAAAAGCCGGCTGCGGCGGAAAAAACGGAGCGCGACGGCACGTCCGCGCCAGACCTGCCCCCCGGCACGCCGCCGGAGACCGCTCCGGCGGCGGAAGGCCAGACAGCCGAAACGCCCGCTGCCGAAACGTCCGTCCCTGAGCCCGCGCCCACGGCCCCCAGCATCGAACAGGAAGTGGACGTGCTGATGACCCGCATGGATCCCTTCCGGCATCTGGCGGAAGAGATGAGCATGCCGCAGCTCTTTGCCGTGCTGCGCTTCGACGAGCACACCCTGCCCAAGGACGGGGTGATGCAGCCGGAGCGCGTCGATCTTCTGGGCGACGTGGAAGAGGCCCAGTACCTCGACAAGAAGGCCTGGGGCGCCAATGTGGCGCTGGACAAGCCCGGCCTCTATCAGTTCATCATCGAGACGCGCCCGTGGTGGAACGAGGCCGCGCAGCGTTACGACCAGCACTACGTCAAGAGCTTCCTGCCGGTCTACGGCGTGGAGACCGGCTGGGAATACCCCGCGGGCCTGCCGGTGGAGATCGTCCCCCTGAGCCGCCCCTTCGGCCTGAGCAATCCCTGTCTGTTCAGCGGGCGCGTGCTGGCGCACGGCAAGCCGAGCGCCGGGACCATCGTCCGCGCCCAGCGCATCAATCTGGAGAACTGCCCCGTGCCCAGCCGCTGGCATGAAGACGTCACCGTGCGCACCAATGAGCGCGGCGAATTCGCGTTGACGCTCAACCGGCCGGGCTGGTGGTGCTGCACCGCCATCATGGACGGCACGCCCCTCAAGGGCCATGACGGCGATCCCCGCCCGCTGCAGATCGGCAGCTCCGTCTGGGTCTATGTGGATGCCGCCGACGGCCTGCGCCCGGCTCAGCCGCAGCCCGCCAAAAAAAAGAACAAATAGGCGCGGCCATATCGTTATGTGCGGCACGCCCCTGCCGCATCGATGACGGACCGCCCCGGACGGATACCCTCTGTCCGGGGCGGTTCGCGTTCAATCGTCGTGCCTGTGACTGATGCCGTATTTTTTCATCTTCTGGTAAAGGGTGGACTTCGTCATCCCCAGGATGGCCGCGGCGCCGTCCGGGCCATAGATCTTTCCGCCTGTGCGCCGCAGCACCATACGGATGTACCGCTGCTGCATGTCCTCCATGCTGGGCAGATCCGCGAAGCACTCGCCGGCCTCGCTCGCACAGGGGGCCGCCGGCCTGTCCGCCGCCGCCGCGCGAAAGCGAAAGCAGCCGAACAGCACATACTGCTCCATGATGCTGTACAGTTCGCGGATATTGCCGGGCCAGCCATAGTCCAGCAGGCGGCGCATGTCCTCCGCCCGCACCGGCTTTTCCGCCTTGCCGTACTTGCGCAGGAAATGCGTGTGCAGCTGCCGGATCAGCACCTCCAGATCATGCGGCCGCTCGCGCAGAGGGGGCAGCTCCAGCGGGATGACGCACAGGCGGTAGGCGAGGTCCTCGCGGAAGCGGCCCTCGCGCACCTCCTGCCAGATATCCTTGTTGGTGGCGGAAATGAGGCGAAAATTGGAAAACTGCTGCTGCACCCCGCCCACGCGGGTAAAGCGCTTCTCCTGCAGGGCCCGCAAAAGCTTGACCTGGATCAGGGGGGAAATGTCGGCGATCTCGTCCAGGAAGAGTACGCCGTCGTGGGCCAGCTCCATGAAGCCCATCTTGCGGCGGTGCGCGCCCGTAAAGGCCCCCTGCTCGTGACCGAACATCTCGCTTTCAAACAGCTGCTCCGGCAGGCTGGACAGCTGGACGGGCACGAACGCCCCCTTGTAGTCGCCGCGCGTGTAGATGAAGTGCGCCATCTGTTCCTTGCCCGTGCCGGTCTCGCCGTGGATGATCAGGGGCGCATCGGACACCAGGGCCTCCGTGGCCTGTTCCAGCACCCTGTCCATGTCGATGCCGAAATAAGGCGTCACGTCCTGCGCCTGTCCCGCCCGGCGTCCCTCCCCCGGCAGATGCCAGGCCGCGCGGAACTCCGAGGAGAGCACCGCGGCGAAGGCGCTGCCCTCCGTCTGGCCGATGCGGGAAAAGAGGCTCCCGGGCAGCTCGCTGTCCAGATACAGCAGCCAGCGGGTCTGTTCGTCGATGTCCAGCAGAAAGGCGCTGCGGTTATCATTGAGCGGGAAAAAGACCGCCCCTGCGCCCGAGGACTGCAAAAGCTCCAGAAGCGCCCGGCGTATGGTGTGGAACGCCGCGTCCTCGAATTCGGTGAGGCTGACGTTGACGGCCTCCAGATAGTCCATGCGCTCGTCGTTGTAGAGGCGCAGCAGGATGGCCCGTTGCGCGCCCAGCTCCCGCTGCACCGTCCCGACCACATGGCGGATGGCGCTGCCGCGCGTGACGGGCCGGATGCGCAAAAAGGCATTGAGGCACGGCCCGCAGACCGGGAAGGCCGCATGTTCCCCCGGCTTTTCCTTGGACCGGCGATCGCTCCGCCAGGAGGCCAGCAGGGTCTTCTCCCTCTGCTTCCACGCGAGGATATCCTCCGGCCTGCCCTCTTCTTCCAGCGCCTGCACCAACATCCTGACGGACAGCAGTTCCTCCCGCACGTTGCCCGTGCGCGCCAGCTCCTCGCAGCTTTCGCGCAGCAGCCTGCCGCGTGCGCTTGCCGGCGTTTCAGGGAAATGCGCCCGCAGCCGCAGGCATACCCCTCGCAGGAGGCGGCTTGGCCCCTTCTCCAGTTCGCTCATGATCTCCCGCAGGCCATAGCCGGGAATGGGCGGCCCGTCCTTTTCCAGACTGACCAGCATCTCCAGCATCCGCGGATCCGTCAGCGGCAGCGCCGGCCCGCCCCTGCCGTCCAGCGCCAGGATGCGCCGCGCCTCCTTTCGCCGCCGGCTCAGGAAGTGATACATGGCCAGGGCCCTGCGGCAGACGCTGACCATTTCCTGCGGGCCGGCGTCTTCGGCCACGGACAGGATCTGATCGATATGCGTTATGGCCTGCTCGTACTCGCCGGCCCGCAGGAGGAAAAAAATGTTGTGCACGCGCCAGATGAGCGCATAGCGGTTTTGGCCCGTCAGCTCGGCGGTATTGCGATGCGAGGTGATGATGCCGTAGGAGATGTGATCCCGCTGGCAGTACAGGCAGCCCGTGCTGACCCAGAGCGAGAACAGCTCGTCAAAAACGCCCACGGGCGGCGTCGACAGCGAATAGGCCTCGTAGCACTGCAGCACCTCGGCGAACTCGCCGCGCAGAAAATGCAGCTGCCCCAGCAGAAGGTGGTCCAGCGCGATCAGGGAGTCCTTTTCGTCCAGGACCTCCGCATAGCGCGCAAGCAGCGCATCGATGTCGCCGGGGCGCTGCGCGTGGGTCCTCTCCGCGGCAAGCAGCAGCGCGCTCAGCCGGCACCCCTCTCGCATACGTCCCAGGAGGCGGCAAAGCCACTGCATCCCCCTTGCCAGACCATACAGGCTCTCATCCCGGCAAAAGAGCAGGATGCCGCAGCAGAGGCTGCGGTAGATGAGCGCCAACAACTCATCCCATTCTTCCGGCGACAGCGAGAGCGGCCATTGCAGCAGCGAGACGACGCAGGCATGCAGCTCCTCCTCCGCCCTGGCGTGCAGTCTGCCGCAGGCCTTTTCCACCTGCAGCAGACGGCGTGCGCACTGCTCGCGCGCCTCACGCGCCGCCTGCCGTTCCTCTAGGTCAGGAAAGCGGCAAAGCAGCACCTGCCCTTGCCGGCTGCAGCGCACGCCCAGGGCATCGTGCTGGAGCAGATGGATCAGTGACGGACGCAGCTCCGGAATGGCCACGCCAGCTTCCTCGGCAAGGGTCTGGAGCTCCACGCCTTGTCCGGTCCTTGCCTGCCAGTGCCGGACAAGTTCTCCGATACGGTCCGCATGCTGCATGATGGCATCCTGAATCGGGACAGTTATTTTATCCCAAATTAGGACATATCCTGTATCTGGACAAGCCATTTATGGCCCACTTTGAGAAGAAACAGGCTAACAACAGGAAATATATACTCTTTTTATTGACCGTAAGGCATGGCATGTCCCTTGCTTTTCCAGAGTCGCGCGCGCTTTACGTTAACCTCCAACCCAAGGAAACGGCAATGCGACGTACGACCAGATGGCATCTTTTGCTTGGCTTCTTTCTCCTCTGCCTGGGGCTGCCCCAGACGATCCCCGCGGTGGAGACCAAGATCATGGGCTTCACCGACGTCACCACCCAGCTGGCGGACACGGACTTCAGCAGCAAGGGCAAGGCGGACAAGCTCCAGGCAACGCAGCGTTCCCGCATCTGGGTCATGATGAACGCCAGCGAGAACGTGGGCGGCACCATGATGTTCGAGCTCGACAACATCTGGGGGCGGGACGCCGCGGGCATGCGGGGCGGTTCGCTGGGGACGGACGGCGTCAACATCGGCGTCAAGGAAGCCTACATCGACTGGAAGATCCCCAATTCCACCATCCGCGTGCGCATGGGCCTTCAGCCCTTCATCCTGCCGGGCATAGGCGCCGTCAATCCCTACACCCATGAGGTGGATTCCGTCACCACCATGTGGGCCAGAGGCGCCGGCGTCATGGTGTCCGGCGAGCTGTCCGAAAACGTGGCCCTGACCACCTTCTGGCTGCGCGCGGCCAATGACAACTCGGCCAACAACTTCATGGACAATGCGGATCTGGGGGGCTTCATCCTGCCCATCCGCTGGGAGGGTTTCGATATCCGCCCCTGGGCCATGATCAGCTTTGCGGGCAAGAATGATCCCTTCTTCACCTACCGTCCCACGCTGACGCCGGCCTACCCCGTACACGCCAGCCCCAGTTCCGTGGCCGGGGACGATCCCGACGACTACGCCATGGGCTGGTGGGCCGGGGTCGCGGCCACCGTCACGGCGCTGGATCCGTGGAAGTTCGCGCTCGATTTCAACTACGGCGACATCAAGGGCGTCACGGAAGAGATGGATCGCGGCGGCTGGTACGCGTCCTTCCTGGCCGAGTACGATATGGATGTCGTGGTGCCGGGCCTGCTGGCCTGGTATGCCTCCGGCGATGACGGCGATCCTCGTAACGGCTCCGAACGCCTGCCCACCATCCTCGGCAACTGGTACGGCTCCAGCATGAGCTTCAGCGGCCAGTTCGACAACTTCGCCTGGCAATCCCAGCTCCTTGGGCTCGAACCGTCGGGCACCTGGGGCGTGAGCCTCTACCTGCGGGATTTCTCCTTCATCCCCGATGTGAAGCACACCCTGCGCGCCCTGGTCTACGGCGGCACCAACGACGACGATATGGCCCGCTACGTGAACGACGGCTACACCAAGGTCGCCGGCGTGCCCACCTGGCTTTACCTTACGCAGAGCGACCATGTGGTGGAACTGAACTTCAACACCACCTGGCAGATCTACGACAATCTGCAATGGTCCTTTGAAGCCAGCTGGATGAATCTCAACCGCGGCGACTGCTGGGAACTGCCGGGGCACGAGAACAACGGCTACCGCATCGCCTCCACGGTGCGCTTCCTCTTCTGATCCTTCCACACTGCGAGGCCAACACCCATGTCCACCACTCCGCAATCCGCCTCCGATGCGAGCCCCCTCGTCCCCCTCTCGCGTAGCAAGCTCATCCTCTCCATGACCATCCTGTATCTGCTCTTTGCCAGCGACCTCTGGGCGCGGGTAGGCATCAACGCCCTGCTCCCCGTCCTCCAGAAGGATCTGCAGCTGACGGACATCCAGATCGGCATGCTGGGAAGCGCCGTCCTCATCGGCATGATCTCCTTCGTGCTGCCAGCCTCTTATCTGGCGGACAAGTGGTCGCGGCGCGGCACGGTCTGCCTCATGGGGCTTACCTGGAGCATCGGCACCATCCTCTGCGGCCTTGTGCCCAGCATGGCCATGCTCGTTCTGGGCCGTTTCCTCGTCGGCGGCGGCAATTCCAGCTACGCGCCGGCTTCCGTGGCCATGCTCACCAGCTGGTTCCCCAAGAAGAGCTGGGGCAAGGTCATCGGTCTCTACAACACCTCCTACCAGATCGGCATCTCCGGGGGGCTCATCGTCACCGGCTATCTGGCGGCCGCCTACGGCTGGCGCACGACCTTCGTCATCATCGGCATCCCCAGCCTCATCCTTGCCCTGACGGCCCTCCTCATCCCGGGGGGCCCCGCCAAGACGGCCGCCACCATCGCCAAGGCTCCCCGGGTCAACGTAGGCGAAGCCCTGAGCGTCATCCTGAAGAACCGTACCCTCATGTCCACGGCGCTTGCGACGACCTTCTTCAACATGACGGCCACCTCCTTCATCATGTTCACCTCCATCTATTTCATGCGGGAGATGGGCATGGACGTGGCCAAGGCCGCCTCCATCCTCGGCCTCATGGGCCTGACGGGCTTTGCGGCCATGCCGCTGGGCGGCCTCATCCTGGACGTCTGGTACAAGCGTGACATGCGCTGCCGCGGCTGGTTCCCCGCCATCTGCCTGCTGCTCACGGCCATCCTGTTCTGTGCCGGCTATGCCGGGAAGAGCCTGCTGTTCATGACGCTGGGCTGCTTCACCATCAACATGATCCCCACCTGCTACCATGTCATCACGCAGGAAGTGGTGCCGGCCCGCTACAAGGCCTCCTCCTACGGTTCGCTGGTCATCTTCCTCCAGCTCGGCGGGACCATCGGCAGCACGCTGACCGGCATCCTTTCCCACAGTTTCGGCATCCAGCAGGCTCTGGTCTGGATACAGCTTTCCCTTGTCCTCAGCGCCTGCTGCTTCCTTGCCGCGGGCCTCTGCTACCGGCAGGACTTTGCCCGGGCCCAGGAACGATAAACAGGGAGATCCCTCGTGAACAAGACCATCATCTATACCGCCAAGAACATCATCACCATGAGCCCCGACCAGCCACGGGCCACGGCCGTTGCCGTCCGCGACGGGCGCGTCCTGGCCGTGGGCAGGCTGGACGACATCATCTACTGGCTGAAGAAGTCCCCCTTCCTCCCCTATGAAGTGGAGACCATCTTTGCCGACAAGATCCTCATGCCGGGACTGGTCGACGCCCATACCCATCTGGCCTCGCTGGCTCTGGAATATGCCCAGACCTTTATCGCCCAGGTCCCCTGGCCCGGCCCTGACGGCGGCTTTTTCCCCACCTACGGCGACAAGTCCGCCGTGCTGGCCCGGCTTCGGGAGATGGACGCCCGCCTGCCGGAAGGCGAAGTGCTCTGGGGCGTGCATTATGACGACAATCAGGTCGGAAGTCCGCTGACCCGCGCGGATCTGGACAGCGTTTCCGCCACCCGCCCCATCCTGGTCAGCAATATGGTGTTCCACCGCTTCTGGGTGAACAGCGCCATGCTGCGCAAGGCCGGCATCGAAAAGGGCGGCCGGCTGCCCGGCGTCTGCTACGCCGCCGACGGCGAACCCGACGGCACCCTCATCGAGGGACGGGGCCTTGCCCATGTGTTGCCGGTCTGTCCGCAGCTCATGCAGCTTACCGGGGAAAAGATCCGTCACGTCCTGCCGCTTTTCACCAATCAGGGCGTCACCACCATTTGCGAAGCGGCCTTTGGCGGCTTCTGCGGCTTCGAGCAGGAGCGGGAGGTGCTGACCGCTGCCGTCGCTGACGCCCCCCTGCGCATCAAGGCCCTGCCCTTCTATCATGGCAAGGTGCCGGGAGCGGCCAGTTTTGCGGAAAAGGCCGCCTACTTCCGCTCGCTCGTCCCGACGGACAAGGTGCGCTTCGGCGCGGTCAAGCTCTATTGTGACGGCTCCATCATTTCCCATACGGCGCCGCTCGACTGGCCGGGCTACTGGGACGGCACCCCCAATGCCGTCATGCAGCATTCCCGCGAGGAGATCTTTGAAGCCATCATCGGTTTCCACAAGCTGGGCCTGCAGACCATGACCCACACCAACAGCAATCTGGCCTGCGGCATCGTGCTCGACGCCGTGGAAGAAGCGCAGGCCCAGTGCTGCCGCCCGGATATCCGGCACAGGATGGAACACTGCTACGGCATCACGCCCGAACAGCTGCGCCGGGCAAAGGCGCTGGGCGTGGCGGTGCAGTTCTTCACGCCGCAGATATGGTATTACGGGGATGACCACCTGACGCTGCAGGGGCCGGATCGCGCACACCGGCTCGTGCCCACCGGCACGGCGGAACGGCTGGGCGTTTCCTGGGGCGTCCACTGCGATCCGCCCGGCACGCCCCAGCTCCCGTGGGTTGCCATCTGGGCCACGGTCAACCGCCTCACCCAGAGCGGCATGGTGCTCGGCCCCTCGCAGCGCGTCCCGCTGGATGCGGCCCTGCGGGCCTTCACCACGGAACATGCCTGGCAACTGCACATGGAAGAGGAGACCGGCAGCATCGAACTGGGCAAGAAGGCGGACTTCTGCGTGCTGGAAGAAGATCCCTACGCCCTGCCCGTCATGGAGCTCCGCCATATGCCCGTCTGGGGCACGGTATTCGAGGGCGTCCCCGTGCCGGCCTCCACGCGCGCGACAGCTTAGGGCCTGTCGACACTATTCGCTGCCGTTTGGTGGAAGGGGAACCCCTCGCTCCGCTGTCGATGCCCGTAAGGCTCCTGCGTCGCCTAACAGGTACGGCTCGACTGGGGGGAAGGGGAACCCCTCCGCCAGCGCGGGAGGGGTTCCCCTTCCCCGGCAGATTGTCAAACGAAAGTTGACACAAAGAAGACCCCGTCTTCCCTCATTTTTTCCACAGTTGTCTTGTAACCG
>NZ_CALUYG010000027.1 GCF_944324935.1 uncultured Desulfovibrio sp. | reverse complement strand
TGCTTGCAAAACAACTGTCATGGGGCTTTCTTTTTTTGGCAAGCCCTCTGTTAACTTTCAATTTACAATCTGCCCCCTTCCCCCAAAGCAGACAGCGAAAAGTGCTGACAGGCCTTACGGCAGCACAAGGCCCGGATAGCGCGAGCTCTTCACGGCGGACTTGACCATGTTCAGGGCGGCATGATCATCGCCGCTCAGGGAATAGATGAGGAAGATTCCGTTGCTTTCCGTCATCCAGAGTCGCCCTGAGACGTTTTCCTTTTCATAGGGGACGGTATAGACATTGCCTTGTTGTTCCACGGGCATGCCGGTCTGGAACATCTGGGCGAACATGGAGGCAATGATGTCCATGCGCGTGCCGTGGGTCTGGCCGGCCACCAGCGTGGCGGCCGACTTCTTGTCCGTACGGGCCACGACCAGACTGACGTTTTGCTCTTCCCAGGTGGGCTCCATGACCACCTCCCAGCCGTCCGGCACGTCAAAGGTAAAGTATTCGGCATCCAGCGTGCGGGCATAGACGGGCTGATTGGCCAAGATGAGCAGGGCCAGGACGAGACAGATATTTTTCATGGCGTTTCCCCGTGACGAAAATAGGTTGGAGGCCAGCTTAATCGGGCTTGCCCCGGCTGGCAAGCGGCTTGTGGCGGCTTGCGTCGTCCGGCGGGAGCGGCTAACATGGCAGAATTACATTGCAAGGAGCTCATCCATGACGCAAGCTTATTGTTACTGGTTCACCGGCCTTTCCGGGGCCGGAAAATCCACCATCGCCGGCGAGCTGGTGCCGCTGCTGCGCGAGCGCGGCGAAAACCCCTTCATCCTGGACGGGGATGTGCTGCGGCAGGGGCTCTGCCGCGACCTTGGCTTTTCTGAAGCCGACCGCACGGAAAACCAGCGCCGGGTGGCCGAAGTGGCGGCCATCCTGCTGCAGGTGGGGGTCTCGCCCATTGTGGCCTTCATCTCGCCGCTGGCCAATGCCCGCGAGGAGGCACGCCGCATCGTGGGGTCGGAGCGCTTTTATGAGATCTACATCAATACCCCGCTGGACGTGGCCGAGGCCAGGGATCCCAAGGGGCTGTATAAAAAGGTGCGCGCCGGCCTGATCGCCGAGTTCACCGGCATCTCCTCGCCGTTTGAGGTTCCTGAGCATGCGGACTGCGTCGTCCCCACCGTCGACCGGACGCCGTACGAGTGCGCCCGGCAGATCGTGGAGGAGCTGGCCGGCGGCGGAAAGGAGCGTGGGTGAGCATGCAGGCGGAGATCATCGCCGTCGGCACGGAGCTGCTGCTTGGGCACACCGTCAATTCCGATGCGGCCCATGTGGGACGGGAGCTGTCCGCGCTGGGCATCGACGTGCTGCACAGCTGTGTGGTGGGCGACAATCCCGGACGTCTGGAAGAGGCCTTGCGCGAGGCGTTCGCGCGCAGCGATCTTGTCATCACCACCGGCGGGCTGGGCCCCACGGAAGATGATCTCACCAAGGAGACCATCGCCGCCGTGCTGGAGATGCCCCTGGAAGAGGACGCCGACAGCCTTGCCCGGCTGAAGGAATATTTCGGCGAGCGCCGCATGGGGCCCAATCAGTACAAACAGGTGCTCTTGCCGCGCGGCTCGCAGGCCCTGCCCAACCGCATAGGTACGGCCCCGGGCTGTTATGCCTGCCGCGCCGACGGCAAGGCCGTGGCCATGCTGCCGGGCCCGCCGCGCGAGCTGCTGCCCATGCTGCGGGAACAGCTTGTCCCCATCCTGGCGGCCCGGACACAGGCCTGCATCTGTTCGCACATGGTGCGTACTTTCGCGCAGGGCGAGGGGGACGCCGCCCTGCGGCTGGCCGAGCTGACCGGGCTGGCCAATCCCTCCACCGCCACCTATGCCACGGACGGCGAGATGTTCGTGCGGGTGACGGCCAAGGCGGCCAGCGCCGACGCGGCCGAAGCCCTGGCTGCGCCCACCCTTGCCCGTGTGCGGGAACTGCTGGGGGACGTGGTCTACGGCGTAGACGTGGACAATCTGGAAAGCGTGGTCGTGCCGGAGCTGGCCCGGCGCGGCCAGACCGTGGCCACGGCCGAATCCTGTACCGGCGGCCTGCTGGCCGCCTCCATCACGGATGTGCCCGGCTCCTCGGCCGTCTTTCGGACGGGGGTGGTGACCTACGCCAATGAGAGCAAGACTCGCCTGCTGGGCGTGCCGGAGGAACTGCTTGCCCGCGTGGGCGCGGTGAGCGAGGAAGTCGCCCGGCACATGGCCGCCGCCGTACGCGAGCGGGCCGGCAGCCACTGGGGCATCGGCATCACCGGCATAGCCGGGCCGGACGGCGGTACGGCGGAAAAGCCGGTGGGCCTCGTCTACATTGCGCTTGCCGGAGCTGACCGTACCTGGCTGCGGGTCATGCGGCCGCAGGGCCGCTACATGGGGCGGCAGTGGACGCGCCGTCGCGCCGTGGGCCACGGGCTGGACATGCTGCGGCGGGCGCTGACGGGCCTGGAAGTGGAATTGCAGGCCTCCACGCGCGGGCGCTTCTGAGGCCGGTCCTCATCCTGTGTCGCCGTGCGGCGGCGCGTGACGAAAATTCTGGAAAAACGATATGCCGGGGAAAGGCGGACGCCCTTCCCCGGCTTGTTTTTTCCTGTTGTGAACGCTTGCGAAAATGCCGCGCAGGGACGGCAGGTCCTGCCCCGGGAGCCTTTTCAGCGTGAAACGCGTGGCATCGCAATCCATACGGCCTGTCTGTCTGCGGAAAAAGGCGGTTTTTCCGCTCACGCCGGGCCGGGCGGCGCTGTGCCGCCGCCTCGCCTGTTCCCCTTTCCAGCGGCGATACGCTCTAGAATTCCGTATACTGGCCGAACCCTTCCCTGTCGCTCAGGCTGGACAGCACCTGTTCGAGCAGGATGCCTTCGGTGTTCACGGTATGCTGGGTGAGGGTGACGCTGATGCCGCGCGTCACGAAGCGCACGGCGCGCTCCACCGCAAGGGGCAGGCTGTCGCCCTGCAGCAGGGCTCCCACGAGGACACTGGCGAAGACATCGCCCGTGCCGGGATAGAAGGCGTCGATCCAGCGGCTGCTGATCATCCAGAAGCGGTCTTCCGTCCGGTCGTAGGCCACGGAGGCGCAGTGCCCCTCCTGATAGGCCGGGGCGCTGGTGATGACCACCTGACGCGGGCCCATGTCCGCCAACCGCACAAGCTGCCGCTTGAGGTCCTCCGGCCCAAGATCGGGGCGGTAGGGCTCATCCAGCAGCAGGGCGGCTTCGGTGAGGTTGGGGGTCACGATATGGGCGCAGCCGATAAGGCGGCGCATGGCCCGCACCATGTCCAGGGTCTGGGTGGGCAGGAGGACGCCGTTGTCCGCCAGCACGGGGTCCACCAGCGCGAAGCCGGAAGGCTTGAGAAAATCCCGTATGCAGCGCTCGGCGATCTCCACCTGATCCAGATTGCCGAGAAAGCCGGAATAGACACAGTCGAACGTCAGTTGCAGGCGCTGCCAGTGGTCGAGTATGGGGTCCATCTCACCCGTGAGGTCATGGAAGGTGAAGCCCGTCATGCCGCCTGTCTGGGTGGAGAGCACCGCAGTGGGCAGGGGACAGGTCTGGATGCCCATGTTGTTGAGGATGGGGATGGCCGCTGTCAGCGAAACGCGCCCGAAGCCGGAAAGGTCATGGATGGCGGCGACGCGGCGCAGGGGAGTGTCGTACATGCGTTTCATGCTCCTGCCGTCAGGGGCTGACGGCTGTGGGGAAAGGTGGCGGCGCGGGTCAGGCCCTGTCGCGCAGCAGGGCGTCGCGCACGTCGCGCCAGCAGGGCGCGACCCTGTCCTTGTCGGAAAGGAGGATCTCCGGCGAATCCGGCCAGATGATGCCGATGTCCGGGTCGTCCCAGCGCAGGGAGCCTTCGTCCTCGGGATGATAGAAATCGGTGCACTTGTAGTGGAAGTGCGCGGTCTCGCTCAGCACGAGGAAGCCGTGCGCCATGCCCGGCGGGACCCAGAGCTGGTGCTGATTGTCCGCCGTCAGGACGGCGCCGAACCATTTGCCGAAGGTGGGAGAATCGGGGCGGATGTCCACGGCCACGTCGAACACGCTGCCCAGCGACACATACACAAGCTTGCCCTGCGGATGGCTGCGCTGGAAATGCAGGCCGCGCAGGGTGCCGCCGCGCGAGCGGGAATGATTGTCCTGCACGAAAGGCAGGCTGATGCCGGCCGCGGCATAGCGATCCCGCTGCCAGGTCTCCACAAAGAAGCCGCGCTGATCCCCCCAGATCCTGGGCCGGATGAGGAGCACGTCCGCAACGCTTGTCTGTTCAACTTCCATAGCTTTTCTCTCAGGTTAGCTGTCTGATGCGGCGTCTGTCCGGCCGGAGAGGATGAGATCGGCCGCCTCGCCCAGGCTGGCCGCCCGCAGCAGGGCGGGGTCCTCGTCCGGCGGGGCGATGTCTGTGTCGAGCAGGATGGGCGTGCAGCCCGCGGCCCTTCCGGCGACCACGTCGCTCATCTTGTCGCCGACCATCCAGGAGTGTCCCAGATCGATGAACCAGTCCTCCGCCGCCCGCAGCAGCAGACCGGGGGCGGGCTTGCGGCAGGGGCAGGCCCCGCTGAGATCCGGGTGGTGCGGGCAATGGTAGAAGGCGTCGATATGGGCCCCCTGGGCGCGCAGATCGGCCCCCATCCAGTCATGCAGGGCCTGCATGGTCTGTTCGTCGTAATAGCCGCGGGCGATGCCGGACTGGTTGGTGACCACGATGAGCAGGTAGCCCGCCCAGCGCAGGCGGGCCAGAGCCGCGGCCACGCCGGGCAGCCAGCGGATGTCTTCCGGGCGGCAGACATAGCCACGGTCGGCATTGAGCGTGCCGTCCCTGTCCAGGAAGACGGCGGGCCGCAGGGTCGAAGGGGAGGAGGACACCGTGCCGATCTCCCGTCACCAGCCGCGCGCGACGTCCACCAGTTCCAGCAGATATTGTCCGTAGCCGGACTTGCAGAGAGGCCGGGCCAGATCCCGCAGGTGGTCGGCGTCGATGAAGCCCTTGCGCCAGGCGATCTCCTCGGGACAGGCGACCTTGAGGCCCTGACGACTCTGCACGGCCTGCACGAAGTTGGCCGCCGCCAGGAGGGAGTCGTGTGTGCCGGTGTCCAGCCAGGCGATGCCGCGCCCCATGCGGGCCACCCGCAGGCTCCCTTCACGCAGATAGTGATTGTTGACGTCGGTTATCTCCAGCTCGCCGCGGGCCGAGGGCCGGATGGTGCGGGCCACGTCCACGATGCGTTCGTCATAGAAATACAGGCCGGTGACGGCGTAGTTGGAGCGCGGCTCCTCGGGTTTTTCTTCGATGCTCAGGGCGTTGCCCAGCTCGTCGAATTCCACCACGCCGTAGCGGGCCGGGTCGCTGACATGATAGGCGAAGACCGTGGCCCCCCCGTCCTGCCGCATGGCCGTTTCCAGCAGCTTGTCCATGCCGTGGCCGAAAAAGATGTTGTCGCCCAGGATGAGGCAGGCCGGCGCGCCCGCCAGAAAGTCCTCGGCCAGCAGGAAGGCCTGAGCCAGACCGTCGGGATGGGGCTGGACGATGTAGGTGAAGGCGCAGCCCCACTGGCTGCCGTCGCCCAGCATGGCCTGGAAGAGCGGCAGGTGCTGCGGCGTGGAGATGATGGCGATCTCCCGCATGCCCGCCAGCATGAGCACGCTGAGCGGATAATAGATCATGGGTTTGTCGTACACCGGCATGAGCTGCTTGCTGACGCCCAGCGTGATGGGATGCAGGCGCGTACCGGAGCCGCCTGCCAGGATGATGCCCTTGCGTCGCACGTCAGCGCCCCGCATAGTTGACCTCCAGCCACTGGCGGTAGGCGCCGCTCTGCACGGCTTCCAGCCAGTGGGCATTGTCGAGATACCAGCGGACGGTATGGCGCAGGCCGGAGTCGAAACTGTGGCGCGGCTGCCAGCCCAGTTCCCGTTCGATGCGGTCGCAGTTCATGGCGTAGCGCCAGTCATGCCCCGGCCGATCCGTCACGAAGGTGATGAGATCGGCGTACGGCCCGTCGGCGTGGGGGCGCTCCTCGTCCAGGATGGCGCAGACGGCGCGGGCCACCTCCAGATTGCTGCGCTCGGCCCGGCCCCCGATATTGTAGGAGCGGCCCGGCGTGCCGGCTTCCAGCACACGGGCGATGGCCGCGCAGTGATCCTCCACATGCAGCCAGTCCCGCACGTTCTGTCCCGTGCCGTAGATGGGCAGGGGCGCACGGGCAAGCGCGTTGCGGATGAGCAGGGGGATGAGCTTTTCGGGGAACTGGCGCGGCCCGTAGTTGTTGGAACAGTTGGTCAGCAGCACGGGCAGACCGTAGGTCTCGTGAAAGGCCCGCACCAGATGGTCGCTGGCCGCCTTGGAGGCCGCATACGGACTGTTGGGCGCGCAGGGCGTGTGCTCGGTGAAGGCGGGGTCCTCCGGGCCGAGGCTGCCGAAAACTTCATCCGTGGAGACGTGCAGGAAACAGAAATGCCGCTGTTCCTCCTCCTTCAGCGACCGCCAGTAGGCCAGCACGCAGCGCAGCAGGGTGGTCGTGCCCAGCACGTTGGTCCGCACGAAGGCCTCGGGATCGAGGATGGAGCGGTCCACATGGCTTTCGGCCGCAAAGTTGACGACCGCGGCGGGGCGGTGCGTGCGCAGCAGGTGCGCCACAAGTTCGCCGTTGCCGATGTCGCCCTGTACAAAGGTGTGGTCGGCATCTCCGGCCAGCGGAGCCAGGTTGGCGAGGTTGCCGGAATAGGTCAGCTTGTCCAGCGTGACGACGGGCGTGCCGGCGGCCCGTGTCCGCAGCACATGGCAGGAACCGATGAAACCGGCGCCGCCGGTGATCAGGTGACAGGAATTCATGGGCGGGTATCCTTACTCGTTATGATACCGCATGGTAGGCGAAGGCCGCGCGGACGGCAAGGAAAAAAGGCCGCCGGGCCGTCATGCCGGCGGGGAGCCCCGCCCCGGTCGCGCGGTCGTTCAGGAGAGGACGGCCCGTCCGGCGGCCATGCCGCTGGCCCAGGCCCAGTGCAGGTTGTAGCCGCCCAGCAGGCCCGTCACGTCCAGCAGCTCTCCGACAAGGAACAGTCCCGGCACAAGACGGCTTTCCAGACGGCGGGGCTCCACCTCGCGGACGTCGATGCCGCCGCCGCAGACTTCGGCCTTGCGGAAGTCCGCCACGCCGCAGGGCTGGAAGCGTCGGGCGTGCACGGCGGCGCAGAGCGTTTCGCGGGCCGCGCGGGACAGTTCGGCCGCACGGCGGCGGGCAGGCTCCGGCGGCAGCAGGGTTTCGGCAAGCCGTTGTGGCAGCCGCTGCCGCAGCAGGGCGAGCGGGCTCCGGCGTCCGCTCTGCGGGTCGTCCAGTAGCACGCGGAAGGACGTCCCGGGCAGGAAGTCCACCTGCACGGCCATGCCCGGCTCCCAGAAGAGCGAAGCCTTGAGGGCCGCCGGACCGCTGAGGCCTTCATGGGTGAAGAGAAGGTCGTCCTGCCAGACGGGATCGCGGGCCAGCGCCGGCGGGAGCCCCGCTTCCGGCAGGGAGATGCGAACCGGCAGGCTGATGCCCGCCAGCGTCGGCGTTGCGTCCGCGGCCGGTGATGACGGCGGGCCGCCGGGCCTGGAGCGGACGGCTGGCGGCAGGCCCCGACGGGCGGCTGGCGGCAGGCGGCGGGGTGTCGCCGTTTCCCGGGCCGGGGACGGCGGCGGGACAGGCAGGGCGTCAGGCGGCAGCAGGAGGGGGGCGAGGGCCGGGAAGGGCCGGACGAGCGTATGGCCGCAGGACTGCGCCAGCCGGAAGCCCGCCGGGGAGCCGCCCGCCTGCGGCCAGGCCGGGGAGCCGGCGGCCAGCACCACGGCGCGGGCCAGGCAGGGGCCGTCGTCCGTCTCCACGCGAAAGCCGTCCGCCGTGCGTCGCAGGGCACGCGCCGCGCAATGGGTATGCACCACCCCGCCGCGCGCCTGGACGTCCGCCATGAGGCAGTGCAGAAGATCACGGGCCGGGACCGTGAGGAAGAGCTGGCCGTGCCCGCGTTCCTCCACGGGCAGGCCCCAGGCCGCCACGAGGCGTTCCATGACGGCCGGAGAAAAGGCTTTCAGGGCCGGGCCGCAGAAGGCGGGGTCCCCGCAGCGGTAGTGCAGGGGCAGCACGCGGCGATTGGTGAAATTGGCCTTGCCGCCGCCGCTTATCAACAGCTTGCGCCCGGGCCGCCCGGACGTCTCCAGCACGAGGACGCGCAGGCCGCGTCCGGCGGCTTCGCGCGCGCACATGAGACCGGCCGGGCCGGCTCCCGCCACAAGAACGTCTGTCTGAAGGGGAGCGGCCGGGGAGGGAGTGTTTGACAGCGCTTCGCGCGCCGGACAAGATGAGCGGGGATCGTACATGGCGCAACCATACACAAGGGGGCGAAGCGTGCCAATACTTCCTTCCGCCTATGTGCCGCCCTTCTGGGCGCGGCAGGCGCACGTCAATACCATCTGGGCCGCCAGGGGCCGCCGGGTGCGCTATCCCGCCGCCGCACAGCGCGAACGGCTGCGCCGCCTGCGGCTGGAGACGTCCGACGGCGACTTTCTGGATGTGGATGAGCATCCGCCGTTGCGGGATACCGGCGCGCGGACGGACGAGACGCGGGGCGTGGTCGTCATCTCGCACGGGCTGGAAGGGCACAGCCGCCGCCGGTATGTGCTGGGGCTGGCGGGCGAGCTGGTGCGGCGCGGCTTCCGGGTGCTGGCCTGGAACATGCGCTCCTGTTCCGGCGAGCCCAACCGGACGCGGCGGCTGTACCACATGGGCGAGACGGACGATCTGGCCCGCGTGGTGTCCCATGCCGAGACCTTCGGTCTGCCGGTGCTGCTGGCCGGTTTCAGCATGGGCGGCAATCAGATATGCCGTTATCTGGCCGAGGCCCGCCGTTCGCCGTGGGTGCGCGCCGCGGCGGCGGTGTCCGTGCCCTGCGATCTGCCCGCGGCCGCGCGGATCATGGCCGGGCCGGGCTGCCGTCTCTACATGCGCTATTTCTTGCGTACCCTGCGGGCCAAGATGCGCGAAAAGGCGGCCCGCTTCCCCGACTTCCCCTCTCTCGAGGGCATGGAGGGCTTTCGGACCTTCACCGAGTTCGACGAACGCTTCACCGCCCCCCTGCACGGCTTTGCCGACGCCGCGACCTACTGGCGGGAATGCAGCGCCCTGCCCGTGCTGCCGCGCATCGACATCCCCCTTTATCTGCTGCTGGCCGCCGACGATCCCTTTTGCGCGCCGTCCTGCTATCCGTGGGATGCCGCGCGGGACAATGCTCACCTTTTTCTGGAAGTGCCCCGCCACGGCGGGCATGCGGGGTTTGTGAGCCGGGGCGACGTCTGGTACGACGAGCGGCGTGTGGCGGATTTCCTTTCCGCACATGCCGGGCAGGGCGACGACCCCGCCCCCGCGCCTCACCACCAGCAGAGGGGATAGCGGCGCTCGCCGGCAAGGTTGTTCGTCAGCAGGGCGATGCCCAGCATGAGGCAGGCCCCGGCCAGGCAGGGCACGAGGGCATAGAGGTAGCCGAGCTGACGGATGCCCTCGCCGCCGGTGACGGCGATGAGCGCCGTGGCCCCGCCGGGCGGGTGCAGCGTCTTGCTCAGATGCATGGAGGCGATGGCCGTGGAAACGGCCAGCGCGGCCGCCAGCCAGAGCGGGGCCGGCAGCAGCGGGCCGCAGCCGCACTCGAAACTTCAGGGGCCTTGGGGAGCACGAGACAGCGCGGGCGGTGGCCTTCATAAACCACCGCCCGCGCAAGAAGTTCGGTTACAGGACAACTGTGGAAAAAATGAGGGAAGACGGGGTCTTCCTTGTGTCAACTTTCGTTTGACAATCTGCCGGGACACGAGGCAACCCCGCCCCCAAAGACAAGCGGAGCGTGTACAGCTTATTTGTCTTGTCCGCTGAAATTACATATAGTTATGGTAGCAGGCCTTAGGACCGTCACCGCCATTTGCTGTTTGCTGGAAAGGGAAGGCCCCAAGCAGTCGGCGAGGAGCGTGAACAGGACCTAGCGCTCTCGCGAGCAGCAGGGAAGCTCCGTTCCCGCGGGTTTCCGCCCTGTACCGCACGAAGTGTGCCCCGCCGGATGGCCGCAGCGGCAGGAACCGCAGCCACAGCTTCCCCTGCCGCCGGCGGCGACAGCCCGCCAGCACTTGCGTCCCATGTAGGCCGCTGCCGCCAGAACGATAAGGACAATAAGAAGTGTTTCCATACGTTTTCCGCCTCCTGTGACGTCAGGCTGGCATATTTGAAAACGAATGTCAACTCCAATCTGACGACATCACGGAAGGCCTGTCTTCTCCCGCTCGCGCTGCTCGCGCGCGGCACAGGCGGCACAGATGCCATAAAGATTATGCACATGGCCGCGCAGGAGGAAGTCGTACTTGCGGGCCAGCTCGTGCTGGATCTTCTCGATGCGCGGATCATAGATCTCGATGACCTTGCCGCAGGCGATGCAGACCATATGATCATGGTGGCTGTCCGCCGCGGCCAGCTCATAGCGGGCGATGCCGTCGCTGAAATGTATCTCCGTGGCCAGCCCGGCCTCGCAAAGCAGCTTCAACGTCCGGTAGACCGTCGTCTGGCCGATGCTCGGATCCTGCTGCTGTACGCGCTGGTAGAATTCTTCCAGCGAATGATGTCCGGGAAAACCAAAAAATACCTCGGCGATGATGCGCCGTTGCGCCGTGGCGTTCATGCCCTTGCGGCTGATGAACTCCTGAAAGGCGGAATGAAAAGCAGTATTGTTCATAGACCTACCCCTGATGCTCTTTCTCTAGCATGGGCCCGGTCATCTGCCAAGCCTTCTCTGCAAGCTCCCTTGACCGGCGGCAGGAGGGGTGCTAGGGTCGACGCGCTCAATTCCTGGAGCCGTGCGGGCTCCCGCGAGGTCGCCATGCAACTCTCCCACACGGGGATGCTCATCCTGCTGAACCTGTTTCTGCTTTACATCTCGTGGGGTTCGACCTACATCTGCCTTAAGCTGTGCATGCACGCCTTCGGGCCCTTCACCCTCTGCGGCCTGCGCATGCTCTGCGGCGGACTGCTGCTGTCCCTGCTGCTGTTTCTCACCGGCCGCTGGCGGCGGCCACGCTGGGCGGACATGCGCCACGCCGTCTGGCTGGCCGTTTTCATGGTGCTTATGGCCAGCGGCTTCCTTGCCAAGGGACAGGAAGGCATCACGTCCTCCACGGCGGCCATCATCACGGCTTCCACGCCCATCAGCATGCTGGTGGCGGGCTGGCTCTTTGCCGGAGAAAAGCGCCCGACCCTCATGCAGTGCATCGGCCTGCTGGGCGGGGGGACCGGCCTGCTGCTCCTCACGCTGGGCAGAGCCGCCGCCCAGGGAGGCCAGCCCGCGGAAGCCGTCAATTCCCTTTCCGGCATGATCTGGGTCTTTTCCGCCACCCTGGGCTGGGTGTCCGGTACGCTCATTTCCCGCCGCTTCCCCCACGCCTCGGCCCTGTCCGGCATGCAGTCCTGTGCTCTCCTGCTCATCTGCGGCGGGCTGGAATCTCTGCTGGTGGCCGCCTGCGCCGGCGAAGCCGCCCAACTGCGGCCATCCGCCCTCGGCACGCCGGAGCTCGTCGCCTTTGCCTGGCTGACCGTGGGCGGCGCCATCATCGCCTATTACGCCTATTTCTGGCTGCTCGCCCATGCTTCCATCGCCACGGCCGTTTCGTATGAATATGTCGTGCCGGTCATCGGCGTCTTCCTGGGCTGGCAGATCGGCGGCGAGACCATCACCTGGCGTATCCTGCTGACCTGCGTGCTCATCGTGGGTTCGGTCTTCTTCGTCATGTGGGACAAGCACAACAAGTAGCGCGCCCGCCTTCGCCGCCCAAGGGGCTGTCAATACTATTCGCCATCTGTTTGGGGGGAAGGGAAACCCCTCGCTCTGCTGTCGATGCCCGTAAGGCTCCTGCGTCGCCCAACGGGCACGGCCCTTCAGGCCGCCTTTCGGTCGCCGCCGGCGCGGGAGGGCCCAGCCTTTTCACGCAACGCAAGAAAAGGCGTTCCCGCCATTCTTCCCCCCAAGCCCCCCATCCCTTCCCCAACGCGCTTTTACCGGGGGAGAGACAGGGACACGAGGCGGCACGCCCCCCCAAACCGAGCGAAAAACCGCGCTTTTTCCGTGAAATGACAGGCCGTATGGATCGAAACGTAAAGCGTTCCAAACGGGAAATGTACTCATCCTCCCTGGGGCCACGGCAACGCCCCACGCCATGCGGACAAAAAGGGCGCTCCCGAGGGAGCGCCCTTTCACTGTCCACGATATGCCGTCCTTCCGGCGGATGAGCGCCGGTCAGGGGAGGCTCGCGCTTACGCGCTGGTCTTGCGGTCGCGCAGCATCTTCACCGCGCAGAACTTGCCGCACATGGCGCAGACTTCTTCATTCTTGTGCTCTTCGCGGCGCTTGTCGAGCTGTTCGGGGTCAAGGGCGGCGGCGCGCATCTTGTCCCAGTCAAGCGTCTTGCGGCCTTCGTTCATCAGAGCTTCGCGGGCCACGGCGCGCTTGGTGCCCAGCGCCACTTCGCCCACCTGAGCGGCCACGCGGGAGGCCATGACGCCCGCGCGCACATCGGCCTCATCGGGCAGGGTGAGGTGTTCGGCGGGCGTGAGGTAGCAGAGGAAGTCCACTCCGGCTTCCACGCCGATGGCGCCGCCGATGGCGCCGGCAATGTGGTCATAGCCCGGCGCGCTGTCGCAGCACAACGGCCCGAGCACATAGAGCGGCGCGTTGTTGGTCAGGCGCTTGATGCCCTGGATCTGGGTACGCACCTGATGCATGGGCACATGGCCGGGCCCTTCGATCATGCACTGTACGCCGCGCTCCAGCGCGTATTTGGCCAGCCGGCCGAGGTTGATGACCTCTTCCCACTGGGCGGCGTCGCCCGCGTCCACGCCCGCGCCGGGACGCAGACCGTCGCCCAGGGACAGGGTGACGTTGTACTGGCGGCAGACGTCGATGAGGCGGTCGAAGTATTCCAGCAGCGGATTTTCGCGCTGGTTCTCCAGCATCCAGCGGGAGAGCATGGAGCCGCCGCGGGACACGACGCCCATGACGCGATCGGTTTCCACGCCGTACTGCGCGCCCTTGAGGGACAGGCCGCAGTGCACGGTCATAAAGTCCACGCCCTGTCTGGCCTGCTTTTCGATCTCATTGAACAGATCGTCGGCCTTCATGCTGGCGATGTCCCGGTCGGCGTCGAGGATCTGCTGGCCCACGGCATACATGGGCACAGTGCCCAGCGGAGCGGGGCTGGCGGCCAGCATGCCCTGACGGATGGCGTCCAGATCGCCGGCGATGGAAAGGTCCATCACCGTGTCGGCGCCCGCGTCCAGCGCGGCCTTGAGCTTGCGCTCCTCGGTATTGAGGCAGTTGCAGAGCGGGGATGTGCCGATATTGGCATTGACCTTGATGCGGGACGGCTGGCCCACGATGATGGGTTTCACCCCCTTGTGGGCGGGGTTGCCCAGCAGCACCATCGTACCGGCGCTGATGGCGTCGGTGATGGCCTGAGGGTCGAGTCCTTCCTCGGCGGCGATGCGGGACAGGTGCGCATCAAGGAGATCGCGCAGCGTGCTGTTGAGCGAAAGGAGCGAAGATGCCATGATTGAGCCTCGCGGGTTGCGACGCAGGGCAGGGATAAAAAAAATCGCACGGCAGGAAAGCGGTGCGACAAGGAGCTTCCCTCCGGCAGTGCGAACTGCGTCAGGTTCACAGGGTCTGGGCCGGGCCCACTCTCAGCCGCGCCATCTGCCATGCGCGGCTCCCCTAGCTTGATTGCCCTCTTGTAGCGGAAACATATGCGGCTGTAAAGCGCTTTCTTTCCGGCTTGCCTTTCCGGACGGGATGGGCTAGGCATGGGCTCATGCGACGCCGTCTCTTCTCGCCGGTGACCTGGCCGGTCATTTCCTTTCTGGCGGCCATTGCGCTGGGCGCACTGGCGCTGGCCCTGCCCTTCAGCCATGCCGGCGGCGCGCATCTCGACGGCATCGACGCACTGTTCCTCGCCACTTCCGCGGTCTGCGTCACCGGCCTGAGCACCGTGGACATCAGCACCGTGCTCTCCCCGGCGGGACAGGCCGTGCTCCTGCTGCTCATCCAGACGGGCGGCCTTGGCGTCATGACCTATACAAGCCTTGCCTTCCTGCTCTGGCGGCGACAGGTCCCCTTCACCAGCCGCGAGGCCGTGAGCCAGGCCCTGCTGGGCGGATCGTTCGACCTGCGGGCCTTCCTTCGCCAGATCATCGGCATCGTGCTGGGCATTGAGCTGCTGGCCGCGCTGGCGCTCCATTGGCACGACCCGGCCTTCTTCACCCCGTTCCGGGCCCTCTTCCATGCGGTGTCGGCCTTCTGCAACGCGGGCTTCGCCCTGCGCGCCGACAACCTCATGGCCTGGCAGCGGGACGTGACGGTCAACGTCATCATCAGCCTGTGCGTCATCCTGGGGGGCCTCGGCTTCGCCGTGCTGCGCGAACTGCTGGGCCTGCTCACGCGGGGGCGGCTGGGCCTGCCGGTCGCGCGGCTTTCCCGCTTCAGCCGTCTCGTCCTGCGGACCTCCCTTTTTCTGGTGCTGGCCGGCGGCCTGCTCCTGTACGTCATCGAGTGGCGGCGGCCCGGCAACGAACATCAGGTGGGCGAAGGCCTCGCCCTGCTGCTGACCTCCTTTTTCCATTCGGTCTCCGCGCGCACGGCGGGCTTCAACACGGTGGACATGTCGCACCTGAGTCTTGCCAGCCTGCTGGTCATCATGCTGCTCATGTTCATCGGCGGAGGGCCAGGCTCCTGTGCCGGCGGCATCAAGCTGGGCACGTTCCGGGTGCTGGTGGGCTACTTTCTGGCGCAGTTCCGGGGCAATGACCAGATCGTGCTGGGCGGACGCGGCGTGCCGCACGAGAACGTCACGCAGGCGCTGACGCTCTTTTTCCTCTACTGCCTGACCATCGTGGGCTCGCTCTTTCTGCTAACGCTCACCGAGACCGGCATCCTGCATCGCAGCGACGCACACAGCGGCCTGCCTTTCGTCCATCTGCTCTTCGAGGTCGTATCCGCGCTGGGGACGGTGGGCCTGAGCGTCAACGTCACCCCGCAACTCACCGTGGAAGGCAAGCTGATCATCATCTTCAACATGTTTGCCGGACGCGTGGGCCTGCTCAGCCTGCTCCTGGCCATCCGCAGCCTGCGCAAACGCACGAGCTACGCCTACGCGGAAGCGCAGATGCCCATTGGCTGAGACAGCCCGCCCGGCGTGCCCCTTCGCGACGCCCCCGGAGACCGCCGGGAGGGCATGCGGCATCCCGCACGGGACACGCCCCCTACCTTCAACCGACAGGAGACAGCATGGTCGCCAGAAAATCACTGGAAATCGGCGTGATCGGCCTGGGGAAATTCGGCCTGCGCATGGCCAGGACCCTTGTGGAGCTGGGCCATACCGTCGTGGGCATCGACCAGTCCGACGCCCGCGTGCAGCTTGCCGAGGAACACCTTGAAGCGGTCTACAAGGCCGACGCCACCAACTTGTCGGTACTGCGCTCCCTGCATATCCAGGATCTGGACTGGGTGGTCATCTGCGTAGGCGCCGGCGTCGAGCATTCGCTGAGCATCACGCTCAACGTGCAGGAGCTGGCCGGACCGCGCATCTGGGTCAAGGCCTCCAATGAGGAACACCGGAAGATCCTGGAACGCCTGCATGTGGACCGCGCCGTGGTGCCGGAGATGGAAGCCGCCGTCATGGCCGCGCACCAGCTCACCCATCCGGGCATGCTGGACCTCATCCCCAAATACGGCGGCATCGCCATCCAGGAGCTGGAAGTGGACAACTGGGACGGCAAGACGCTGGTGGAACTCAACCTCATGCAGGAGCATGCCGTCATGGTCATGGGCATACGCCCCGTGGGCGAGGACGCCTTCATCTTCGTCCCGCCGGCCCGTACCACCCTGCACCGCGGCGACCGGCTGGTGCTCGCCGGACGCTCGGCCTTCATGGGCAAGCTGCACCCCTGAGTCTGCATCGGAAGTGCTTTTGCTCGAAAATCTTCCTCAGGGAAGATCTACAATTCTCGCGACCAGTCAGGATGCTACAGAATAAGTTAACTGGTCATAGTGTTACCATTTTCTGAAGATAAAAAGATACTCATGGGCAATAAGCAGAAAATTATACTTTATGCTGTTTTTCTTCCAATAGCCCGTGGCCTTGCAGTTATGCTGCTCCTTGATGACAAGTTCCTTAAGATGAAACCCTGCATTTTCAAAAATCTGCATTACCGCAAATGAAAGAGGTATCATACAACCTTTTTTCCGGGTATCCCCCATCAGTATTGCGCAAAACTTACCTTTTTTTAGTACACGATAACTTTCTGAAGCGACAGATTCCATTTCCTTCAAAAAGTCTTCCTTCTTGCATCGTGACAAATCTTCAATAATATTTTCACTATACCGGATAATATCAGCATAGGGAGGGTGTGTACACACAAGATCAATGCTTTCATCATCGATAAAATCAAGATGACGAGCATCTCCCTTGTGCAGATGAATGATTCCGTCAGCACCTTCATGCTGAAAATCAATTTTTTCTCTACACCTCTCCAACGCTAAATTATTTACATCAATACCGATACAATTTCTATTCAGCAATTTTGCCTCAACAAGAGTAGTTCCACCTCCGGCAAACTGATCAAGAATCCAGTCTCCTTCATGGGAATACCGAAGCAAAATATTTCTGGGAATGTATGGAGACCAGTTTCCACGCCATTTTGCATCATGCGTTGCCCAGTCTCCTCGTTGCGGAAATGACCAGTGCGTCGTCATTTCCAGTTCAAAATTTTCCGGCTCCCATTTGGTAATTCTTTTCGGCATCATACAAAGACCTCTGATATGATGCCGTTTTCCAGATCTTTGATATTATAAATATGCGGCATCACGTCAAATGTTTCCTCAAGATTATTCCTGGCACTTGCCCAGCCTTTTCCATCCGTAAACCAGACAAAGGTAAAGCCCTCTATGTCTTCCGCCTCCAGGGCGAGTGTTTTATAACTGCGGGCAGTCTCATTGAGCTTACTGCCGCCGCTACCGTAAAAGTTCGTCTCAATGCCGTAGATCATTCGATCCGTCTTGACGACAAAATCAAAACGCTTTTCCATTTTTCCCTGATTGGAGAGAGCGGAAAGGTCAATGGCCCAGTTGTCTGTTATCTGACGGATGTACATTTCCTTGAAATAAGACTGACCTTTTATGAAACCAGCCTGCCGTATGAATCGCTCCACAAGATCTTCCATCAAATGCCCGCCACGATTTTTCCGTCCATTGGAGTCCAGTCCGGTTTCCACTCCTGTGGCATAGTCCATCACATTGCTGATGATGTGATCTTGCAACAACTCAAAAAGCCCTGTGCGTTCCATGAAATAGGTATAACGTTCCACAAGCTCATCAGCTGGCGTACCATCGGCACATCCAAACCGATAGAGATAGCCTCCTGTGGCATCCTGACAAAATATCTCTTCATTTCTGACAGCCAAAAGAAGAGGAATGCATTTCAGAACTTCTGGGTATTTTCGGACAAGCTCTTGAAAATCCTTTTTTATATTTTTCGATCCAATAAGTGAGTTCAACATGCTCAATTCGATCTTTATACCCTCTACATTTCGATAAACCTTATTGAAATCAATATAATAATCATAACTTGCTATACTTTCGCGAAAACCGTTCAACCACTCCGAAAAAGCTCTGGACATATTCGTTCCTTCCATGAGCATCGACCTAAAAATGCACTTTACGAATTTGAGATCAACAGTTCCCTGATTTTTCCGCGAGACTTGCTGTCGGAATTGATCATACGGGAGGCCTCAACACGACGTATCGTATAGGAAGCGTACAGGGAATCAAAAAAGCTATCCTGACTGTCATGGTTTGTTGGGTCGGAATTGCTGACAAGTATCTTAGCCCCTTTGGCATGTATCTTTCCCACGAATTCGGCAAGTTCCTGCTGAGCCTCGTCACCAAAGGCATTCTCACTGTAGGCGGTAAAACTTGCCGTCGCAGAAATGGGACGATACGGAGGATCGATGTAAACAAATGTTCGTGTATCAATAAACGATTCCGAGTCGCGATAATCACCGCAGTGAATATTTACTGACGCAAGCTTTTCAGAGATAGTGTGAAGATTCTCCCTGTCACAGATGAGAGGAGCTTTGTAGGCACCAATTGGCACATTGAAGAATCCTTTTTTATTGACCCTAAACAAACCGTTGAAGCATGTCCTGTTCAAAAATATCAACAAAGCCGCTTTTTCAACGGAAGCTTTGCCATCGCTGCATTTCTTGAGCCTATTAAAACTTTCCCGTTGCGTCATATAATATGTCTTCCGATCTTCCGGAGGCAACGGTAAAAAATCCTGCTGCATAGCCTGCAAACGCTCAATAACCTGCTCCACGCAATCCCGAATGACACGATAGGCATTGATGAGATCCGCATTAACATCACTAATGTAGACCTCATCAAGTTCATATTGACTCAAAATATCAAAGAGAACTGCTCCCCCACCGATGAATGGTTCGGCATAGCGGGTAATCCTGCCAGTCTGAAACGGATAATACCTCCGAATCTCCGGCAGCAGCTGCCCTTTTCCTCCGGCCCACTTCACAAATGGTCTGACTATTTTTTTCATCGCGAATAACCAGCGAATAACGCTACTTAAGGAACATGCTGTTTCCAGCGGCAAGGAGAGCCGTCAGGAAATAGCTAAAGCTCGCTCTCCCCTCACCCCGCGGGCCGGGCCCAGCGCGGCAGCTCCCGCCAGAAGCGGCTCAGGCGGCGCTCCCGCTCCGGCCAGTCCGGCGCGTAGCGGGCAAGCTCTTCCCGATAGGCCGGGGAATGGTCCATCCGCCGGATATGACACAGCTCATGCAGGCAGAGGAAGGCCGCGTCCTCAACCGGCAGGAGCAGCGCCCGCCAGTTGAGGCGGATACGCCCCGCCCCCTGCCTGTCCCGACTGCAACTCCCCCAGCGGCTCCGCTGGTCCCGCACGCAAACCTCGCTGACCGCGAAGCCGTGGCGATGCGCCAGCTCCTTCAGCAGAGGCGGCAAATACTGCCCGGCCTGCCGCCGGCACCAGCGGCGCAGGGCCTCCGCCGCCAGCCCGTCATCCGCATCGCCGTACAGCGTCAACCGGCTCTCCGTCGCCACCAGCAACAGCCGCCGGGCCCCGGCCTCCACCGTCACGGGGGGATGGGCGCCGCCGGCGACCGCCGTACAGCCCTGCTGCCAGCCGCCCCCCCGGCGTACCTCCAGGTCCTGTCCCGTCACCGGCAGGACAAGCCTCTCCGGCAACAGGCTCCCCTCCGCCTCTTCCGCGGCGCAACGGCGGCAGTACCGCCGCCACGCCCGTTCCACAAAAGGCGTCAGCCCTTCCAGCCAGTCCCGCCGGGCATGCAGCAGGCAGCCTGCGGGGACGATCAGCCGCCATTCGCCCGCCGCCGTCAAACAGAGCCGCAGGCGGCGCGCCCGGGAAGACCGCCGCACCGCCGCCCGCAGGGCGGTCTCGTCGGCAAGCTGGAAGACGACACACTCAGACATCCCCGCCACGCCTTCCAGACGGACGCCCGACGGGGCGGCGGCAACGTGCGCGGGTAAAAGATCAGACGCGAGCATGTCCGGCATGCTGCCACAGCCCCCGCAGCCTGTAAAGCGGACATATCTGCCGCCCCCTTTTTCTCCCCGCTGAAATAATTACCTTTACACAAAATGGCATCAGAATTGCTAGATGTGATGCAGAAAACATCAACGCGTGGAAAAATTTTCCCCGAGGAGAAGTTATGGATATTACAGCGTTGCAGAATAACGGCATTTTGTCTCTTGATACCACGAATTCCGTCAACAATCTTCTTTCCAACTACAGTAAGAGCGACAACGCTGACACCTCCACCAGCAGCGACAGCGTATCCATTTCCGAACAGGCGCGTCAGCTGTTTGCCCAGTCTTATGGTCAGTACAGCGGGCTTGTCAGCTCGACGCAGTCCGAAGACGGCAGCGACTCCCTGCTCCAGAGCCTGGCCCAGAGCTACACGGCTACCGGCAAGGCGGAAGACGCCTCCGCCAGCCAGGCGGCGACGGAAAGCGCCCCTGCGGCCGAGCAGGTCCAGGGCGCTGCCCCAGCGCCTGCGTCAGGCGCCGGTAACGGCGGCCAGGGCGGCGACAGCAGCAGTGAGGACGACAGCGCTGAACAGGAAAACATCCGTCAACAGATCTCCGCGCTTCAGTCCCGCGTCAGCATGCTCAGCGCCACTCTCGCTTCCGGTGATACCACTGCCTACGGGCAGCTTGCCAGCCTGGAAGCCCAGATCTCCTCGCTTACTGCCAGCCTGCGCGCCTAACTCCCTTCCCTTTCGCGCAGCTGCAGAGGTACGAAGCGGAAGAGAACTCCCCGTTCTCTTCCGCTTTTTTTACCCAGAGCATACGACAACGACTCGCTGTCTCCGCCAATCAGCCGCGGCATCGGCCCTTCGCGACATGGTGTATCACGCCGGCCCGTCGCCCTCCTCCCCCTGAAGACGGGCAAGCTCTCCCGACAGGGACGGCATGGCGGTCACGGCAAAGGGCGGACCCCATTCCGGCAGGCAGGCAAAGGTCTCCCCATCCGGCAGGCTCACCCGCAACGCATGCAGCATGAGGCGCGGCGCCGTCCCCGGCGTACCGTACTTGCCGTCCCCCAGTACCGGATGGCCCATATGGGCGAGCTGCGCGCGGATCTGATGCGTGCGCCCCGTATGCAGGCGCACGAGCAACAGACTGCACTCCGCCTCCCGCCGCAGCGGCAGGACGCTCAAAGAGGCCTCCACGCCTTCGCCGGGCGCATCGCTGACGCGCATCCGTTCGCCCGCTCCGGCGTTCACCTTGCACAGCCAGTGCGTCAGCTGCCGGCCCCCGTCATGCGGCCAGCGGCCCGCCACCCAGGCAAGATATTCCTTGCGGAGCTCATGCCGCCGCAAAGCGGACGTCATGGCGCTGAGCGCGGCAAAACTGCCCGCCACCAGCAGGATGCCCGAGGTGTCCTTGTCCAGACGATGTATGGGAGTGGGAATATACGGCTGACCGGCATACCGGGCGGCAAGACGCCCGGCAAGGCTGTCCTCATGCCCGGTGCCGGGCTGGGTCGGCAGGCCGGAAGGCTTGTTGAACGCCCAGACGTCGCCGCTCCTGCCTACCAGCGGCGGCAGATCCCCGCTGACGCCGACACCGGCGCCCGCCTTCCTGCGGCCCGTCATACTGCCGGCAAAGGGCGGCAGTCGGATCATGTCGCCCACGGCCACGATGGCAAAAGGCTTGGCCCGACCGCCGTTGAGCCGGACCTGTCCGGTGCGTATCCAGCGATGCAGCAAGCCCTGTGGCAAATTCAGACGCCGCTGCAGCAGCTGGAGGAGTTTCTGGCCGCTCTCCACGGCCTGTACGGCAAAGATGTGGGATGCTTCCGCCGCGCTGGACGGCGGCGGGACGTGCGGATCTTCTGGCATGCGCGGCAACCTCGGTGCCGTGGTGAAAAGAGTGCGACGGCCTTCCGGCACGCCGCCGAACCAGCCTCCACCATAGCCACTGCCGGCAGGGAGGTCAATGCGCCCCCAGCAAAAGGACTTCCCCTCGCCCACCCCTGGGCTGTGTGGTCATGCGGGGGAAAGGGGGGACTTTTTGCGGCAGATCTGTCCCTTTCCCAGTGTATGCCGCCGGGGGACCTGCGCTCAGGGGGGCGACCTGCGGGGCACGCTGTCTCGTCATCCTCCCCGGAGGAGTTTTTTGCGGGATGGATGGGGGGCGCGGGGGGAAAGGAAGGGGGCTTTTTTGCAAAAAAGCCCCCTTCCTTTCCCCCGCAAAAAAGAACAGCCGTTTCAGCTAATCGCCTTCGGCGTCGGCATCCATGAGATCGCCTGACGGCTGACCGCCGTGTGCGCGCAGGATCTCCATCGCCTTGTCCCGGGTCAGGACGCGGCCCCGGCAGCGCGGGTGCTGAAGTCGGTTTTCGGGGCAGTAGCCGAGCTGGACGCAGCTCGGCCCGGCGCCCCGGAAAAGATCGGGGGCGGCTTCGCGGCAGAGGCGCAGCATCTGACCGGCCAGGTGGCGGATCTCGTGCTGGGCGTTGCGGCAGCAGCGGATGGCGAACCAGTCCAGCAGGGCATGGGCGTTCATGCCGATGATGGCCTTGAATTCCGTGGCCTGGGGTTTGAGGTAGCGCAGATCTTCTTCCGGGAGGCCGGCGTCCAGCCCGGCTTCGTACCACTGGCGGGAGAGGTCGGCCAGGTCGTGTCCGCTCAGGGAGGCCGTGTGGCCGTCGGGCAGGGTGAGCTGTGCCGAAAAATCGCGGACGGAGCGCGGGTACACCACGGAGTAGCGGCGTTTGCCGTTGAGTTCGGCCCGGCCCGACTTGATCAGGTAGGAGGCCATGCGCTTACGCACGAGCTGCACTTCGGTCACGCGCGAATAGCCCTCCACGCCGAAGAGGAAAAAATCGAACTCCAGTGCCGCCCTGTGCCCGCTGGACAGGATATTCTCCACGATCTGCCGCGAATAGGGCGAGGCCGCGATGTCGTCCAGGCTGCGCTCGCTGCGGACGAAGCGCGCCGCGATATCGGTGAATATCCTGCCGCCGCCGGCCAGCAGCAGCACCTTGCCGTCGCCTGTATATTTTTCTTCCAGCATGCCGCCTCCAAAGCCGAAAAACCCTCCCGGACACGGGATGTGCGCGGGAGGGGCCACCATAGACGACTTTTCCCCAGTCCACAACCGCTTCTCGCAGCCGCCAGCCGGGGCGGCAGGCGACGAACCGCCTTGACGCCTGCGGCCAAAAGGGGCATTTTTTCTGATTGGGCCGCACCGCCGGCCAGATTTTTTCCAAGGAGATACCATGAGCAAATCCACTCCCTGCGCCGCCCCTGCTGACGGCTTTTTCGGCGCATACGGCGGCAGTTTTGTGCCCGAAGCCCTGCAACCGCGTCTGGATGAGGTCAGCCGGGCTCTTGAGGGAGCCCTGAAGGATCCCGCCTTTTTCGAAGAGCTGGACTACCTGCTGGCGCATTTTGCCGGTCGTCCCAGCCCGGTCTTTCATTGCGCCAACCTCAGCCGCAAGCTGGGAGGAGCACAGATCTGGCTCAAGCGCGAGGATCTGAATCATCTTGGCGCGCACAAGGTCAACAACACCCTTGGTCAGTGCCTGCTGGCCAAGCGCATGGGCAAGACCCGCGTCATCGCCGAGACCGGCGCCGGCCAGCACGGGGTGGGCACTGCCGCGGCCGCTGCCCTCATGGGGCTGGACTGCACCATCTGCATGGGCGAGGTGGACATAGTTCGTCAGCATCTCAACGTGACGCGCATGGAGATGTTGGGCGCCACGGTGCGCGCCGCCACCAGCGGTCAGCGCACGCTCAAGGAAGCCGTGGACGAGGCGCTCGACATCTGGGTCAACGACCCTGAGATGTTTTATGTGCTGGGATCGGCCGTGGGGCCGCACCCCTATCCTTATATGGTGCGCGTGTTCCAGTCGGTCATCGGACGTGAAGCCCGTGCCCAGATGCTGGAAAGCACCGGACGCCTGCCCGACATCTGCATGGCCTGTGTGGGTGGCGGCTCCAACGCCGTCGGCATCTTTTCCGGCTTCGTGGCGGATGAGGACGTCCGCCTCGTGGGCGTGGAGCCGGGGGGCATCGGTTCGGGCTACGGCGAGAACGCGGCCTCCCTCTGTCTGGGCGAGCCGGGCGTGCTGCACGGTTTCCGCTCCTACATGCTCAAGGACGCCGCCGGCGAAGCCGCTTCGGTCTATTCCATCTCCGCCGGGCTGGATTATCCCTCCGTGGGGCCGGAACTGGCCATGTGGAAAGACAGTGGCCGCGCCGAATACGTCAGCGTGACCGACACCGAGGCGCTGGAGGCCTTTTTTGCCCTTTCGCGGCATGAAGGCATCATCCCCGCTCTGGAATCCTCGCATGCCGTGGCCCACGCCATGCGCATCGCCCCCGAGCTGCCGCAGGACACCGTCATCCTGGTCAACCTGTCCGGCCGCGGCGACAAGGACGTCGCTCAGGTGGCCGAGCTGGTGGCTTCCGGCAAGTTCGTGCCCGCCGACGACTAGCCCGCTGCGGCGCTATCCGCTTCCAGGGGACAGGCGATTCATGACGTGCCTGTCCCCTGGCGTTTTTCCGGCAGGCGCGACGGCGCCCGCCATGCCTTGCCTCCCGCCCGCCCCGCGCCTTGCCGAGATTTTCTTGCAGTAAAAATTCTTTTACCATTTTACTTGCCAGTCATCCAACAAAATCCTATGTTTTTGCAGGCGCTTTTATGACCATGTTTCTCGCAGAGGAGGAAACACATGAAAAAGATCGTGACGCTTTTCATGGCGGCCGGCATGCTGCTCGGGGGGTTGAGCACGGCCAACGCCATCGACTTCAAGGCCAAAGGCCAGTGGATTGTGAGCGCGGACTACGGCCAGAACGGCAACTTTACCGGCGGCAACGGCCAGACGGGCTATAACGGCAAGGAAGACGAGTTCGAAGTCGAACAGCGCTTCCGCGTCCAGCTGGATGCCGTGGCTTCCGAAAGCCTCTCCGGAACGCTGTATTTCGAACTTGGCGACCAGCGCTGGGGCAAGAACGACAACGGCGCCGCACTGGGCGCTGACGGCACCAGCGTCATCGAGATCAAGCAAGCCTACATCGACTGGCTTGTCCCCCAGACCGACCTGAAGCTCCGCATGGGCATCCAGGGCATGGCCCTGCCCAGCTTCACCACCGGCAGCCAGGTCTTCAATGACGACGTGGCCGGCATCACCGCCTCCTACAAATTCAATGACAATGTGGCCCTGACCGCTCTGTGGGCGCGTCCCATGAACGACAACTACAGCGGCTGGACCCGTGACGGCAACCCGAACTACCACCAGAACTACATGGACAATGTGGATCTGTTCGCCCTTGCCCTGCCCCTGACCTTCGACGGCGTGAAAGTGACCCCCTGGGCCATGTACGGCATGATCGGCCCCAACGCCTTCCGTAACGGCCGCGACGATTACTACTCCATCAGCAGAAACAATGCCGGAACATCCAACGCCTATTACAGGGCGGGCATGTACCCCATCGGCGGCGGGACGCATCACGAAAAGCTCACCGGCTACGGCAATGCCGTGTGGGCGGGCATCACCGGCGACATCGTGGCCTTCGATCCCTTCCGCATCGCCTTCGACTTCAACTACGGTTCCGTGTCCTACGACGACAGCTCGGCCAACCGCGCCGGCTGGCTGGCTTCGCTGCTGGTGGAATACAAGATGGACTGGGTGACCCCTGGCATCTACGGCTGGTACGGTTCCGGTGACGACGACAACACGGGCAACGGTTCCGAGCGCATGCCCTTCGTGAGCGTCAACAACACCAACAACGCCTTTTCCCGCTACGCCTTCAACGGCAACCCCTATCTGGCGCGTGAAAGCACCATCGGCTACGGCATGACCGGCACCTGGGGCGTGGGTATCCGCGCCAAGGACGTGAGCTTTGTGGAAGACCTCAAGCAGTGCCTCTATGTGAACTTCATGGGCGGCACCAACAGCCCCCACATGGCCAAAGTGCTGGTCAATGACTACAATACGGCCGCCAACGGCAGCCTCATCGGCAAGGACAGCATGTACCTGACCACCGATGACTATGCGCTGGAAATCGGCCTGGTCAACTCCTACAAGATCTACGAAAACCTGGAAATGGTCTTCGAAGCTTCCTATATCGCCATGTGGCTCGACAAATCCCGCAACGTCTGGGGTCACAGCCTTATGAACGGCAAGGATGACACCGTGCGCGACGCGTGGAACTTCAACCTCTGCTACGTCTACAGCTTCTAGGCGCATCCGCCGTCGATGCTTTCGACGGCCTGATGTCTGTCCAGCGAGGGCCCGCTTCGGCGGGCCCTTCGCATACCGCCTGGCCAGCTCGGGCGGCCGGCATCTCTGCCGCTCTTGAGTATTTTCAGCTTGAAACGCTTTACGCTTCAAATCATGCGGTCTGTCGTTTCGCGGAAAAACACGGCCTTTCTGCCTGGTTTCGGCCGGACAGCGCTGTGCCGCCGCCTCGCGTTTTCCCTTTTTCAAAAGAAAACACTCTATTCCATTTAGAATGAAATCATCCACAAAGGCTTCTCAGTAAAATGGCATGTGTGAAGCAGGCATTCTAAAAAATTGATATAATACAACAAAACTTATGTAAAAATAAATATTTCCAAAAGAACTCTCTTGACATTGACACTCTCTCAGATAAGGACTTTTTATCACCTCCTAAAATTACCATATTTCCTGAAAGCAATCCATTATAGAGCAATGCCATGTATAACAATGATATAAAAACATGCTTGCAGTTACTATCAATACAATAAAAACAATACATATCATTCTACATAAAAACTCCTTCATATTGGATAGTTTTTGCACAGCAATTACAGAACAAACAATAGATAAAATAACACATACAAACATCCAACCAAATAGAGCATTCACTGTATCTTCACCTTCTGCAGGAGTGGGAAAAAGCGAACGGGTGAATATTATAAAAAATATAAACACACATATCAAAAAAGCACCCAATTTTAGTACAATCCTCATCAATTTTCGTACAATTCTCTTCATTTGCTTTCCCAAAACAATATTTGTTTAGAATCTCCCAGATTGGAATATACCCATTCTTCATGGAGCCATGATACATCTAATTTATCTATTCCAAGCCAAAAACGTAAAATACCCGCGATCCCACCTGATGTCAGTTCATCTTTATCCCATAAGTCAATATGATCGCCAGTGGGGAATTTTTCCCACTTGCGTAGCCAATAGTCTTTAAAGAAAATTACTCCTGCTTTATTTTCAATTTTCGCTTTCCAGTCTTTTCCTGTAATATCAACTGGATTTGGCCAATTTGCAAGATAGCGTTTCTTAAGCCAGTTAGCTAATTCTTCGGCTCGCAAGACATGTTTCATTCCTTTATGCTCTGGTTGCCAACAGCAAGCACCTTTAAAAGACTTTAGTGAAGCTCCAGCACCTCGCAAAGCGGTCGAGACTTTTATTGCACATTGATCTGGGAAAGCGTCTGTATCACATGGTGGAGAAGAAGGATATGCAGCTCTGAGCTTCGCAAAAGTAATTATATTTAAGGATTCATTTTTCTTTGACTGAGGGGTAGTGTTAGTTTTTGCTTTACTTGGTCTGTCTGGCATAACTGTTTCTCCAATTCTTTGTAAAATTCAACTGCCCTTTTTTCTTGAATACAGACAGCAAGTCACCATAGAAAAGCAACAGCAAGCTTAAAAATATAAAATTAGCAAATATATTTTATTCATCCCACCTAAGAATAGCATCTTCATCCCAATAAACTGTTAATATTTGCAAAAAACTTGCTTGCACCCGTGGAGTTTTTTCCGTTATCATCAGTTCTCCCTTTATAAATTACACCTTCTTCTGTTTCTATAAAAAAAGGATAATAACTAATAGGTTCACCACTTATACTATCTATTGCAACAATTTGCTCGTCATATTCTTCGTTTACATTATCTTCATATGCCATTTCATGATTTTCATGGATTCCAATGAATACATCAGGAGAACCAGACGCAATCTCTGCTCCATATGCAGTTTTTGAACCAACAGGCGCTACAAGAAATTCATTGCCAAAAACAGATTGTTCACCTGTTATAATGAGATTTGGCCCATGTACCGGACAGTTATAAGTACTACCAACAAGGGCAATCGGACGATCATTTGCCCTTATGTTCAGACTACCATCAATAATAGCTCCACCGTGACTGCCGCTATCTCCAGCGCGTGCAACAGGCTTTCCAGACATGACTACACCCCTTGTTTAAATATGGCATATTTGATTCAAAGCATTGTTGCAAGAACATATCACACTGAAATTATTTATTTTTATCAAAAAACAAACAAGGGGACGCACTTCCCCCTTTCGTGCTTGCTCTCACTTTGTCCGAAATGGTACAATACCGCCCGGTACTCTTCCATTCCTTTTGGGCAATTACCGTGCATTTTTATAAAGATATTTTTATTCAAAACATATCAATAGATTATAGCAAAAAATCTATTGACATGCAGGAAGGGATATTGCCTGAATGCGTTTTGATTTCGGCAATGCAGGCCCCGCACAGAGCATCACCGATTTTGAGAGCATTTTGCCTTTGAAAAAGATAAAACGCTCTTGCGGGAAACAGCTCTTCCCCCCTATACTCCCCGGCATGCAACGTCCCGACCCCGCTTCCCTGCCGCTTAGTCCCGGCGTCTATCTCTATAAGGACGCCAAGGGCCGCATCATCTATGTGGGCAAGGCCCGCGTGCTGCGCCGCCGCATCCTTTCCTATTTCCGGCCGGAGGGCCTGCCGGCCAAGACCCGCGCCATGCTGGCCCATGCCGCCAGCCTGGATGTGCTGACCACCACCACGGAAAAAGAAGCCCTGCTGCTGGAATCCAGCCTCATCAAGAAACATCGCCCGCATTACAATATCGTCCTGCGCGACGACAAGCAGTACGTCCTTTTCCGCTTCGACCTCAAGCACCCCTTCCCCCGGCTGGAAGTCGTCCGCAAGGCCCGGCGTGACGGGGCGCGCTATTTTGGCCCCTTCACCTCCGCGCTGGCGGCGCGCGAGACCTGGAAGCTCCTGCACCGGGCCTTTGCCCTGCGCCGCTGTTCGGACAGGGCCATGAAGAACCGGGTGCGGCCCTGCCTGTATCATCACATGGGGCAATGCCCGGCCCCCTGCATGCAGCTTGTGGACTCGCGTCAGTATTACGAGGCCGTACACAAGGTCATCGAGCTGCTGGAAGGCAGATCCACCCCCCTGCTGACCCGGCTGCGGCAGGAGATGGAGGCCGCCAGCGAGGCACTGGAATTCGAGGCCGCCGCCCGCCTGCGCGATCAGATCCGGGCCGTGGAACGCACGGTGGAGCGGCAGGCCACCGTCCTGCCCGGCGGCGGAGACATGGACGCCATCGGCCTGTTCGCCGCGGACAAGGGGCTGGCGCTGGGCATCATCTTTGTACGCAACGGCGCCATGACCGACGGGCGCACTTTCTACTGGAGCGGCCTGAACTTCGAGGATGCCCCGGAGCTGCTCTGGTCCTTCGTGGGGCAGTATTACAGCACCATGACGCCGCCGCCGCGTATCCTGCTGCCCTGGCTGCCCCCGGATGATGAAGATGCCGGCCCGCCGCCGGACGCTCCGTCCTCCCCGCACAGCCAGCGCGAGGCGCTGGAACAGATGCTCGCCGAACGCCGCAACGGGCCTGTGCGTCTGGTCGCTCCGCAGCATGCCAAGGACAATCAGCTCGTGGATGTGGCCCAGTCCAATGCCCGCGAGGAGGCCCGGCGGCGCGAGCGTCATGCCGAACAGGACATCCTGCAGCAGATCGCCACGGCCTTGCATCTGCCGGAGCGCCCGCAGCGCATCGAGTGTGTGGACGTATCCCATACCGGCGGCCGCCAGACGCGGGTCGGCATGGTGGTTTTTGAGGACGCGCGACCCCATCCGCCCGCCTACCGCAGCTATGCCATGCCGGATGGCGGGGATGATTACGCGACCCTGTATCAGTGGATCGCCCGGCGGCTGGAAAGCGGCCCGCCGTGGCCGGATCTGCTGCTCATCGACGGCGGCCGCGGCCAGCTCCGCGCCGTCCAGCGCGCGCTGGACGAGGCCGGCCAGGGCGATCTCTTTTCGCTGGCGGCCATAGCCAAGGCCCGGGACGAGGACGGCCATGCCGACCGCCGCGCCGGCAACGTGGCCGACCGTATCTTCCTGCCGGGACGGAGCAACCCTCTCCCCCTGCGGGAAGGCGCGCCGGAGCTGCTCTTCCTCCAGCACATACGCGACACGACCCACAACTTCGCCATTGGCCGCCACCGCAAGGCCCGCGGCAAGGCGGCCCTGTCCGGCGAGCTCATGCGCCTGTCGGGCATCGGCCCGGCCACGGCCCGCCTGCTCTGGGAGCACTTTGCCTCGCTCGAAGCCATGCGCAACGCCACTGAAGAGGACTTGCGACGCCTGCCGGGCATAGGCCCGGGCAAGGCCGCCCTGCTGCGGGAAAAGCTGCGCGGCATCTGATGCGCCCTCCGCAGGGCGGCCGATCACGTCAGATCGGGACGCCTCGTCGTGGTCCCCCGGCATCTCCTCCACTCCCGCCCGCAAAAAACGCAAAGGGGGCGGCCGTCGCGAAACGGCCGCCCCCTGCAAAGGGCTTTCCCGGGCAGGGCGGTTATCCGTGCTTCATGCTCTCGATAAGGTCGCTCAGTTCATGCGACTGACCGGCAAGCGTATTGACGGCCGTAGCCGCTTCGTTCATGGCGGCAGCCGTCTGGCCCACCATATCGTTCACTTCGATGATGGAACGATTGATCTCGTCGCTGGTGGCCGACTGCTGCTCGGCCGCCGTGGCGATGGCCCGCACTTCGTCGGCCGTGGTCTCCACATCCTGCACGATCTGCTTCAGCGCCTCGCCGGACTGATTGGCGAAGTCGGTGGCCTGCTCGATCTGCTCCACCGCCTGATCCATGGACTGGACGCTCTTGGAGGTGCTGTCCTGGATGGCGCGGATGGCGTTGCCCACTTCCGTGGTGGATGTCATGGTCTTTTCCGCCAGCTTGCGCACTTCGTCGGCCACCACGGCAAAGCCGCGGCCGGCTTCGCCGGCCCGCGCCGCCTCGATGGCCGCATTGAGCGCCAGCAGGTTGGTCTGATCGGCGATATCGGAAATGACGCCCATGATGTTGCTGATGGACTGGGCATGCTCATTGAGCTGGGCCATGTCGTTCTTGAGTTCGCTGGACATTTCGCGCACGGCCTGTATGCTGCCCAGCGAGCGCTGCACGATGTCCGCGCCGGCCTCGGCCTGCGACCGCGTATTGGACGACATGGTGGAGGCCTGCGCCGCGTTCCTGGCCACTTCCTGCACTGTGGAGTTCATCTCGTTCATGGCCGTGGCCGCTTCCGAAAGGCGGGCATTGGCCGTCTGCGCGCTCTTGTCGGACTGCTCGATCTGGGCGGAGAGCTGGGTGGAGGCGGTGGAGATGGCTTCCACCACGCTTTCCAGCCGCCGCGCCGCGGCCAGCATGCCTTCCCGCTTGGCGCCTTCGGCGGCCTTCTGGGCTTCCTGCGCGGCCTTCATGGCTTCGGTGGCTTCGCGGCCCTTGGCTTCGGCCTCGGCGCTCTTTTCTTCCGCCGCCTTGATGTTTTCCTTGAGGCTGGACACCATCACGCGCAAGGACTCGGCCAGCTTGCCGGTCTCATCCGTGCTGTGCACGTCCAGCGTCCTGTCCAGATTGCCGTCGGCCACGGCATGGGCGAATTCCTGCGTCCGCCGCAGAGGCGTGACGATCATGCGCGTGATCACCAGCGCAAGGAGGATGCCGACCGCCAGCATCACCAGCACCACCGCGATGATGAGCGTTTGCGACCGCTCAAGGCTCGCGTCGCTGGCTTCCAGGAACGTCACCAGTATCTCGCTCAGCGCCTTGTCGTATGCGTTCAGCACGGCAAGCGCGGCAAAGTAATGCTCCAGCCGTTCCCGGGTAAAGGCGGCCCGCTTCTCGAGGAGCGCCGCCAGCTCCTCGGCATTGGACGCGAAGTCATGCAGTTCGTTCCACACGTCGTCGAACATGGCCCGGCACTCTTCGCGCAGCAGGTATTGACGGATGCCCTTCATCTCTTCGAGCAGATCGGCGCAGCTCTTGGGGACGGCATGGATGCGCTCGAGATCATTGGCGCTCATGCCGACCAGCAGATTCTGGAGCGCCGTGGAGGCGTTCTCCAGCACGGATGCCACGCGGGCCATGTTCTGGGCATACTGAATGCTCTCCTGCTGCCCGCCCTGATTGACGAAGTCCGTCAGCGTCCCGCTCATGGTCGCGCTCAGCTTCTTCAACATACTGCGCGCCGAGGTGCTGGAGGCGATCAGCGTTTCCCGCATCTTGCCCACGGTCTGCAACAGGGCGACGGCATCCGCCACGGACTTCTTGAACGCCGTATAATCCTTCTGAAAATTATTCAGGAATTCGACGGTATTCTCGCCGGGGTAGGTTTTGTTGAACTCCGTCAGTTGCGCGAGCAGCCCGTCGATCTGTTTTTCAAACTTCTGGTATTCCTGCAATTGCGTCTTGTCCGCGGAGTCCAGATAGATACGTATCCGGTATCCGGCCAGCAGATAGGCTGCCTGGATCTTCGTCATCATGGCGTACCGCGGAAAGCGCTCATGCGTTACCTTGTTGGAGGCGTTGAGACCGTCAGTGATGGCCTTTTGCGCCATGATGCCCACGCCGAGCGCCAGCAGCAGCACGAGGGCGAAACCGCCTGCTATCTTTTTTCCAATGCTCATGTTCACGGGAGACCCTTCTCTATGGTTGATTGTAACGAATGCTTCTTTTATCGGCACATCTTCCAAATATGTTACCGTCAAACGGCTTCCCGGCCGTAATTTTTTCCGCCATGACGCCGACACCATGCCGGCGTATCCATACCACGATGGACATGCGCGCGTCCCCACTTGTCAACAACCGATATTGAGCATATGTTTGAACACATGAAGGCATGAGCCGCGTGGTGTCCCGATCGCACGAAAAACCGTGCCTCCGGCGAGGCGGTTCATCTCGATCGGTCGTGCCGCCGTCTCAAAAACGAACCCGTCCTCCTCTGCACAGGAGTTTCCATGTCTTCCTTTGAGAGAGAGAGAGAGAGAGAGAGAGAGAGAGAGAGAGAGAGAATCCGCCGCTCCCGCTGCCTCGCCGGCCTCTCGCTGTCGCCGGCCTGCGGGCTGCGCCTTATCTCTTCTTCTTCACGAACGGCCGCCCTGCCCGCATCGGCCTTCCGTCCGTTCCCCACGACCGCGAAGGACGTCTGCGTCCGTCGTGACGCCGTATCTGTCCGCCTTGACCACGGAACGGGGATCGTGCGGCGCGTACCGCTGGCCGGCACTCCGCATCCGCTGACGTCAGGCCTGCGCGTCATCCCGGATGACGCGCGCCGTGCCGGTTCCCCTTTTCCCCTTTTTTTCCCGGAAATACTTCCGCACGAGGCCGGCCGTCCCCGGACGACACGTGACCGCAGGCAGCCACCGTCTCCGCCCGGCGTCCGCGATGCCACGGGCATGGCCTCATGCCGCAAGACAACCTCGCCATACCTGGGAACCTGCGGGAAACGCCCCGCGTTTTCCCGCTTCCTGAGCGTCCCGCCGGAATGACGCAACGCCTCCTTTCCCGCGCATTCCGGCGGGATGTGAACGACACCTCCCCGCAGCCGCACCACCGGCATCCCCGCCGTCGCCATTCTTTTTCCCGACGGCGCGGCAGCGACTGACGCGCCCGCCTGAGGGAACGGATGTCGGCGTCAGCCGGCACTCAGGGGAGCCCGCCTCCCGGCCTCGTCCGGGGGGCGGGCTGTTCGTCTCCCGGAGCGAGCCGGCGCGGGGCCGTACGCGCCAGACAGTCCGCGGCCCTTCGGAGATCGTCGCGGGAATGTCCTGTCCGCACCGTACAGCGCAGCAGCGCCCGTCCCTGAGGAACGGTGGGATGACGGGCCGCCAGCAGCAGCACCCCACGCTCGCGCAGGCGGGCCGCCCAGGCCGCGCAGGCGGCGGCATCCCCCACGGGGACGGCAAGGATGTGGGCCTCCCCCTGTACCGGCAAGCCGGCCTCCCGCAGACAATCACGAAAGAAGCGGGCCTTCTCCGCCAGGTCCTGCCGCTGTTCGTCCAGTCCCGGCAGGCGCTCCAGCAGGGCCAGCACGCCGGCGGCATGAGCGGGCGGCAGGGCCGTGGAATGCAGCAGCGGCGAGGCCCATTGTTCCAGATAGGCGGAAAAGCCCTCGGGCAGCAGCAGGAACGCGCCCCAGTAGCCCAGCGCCTTGCCCAGGCTGCCCAGCACCAGATCCGCCGCCCCCGGCCATTGCGCGGCCATCCCCCTGCCCTGCGGCCCCAGCGCGCCGAGAGAGTGGGCCTCGTCCAGCCAGCCCCAGAAGCCGAACCTCTGCCGCAGGGTCCGCCAGGCGGGCATATCCAGCAGTGTCCCGTCCATGCTGAACAGGCTTTCGCTCATAACGACCGGCTGACGACCGGCAGCCTCGTCATCCGTCTCGACCTCCGCCGCCAGACGATGCAGACGGCGTTCCAGATGGGCCATGTCCGCATGGGCATAGGGCAGGACGCGCGCCCGGCTCTGCCCCAGGAAACGAACGGCGCTGGCGTGCATGCGCCTGTCCGTCAGCAGGGGCTGCCCGGGATGGAGCAGCCCCACGACGGCCGCGAGCTGCGCCTGATAACCGCTGGCGAAAAAACGACATTCCGCCGCCCCGAAATAGGCGGCGCAGGCCGCGGCCGCCTCGTCGGCAAGGGCCGTGCGCCCCCCCGCCACCCAGGAGGCGCGCCCCGACGGGGCATGACGGGCCGCGCAGCGGGCCAGCGTCCGCCGCCAGCCCGCATCCTCGGCCAGCCCAAGACAATCATGGGAAAGGAAATCCAGCACGCCGGGCCCGGGCGGCAGCGCCGCCGCCTCCCGGGCAAGCCCCGCCCGGCGCTCCAGCGCCAGCCGCCGGGCCAGCTCGCCGCTCAGGCTGCTCCGCCACGATACAGACATTGGAAAAGCTCCTCATAGCGCCGCCGCAGCCGCTCCGCGCGAAAGCGACCGTCATAGGGGCAAAGCCCTGTCCGCACCTCCCAGCGGGCGCTGCGGGAGGCCTCCCCCGGGGCGGTGGGCGTATAGCCCGCCTCCAGCGTATAGAGCGCCGCGCCGTCGCCCTGCTGCACCAGTTCGGCCCGCATCTCCAGCCGGCCGTCGAGGGCGCAGGCTTCCGGCAATCCCCAGGCGGCCGCCGCAGGGGTCCGGGCCATGCCCAGCAAAAAGGCGTGCCGGTCAAAGCCGCTACGATAGCGCTGATGCAGGGCGGCGCACTGGGCCGCCGCCTCCCAGACATGCCAGAACGGGGCACGCCGCAAGCGCCGCCAGGCCAGCAGCCCGGCGTCCCACACGGCGCTCACGCCGTCCAGCAGGACGAACGGGCGCGGCACGGCGGAAAGATCTATGTCCACAAGCGCACCACCAGCACGGCGTTCTGCCCGCCGAAGCCGAAGTTCTCCAGCAGGCCCAGCGGACCGGCGAAGGGCGTCTCTTCCCGCACGAAGGCCAGCCGCGCCGAACAGGGCCGCTCCAGCCCGGCGATGGACGGCATGACGCCCGCGCGCCAGGCGGCAAGCAGGGTCAGCAGCTCCACGGCCCCGGCCGCGGCCGAGGCGTGCCCCTGCCGGCTCTTGAGGGCCATGATGGCCGGCGGCGTGGCCATATCGGCAAACAGCCGTTCCAACAGAGCGGCCTCCACGGCATCGTTGCGCCCGGTCCCCGTGCCGTGGGCCGAGACCCAGTGCGGCCCCTCGCGCATGCCGGCGGCCACGGCCTCCGCCAGCGCCGCCCGCACCGCCCGCTCGGCGTAGCGCCCCTCCTCGTCCGGCGCGGTCAGGCTGCCGCCGTCCGACGTCGCGCCGAAGCCCAGGATCTCGGCATGGATGCGCGCTCCGCGCGCCGTGGCCGCCTCCAGCGATTCCAGCACGAAGGCCGCGCCCCCTTCCGCCGCCACAAAGCCGTCCCGCGCCAGATCGAAGGGACGCGGCCCGCACTCCGGCCCGCGCCGGCTCAGGGTCCGCGCCCGGGCATAGCCCAGCAGGCCCGCTTCGGAAAGACGCGAATCCCCCGCCGCCACCAGCACGCGGACCGCCTCGCCCCGGCGGATGCGCCGGAAGCCTTCGCCCAGGGCGTGCAGGGCTGAGGCGCAGGCGGCGTTGACGGTCAGGCTTTCGCCATGCAGCCCCAGGAGGCGGCAGAGCGCGGCCGTGGCCGTATTGGGCAGCCAGCGCAGCAGCCAGAGCGCGCCCAGCCGGTTCACGTCTCCCGGCGGCAGCCCGGGTTCGCCGCTGACGTCCAGCATGGGCCCGGCGGCCAGCAGCAGCGGCGTGTCCTCCGGCAGCAGCGCCGTCCAGTCCGCCGGCCGTCCTTCGTTGCCGGAGGCGCTGCCGGGGGCGGCGTCCCACGCGGCCCGCAGCCCGGCCAGCACCGCCAGTTGCGCCCCCCGGTGGCAGTAGTGGCGATGACGCCAGCCGCCCAGCAGGCGCAAGGCCGCATCGGGAGAGGGCGCGCGGGCAAGGTCGCCCTGCGGTTCGACGGGGGCCACGGCAAATTCCGGCCAGTGACGACTCGGCGCAAAGGGCAGCCGCCCGGCCCGCAGGGCCGCCCCCACTTCGACGAGACTGCCGCCCAGCGGCGTGCAGCCGCCGGCCCCGCTGATGACCACGCGTGCCGGCGTCACACGCTAGCCCCGCGACGCCCAGACGGCGTAGTCGGCCAGATCGCCCAGCGTCAGCGGGGAAAGGCCGTCCCCCTCCCGCCGGCACAGGAGCTCCTCCCGCCGCTGTTCGCTCAAATGCGGATAGGCCCGGGCCAGCGCCGCCGCGCCTTCATCGGCCAGCAGACGCAGGGAACGCAGGAAGGCGGCCTCGTCATCCACGCTGATGCCAAAGGCGACGCCCAGCCGGATGCTGATCTCCAGCAGATCTATGGACTCGCAGGGCAGATCCGCCATAAGGCGCGTGCGCGCGTGCAGTTCCGCCGCGTCCCGTTCAAAGATCTCCGCCACACAGTCAATGACCCTTTGCAGGGCCTCGTCACGGCTCAAGGTCATGCGCCCTCCATCAGTTTGACGGCCCCGAGGCCGCCGTCGATATCCACCGTACAGGCATTGATGCCCGCGGCCTCGCGTGAAAGCAGGAACGTCAGCGGCCCGACCGCCTCCTCAAGGCGCAGGAGCCGCCCGGCCGGCATGGCCGAAGCCGCCCGCCGCGCTGCCCCGTCGTGTGCCAGGAATTCCCTCCCGCGCCCGGCATCCAGCCAGCTCAGCCGCGCCGAACAGGCCGTCACGCCGCGGCCGGCCAGTTCCGCTCCCGCGCTGCGGAAAAGCGCCTCCCCGGCCAGCTTGGCGGCCGCGTACCAGCCCTGACCGGGCGAAGGCCGCAGAGCCGCCGAGGAAGAGACGAAGACGCAGCGCCCGGAGCGCCGGGAGAGCATGGCCCGCGTCACGGCCCGCAGGATGCGGGCGCGCAGGGCGATGTCCTCCGCCGCCCAGGCGTCGATCTCCGCGGGGGGCATGCCCGCCAGCAGATGCTCCCGCCGGGAGTGGCGCAGGTCCAGCAGATGGCCCGGCAATGCCCCCAGACGCCGCGCGCAGCGCCCGGGCAGGCTCTCCGCCTCGCCGAGCGGCTCCACGGGCAGCCCCGCCCCGGTGCAGGCCTGCCGGCCGGCCTCGCTGCCGCAGACAGCCAGCACGGCGGCCCCCTCGGCCCGCAGGGCGGCGGCCACGGCCAGCCCCAGTGTGCACCCCCCGCCC
>NZ_CALUYG010000026.1 GCF_944324935.1 uncultured Desulfovibrio sp. | reverse complement strand
TCCAGCCCGCCGCTGGGTAGTGGAGCGGACATTTGCCTGGCTGAAGGGTTTTCGGAGTCTGCACACTCGCTACTGTTATTACCTCGTCAATTTTATGGGACTGCTTTACCTTGCTTTGGCCTGTATTCTTTGGAGAAAACTTATATAGCAATAAATATGCCGGGTGTTCTCTTATGCGGGGAAGTGCTGGAAAAGCGCATTTTTTACCATGAATAAGACGTTTCCCAGGGCGTTTGTGGCGAAGGTATCGAAAAAAACCTCTGAAGGGCTTCTTCTTTTCATACTTCCTGGAATCCTTGCTGATCCAGCGATACATACTTTTGGCGGTAAGAAAAGCCGTCCGCTTTCCCGCGTTCTTATCTTTTGAGGCACGCCAGTCGGCCCGCCTTTGAGCGGCCTGTGCATCATACCTGCCGTTTTTCTTGGCGTTTCGCCGGACTTCCCTTGAAATGGCCGCTGGGCTGTAGTCGAGGAGCTCGGCAATGCTCCTGAGGGATTTTTTCCCCGGAAGCCGCTCCATGATTTCTCTGTGAGTTTTGGTAAGATGTTTTTGCCCCATGACAGTTCCTCGTTGTTGCGGTGTTTGCTTGCAAAACAACTGTCATGGGGCTTTCTTTTTTTGGCAAGCCCCCTGTTAACTTTCAATTTACAATCTGCCGGATATGCCCCCCAGCCCCTGTCACAGCGAACGGCCGCCCGGCCGCTTTCGTGCGGACGGCCACTCTCCTCCTGAGCCGTCACACGACGACAAGGGCCTGTCCGTCACGAACGGAACAGGCCCTTGCAAAAGCGGCTGGTACCGGGCTGTCGGCTTAGAAACCGAAGCGCAGACCGACCATGAATTCGTGGTTGTAGGGACGGACGCCCACTTCGTACTTGCGGCCGTTGGCGTAGCCGCTCACTTCGTTGTAGCCGAAGTCCACATAGCGGTAGCCGGCGTCGATGGTGAAGTTTTCATTGACGTTGTAGGCCACGCCGGCGCCCACGTTCCAGGCGAAGTTGGTGAAGCGGTCGTCCATGGACATGTTGGTGCCGCCGTAGTGCACATCATAGCCGGCGTAGGTGAAGGCAAGACCCAGACCGGCGCCGATCCAGGGGGTGAAGGGGGTATCGTTGTGGATGTCCCAGTACAGGTTGGCAAAGAGCGTGGACTGGTTCCAGGAGCCCTTCACATTACCGAGATTCCCCTCCCACGAGGTCTCGCTGTTGCCGCGCATGGCGAATTCCAGTTCCGCGCGCAGCGGCACCATGTGCATGGGCCAGAAGTCGTAGCCCGCGGCCAGCGCGCCGCCAAGGGTGAACTGCGAGTACTCGTCGATGCCGGAACCGGCAAGACCGGCGCTGCGTTCCGTCGTCCCCGTGTTCTGGATGCTCATCAGGAACTTGGGAGCAAGGTACATGCCTTCCGCTTTGGCCAGGGCGGGCATGGCCAGGACGGCCAGAAGGAACAGGGCAACAAGGGTGCGTTTCATGTTCTTTCCTCCAAAAGGTTTTTCAGATGCACCGAAAGTTAAAGTCTTACTTAAAGTTGCACTCTTGTCAACGGAAATAACGGCGTAGGCGGCCAGCCCCGCGTGACGCGCGCCCCGCTCCTGCGGCTGTGATGCGGTTTGCTGCGGATACGGCATGCTCTCCAGGCATGCCGCTGTCCGGCGTCGCACGCCGTTACAGCATGTTGACCGGATCGAGGTCCAGGAAGGGTCGCAGATGCACGGCCTCCCTGTCCCGGACAAGGGCCGCGAACACCTGCCGGATGCCGCGCCAGTCCGCCCCCTTGAGCAGACAGTGGAAGCGCCGGCGGCCCCGCAGGACGGCGAGCGGCGCGGGCGCCGGCCCCAGCAGGCGTACCCCCTCCCGTCCCGCCGCCTCACGCAGCAGCCTGCCCGCGGCCCCCAGGCGTTCCGGGCCCCTGCCGTCTTCCACGGCATACGAGAGCCGCACCAGCGCCAGCCGCACGAAGGGCGGATAGGCGTATTTGCGGCGACGGGCCAGCTCCTCGGCATAGAAGCCTTCGTAATCTCCCCGCTGCACATACTGCCAGCAGTAATGCCCGGCGTCCCGCGTCTGGATGAGCACCCGGCCCGGCATCTCGCCGCGGCCTGCCCGGCCTGCCGACTGCACCAGCAGCTGGAAGGTCCGCTCCGCGGCCCGGTAGTCCGGCAGGTTCAGGCCCAGATCGCCGTCCGCCACCACCACAAGGGTCACGCCGGGGAAATGGTGTCCCTTGGACAGCATCTGCGTGCCCACGAGCAGCGGCGATTCCCGCCGGGCAAAGGCGGCAAGGATCTCCTCCATATGGCCGGGGCGGCGCGTACTGTCCCTGTCTAGCCGCAGGACGGGCCTGCCGGCCAGCACCGAGAGGCTCTCGGCCAGTTTTTCCGTCCCTTCGCCCAGCGGCAGGAAATTCATGCTCTTGCAGGCAGGACAGGGGGAAGGGAACGGCAGGCTGAAGCCGCAATAATGGCAGACCAGCTTTTCCCGCCCTTTGTGGTAGGCCAGGCCGATCTGGCAATGCGGGCATTTCAGTGTGCTTTTGCAGTCCTGACAGAACATGAGCGGCGCATATCCGCGTCGGTTGAGCAGCACCACCGCCTGTTCCCCGCGCGCCACCACCTCGCGCAGGGCGGCTTCGCTCTGCGGGGCCAGCAGGCCGTTTTCCTGCGGCCGGCAGGAGAGTGGCCCGATGTCCACGAGCTCCACCGGCGGCAGCGGACGGCCCCCCACCCGCTGCGGCAGGCGCAGCATGGCGAGCTTTCCCTGTTCCACGGCATAAAAGGTCTTGATGTCCGGCGTGGCCGAGCCAAGCACCAGCAGGCCCTTGCACTGGCCGACCCGGAACCAGGCCACTTCCTTGGCCTGATAGGGCAGGCCCTCGTCCTGCTTGAAGGACGTGTCGTGCTCCTCATCCAGGATCACGCAGCCCAGATGCGACAGGGGAAGGAAGAGGGCGGAGCGCGTCCCCACCACGAGGCAGGGGCCCTCATGCCGGGCCAGCGCCCGAAAGAGCTCCTCCCTGCGCCGTGGCGTCTGGTAGCCGTGGTAGAGGTAGACCGGCATATGCGGCAGCACCTGGGCGGCGTCGCGCCGCAGCTTGTGGGCCAGCGCCACCTCCGGCGCCAGCAGGAGGACGCTGCGCCCGTGCGTCAGACAATGGCGCGCCAGCTCCAGATAGACGGCCGTCTTGCCGCTGCCGGTCACGCCGTAGAGCAGACGCGTTGCCGGCTGTCCGGCTCCCAGCGCGCCGATCATGTCGGACAGGGCGGCCTGCTGGGCGGCATTGAGTGCGAACGGGGCCGGGGGCGGCGGCAAAAGCGCTTCCTCTTCCCGGTCTTCGTCCGCCGCGTGCACGAGCTCCACCAGCCCGGCGGCCAGCAGGGCCCGCAGGGCCGTGGCGGAACCGGGCAGCGCGCGGGCCAGCTGGCGACGACTCACGTCGCCCCGCTCATGCAGGAGGTCGAGGATGGCGATCTGTCGGGCCGCCGAAGGTCGTACCGGCCACGGCGGATCCGTCAAAAGGCGGAGGCGCTCCTCTTCCGCCGCGTCCTGCCCCGGCGGCAGCAGGCGGGCACGGCCGCAGAGCAGCGCCTCGGCCAGCCGCGCCTGTTCCGCTTCCGGTGCGGCGCAGATGTCATGCAGGCTCCAGGTGCGTCCCGCCGACGCGGTCTCCCCGCCGAGCTCGCGCAGGCGGATACGCGTCAGCCGCAGCCCCTGCGGCAGCACATGCCCGAGCACGCTGCCCATGCCGAGCCCCTGACGGGAGGCCAGATCCCGCGCGAGCGCCAGCAGCTCGCCCGACAGCAGGGGGGCCGTCTCCAGCGGCCAGGCCAGCCGCTTGCAGGCGACGCCCGCCGGCAGCGCCGCCGCCTCTTCCGTCCCCAGCAGCACGCCGGCCCGCAGCGTCCCCCGGCCCAGCGGCACAGCGACGCGCAGGCCCGCCGACCAGAAGTCCGCCGGGAAATACGACGGCAGCTCATAGGTCAGCGTAGCGTAAGGGGGACTGAACAGGGCGATATGCGCGAACATGGTCTCAGGGGCGTGGTGGCATGCTTTCCGGGGAAGGACGGGCGGCGGACGCGGCGGCCTGCCGCACCCGCTTCAGGAAACGAAAAAGGCGGACGCCGTCCTCGCCATTCCGACGGCATCCGCCACAGTCCATCGCAGGGGGCGTTACTGGAACTGGACGAACTTCCTGAGCTGGGCCAGCAGCTCATAGCGCAGGTCTTCGTCCTGCAGGGCGAAATAGATATTGGCGGAGAGGAATTCCGACCAGTCACCCGCATCGAAGCGCATGCCGGCCATGCGCACGGCCATCATGCCGCGCTCCTGGGTCAGCGTCCGCAGGGCGTCGGTGAGCTGAATCTCTCCCCCGTGGCCGGGCTGAACCTTGTCCAGATGGTCGAAGATGTCCGGCGTCAGCACATAGCGGCCCACGATGGCCAGCCGGGAGGGGGCCTCCTCGCGGGCGGGCTTTTCCACCATGTCATGCACGCGATAGACGCCGGGGCTCACCTCCTCGCCCTGGATGATGCCGTAGCGGCTCACCTTTTCCCACGGCACTTCCATGACGCCGATGACCGGCATCTTTTCGGCCAGGGCCACGTCGATGAGCTGCCGGATGCCGGGCACGCCGCTGAACATGAGATCATCCCCCACCATGACGGCAAAGGGCTCGCCGCGCACCAGCTCCCGCGCGCACATGACGGCATGCCCGAGCCCCAGCTGTTTTTTCTGGCGTACGGACATGATGTTGACCATCTCCGCCACCTTGCGGACTTCCGCCAGCTTGTCCAGCTTGCCGGCACGCTCCAGTACGCTTTCCAGTTGCAGATTGTAGTCGAAATGGTCCTCGATGACGTTCTTGTCCCGGTTGGTCACGAAGATCACGTCCTGGATGCTGGCCCGCTGCGCCTCTTCCACCACATACTGGATGACGGGCTTGTTGTAGATGGGCAGCATTTCCTTGGGGATGTTCTTGGTTGCGGGCAAAGAACGCGTCCCCCATCCGGCCACGGGAATGATGACTTTCCGAATCTCCTGCATGCCTTTCTCCCGCCATGTGGCGTCTAGCGCAATTCCCGGTTGACGATCTCCGCCAGCTCGGTGGCGTAGCGGACGACCTTTTCCTCGTCTTCGGCTTCCACCATGACCCGGCACAGGGCCTCCGTGCCGGAGTAGCGCAGCAGCACGCGCCCGCGTCCGGCCAGGGCCCGTTCCACCTCGGCGACAGCCTTGCCGATGGCCGGCCGCTCCTCAAAGGGAAGCTTCTTCTCCACACGTACATTTATAAGTTTTTGCGGGAAAAGTTGCAACTGCCGGGCCAGTTCGGAGAGAGGCTTCTCCTTCTCGCGCATGATGCGCAGGATCTGCAGGGCGGCCAGCAGACCGTCGCCCGTGGTGCTGTACTGCCGGAAGATGAGGTGGCCGGACTGTTCGCCGCCCAGCATGGCGCCCTCGCGACGCATGGCCTCCACCACATAGCGGTCGCCCACCTGCGTGCGCAGCAGGCGGCCGGCGCGCTCCTTCATAAAGATCTCCAGCGCCAGATTGCTCATGGCCGTGGCCACCAGCAGATTGCCCGGCAGTTCGCCGCGCTCCATCATGGCCTGGGCGCAGAGGGCCATGATCTGGTCGCCGTCCAGCACCGCGCCCTGTTCGTCCACCACGATGAGGCGGTCCGCGTCGCCGTCCAGGGCCAGGCCCACATCGGCGCGCACCTCGCGCACCTTGGCCGCCACGTTGTCGGGGTGGAGCGAGCCGCAGTGATCGTTGATGTTCGTGCCGTTGGGGGCCGTCCCCAGCCGGAAGACCTCCGCCCCCAGCTCTTCCAGGGCCAGCGGCGCCACCTTGTAGGCCGCGCCGTTGGCGCAGTCGATGACGATGCGCAGGCCGGCCAGCGTCAGATGCGGCGGGAAGCAACTCTTGGTGTAGACGATGTAGCGCCCGCCGGCGTCCTCGATCTTGCTGGCGCGCCCCACCTTGTCCGAGGCCGGATACGGCCAGCGGAAATCCGGGTCCAGCACCATGCTGGAAATCTCGTTCTCCACTTCATCGGGCAGCTTGAAGCCGTCGGCGTCGAAGAATTTGATGCCGTTGTCCGAATAGGGGTTGTGCGAAGCGGAGATGACCACCCCGAGGTCCGCCCGCATGTTGCGGGTGAGGAAGGAGATGGCCGGCGTCGGCAGCGGCCCTGTCATAATGACGTGCATGCCCGCCGCGCAAAGCCCCGCCGTCAGCGCGGACTCGAACATGTAGCCGGACAGGCGGGTGTCCTTGCCGATGACGACCCTGTGCGCGTGCGGCCCCTTGCGAAAGCGCACCCCGGCCGCCAGCCCGAGCCTCAGGGCCACATCCACGGTCATGGGGGAGATGTTCACCGGGCCACGCATGCCGTCGGTGCCGAAAAGACGTTCAGCCATAGGGTGCTCCTTGCCGCCGTGCCGGAGCGCGGCGGTCATTTTTTGCGGGAAATGGTCACGGGATTGACCGAGGGATTGAGCAGGGTCATGCCTTCAGGCAGACGTATCCGGGGGTCCACCTGCCGGCTCTGGCCCATTTCCATGGGCGGCGGTACCACGATGACCCCGAGTTTACGCAGGTAGCTGGAATTCTTGGCCAGCGCTTCCGGCACTTCCACGAGCAGCTCCAGCGTTTCCGGCTCCACGGCGTAGTGGCTGGCGTTTTGCGCCACCACTTCCACCCTGACCTGGCGCGTCACCACGGTACGTCCGCTGGTTATGGTGTACTGCACCTCCACGCTGGCGGGCATGGCGTTGACCAGGCCGGGCGTGTCCAGCGGCAGGTTCTGCCGGACGGTCGTGCCGGCCGCGTTGGGATCGAGCGTGATGATGAGCGGCACATGGGGCATGTCGGACAGGATGCTTTCCGGCCCGCGCAGCGTCACCGACGCCGGCGAGACGATGACGTTTTCCACCGTCAGTACGCCGCTGCGCAGCGGGGATTCGATCTCCGCCCGCACGGGCACGCTGCGCTCCATCAGGTTGTCCGCCTTGACGACGATGCGCGGCGGCTGCACGTCGATGAGCTCGAAGGCCCTGAGCTGCGGCCCCATGTGCTCGCCGGACAGGGGGACCACCGTCGTCCCCTTCTTGATGCCGGACAGATTGATGGCCTGGGTGAGGGTCTGCTGGGAGATGGCGCGCAGCAGCAGTTCCGGGCCGCGCATGCGTACATGCACCTTGCTGATGAGACCGTCCGTGATCACCAGATTGGGCGGCACGCCGTTGTAGTCGATGCTGACTTCGAGCTGCGCCTCCAGCCTGTCGCGCACGCTGACCACATACCACATGCCCACCGCGGTGACGATGGCGATGGCCAGCGACAGCAGATGCGGCATCTTCTTGGGATTAAAGGACATCATGGAGAACCTGCTTCAATCGGGCGGCATCAAGGCTGCGGATAAGCTCCCCCTTGATGGCCACGGAGATCTCGCCGCGTTCCTCGGAAACGACCACCACCACGGCGTCGCTTTCCGCCGTGGCGCCCAGGGCCGCGCGATGCCGCGTGCCGAAGGACTGCCCGCGCGCCTCGGCCAGCGGCAGGATGCAGGCCGCCGCCCAGATGCGCCCGCGGCTCACCACCACGGCCCCGTCATGCAGCGGAGCCTTGGGATAAAAGATGTTCATCAGCAGCTGGCGCGACAGCCGGGCATCCACGGTCACGCTTTCCCGCTTGACCATGTCGCCCAGCTGCATGCTGCGCTCGAACACGATGAGCGCCCCCACCCGCAGCCGGGCCATCTCCACGCAGGCGGCCACCACCTCGTCCACCAGCCCGGCCTGTGCGCGCTTCTTGCGAAAGAAATGCCGGCTGCCCACCTCGCCCAGCGCCTGCCGGATGTCATTCTGGAAGATGACGACGATGAGGATGAAGAGCGAGCCGAAGATATGCTGCAACAGCCAGGAAAGCGTATACAGCCCCATGCTGCGCGACATGAAATACAGTGCCGTCAGGACGCCCAGACCGGACAGCACGGCCAGCGCGCGCGTGCCGCGCAACAGCTGGATGACCTGATAGAGCAGCACCCCCACGAGGGTGATGTCCAGCGCATCGCGCCAGTCAAAGACGATATGTTCAAAAATCACAGGCGATCCTTGCGCTCAGCGGTTCTTGTCGCGGTACATGGCGGAATCGGCCTGCCGGAGCACGGCATGAAAGCTGTCCTCGCCTTCCGGCCAGAAGGCAAGGCCGCAGGCGAATTCCGTCCGAACCTGCCGGCCCGGGCGGATCTCCAGAGGGACGGCGCATGCCTGCCGGACGGCGGAAAGCGTCTCTTCCACCTGCTGCCGGGACAGGTCCGGCGGAAAGATGAGCACGAATTCATCCCCGCCCATGCGGGCAAAGAGGTGACGCTCGTCCACATGCCGCGTCACCGCGGCCACAAAGGCGCACAGCACCTTGTCGCCGGCCTCGTGCCCGTAAGTATCGTTGACCAGCTTGAACTTGTTCAGATCCATATAGGCCAGGAAGCTTCGCCCGGCAAGAGCACGCAGACGCTTGTCCAGCGCCCGGAAAAGCCCGTGCCGGTTGAGCGCGCCGGTGAGCTGATCATGGTTCAGCAGCAGCTCCAGCACCTGCCGCGTCCTGTGCAGGATGCAGACTTGCCGCACCAGCAGGGCCACCAGCAGACTGCCGAGAAGACAGCCCAGCCCGAAGAGCCAGACGGCGTGATTCTGCCACCAGAGGCCTATGGGCTGGACACGCAGCATCCACCAGACCCCGGCCGTATCGAATGCGTATTCAAGCACGCCATCCGTCGCGGAGATCGCCGCCCTCTTTTCTCCTTCGTCCTGGCCGAATCGCGCCAGCGGCAGTGCCGGCCGCCTGTCCGCCGGGTAGCCCCCCAGGGCGGCGCTGCCGTCATCCCGCACCAGTTGCAGGGTCTTGCCCTGAAACTTGGGCTCATCCAGGCCGGCTTCGTGCAAGATATCCTCGAAATTGATGCAGAAGACCAGGATCCCCCAGAACCTGTTGCGCTTGCCGTCATCCGAAAGATAGACCAGCTTGTAGCCGTAGAGGACGGAACGCCCCGGCGCGACGGGGAAGGGCCCGCTCAGACTGATATCCTTTCCGGCGGCTATCAGGCGTTGCAGGGTGGGGTCCTTGAGAAGATCCAGGCCCATGTACCGCTCCCGCTGCTCAGGCGGCCAGACCTCGCTGACCCTGCCGTCGGGGGTCAGCAGCATGCCGCACACCGTCCCGTCACGGACGAGGAGACGGGCGGCCTCGAAAAAGTGTATCGGCTTGCCGTTGTGCAGCTGCAGGGTCATGGCCAGCGTCTCCAGCTTGTACAGGCGCAGCCAGACGGCCTGATTGAAGGCATTGGCCCGGTCGGCCAGCTGGCTTTCGGCCTCTATGCGCTCCACCCGGCTCACCCGATAGCCGAGCGACTGCGTAGCCACGGCGGACAGCAGCAGACACACCAGCAATGTCCCCCAGAATGGCAGGGAGTATCCCCGGGAAGCGCACACGGCAGTATCCTCAAAAACGGCAAAACGCATACGGCATGACGCCGGCGCGGCGACGGCCCTCAACGGGCATCCAGGGCCGTCAGCAGGCGAAGCGTCCGCCGCGTTGCCGCGACATCGTGCACGCGATGCCAGAAGACGCCCCGCTCCCATAGACGGGCCGTGGCGACCTGGGTGACGGTTCCCCGGTCGGGGGCGGCCAGACCGAACAGCCCCCCGAACAACGATTTCATGGACAAGCCCATCAGCACGGGCCGCCCCAGCTCCAGCCAGTCTTCGGGATGAGCAAGCAGGGCCAGATTGTGCTCGAGCGTCTTGCCGAAACCGATGCCCGGATCCAGCACGATGTGGTCCTCAGGCAGGCCGGCCCGGACAAGGCGCGCCATCTCCCGCTCGAAGAAGTCCCGCACCTCACGGCGCACATCATCGTACCGCGGCGAGCGCTGCATGACCTCCGGCCGGCCCTGACTGTGCATGAGCACATAACCGGGCTTGTGCTCCACCAGCACATCCAGCAGTTCCGGGTCAAAACGGCAGGCGGAGATATCGTTGATGATCTGCACCCCCTGCGCCAGCACGGCGGCCGCGGTGGCGGCGTGATAGGTGTCCACCGACAGGCAGGCCCCCGGCGCTTCGCGCTTCAGCCCGGCCAGCACCGGCAACAGCCGGGCCAGCTCCTCCCCGGCGGACAGGGGCGCCGCGCCGGGACGGGATGACTCCGCCCCCAGATCCAGCACGTCGGCTCCGTCATCCCGCAGCCGCAGGGCATGGGCAAGGCCGGAAACGGCGTCCGCATGACGGCCGCCGTCATAGAAGGAATCCGGCGTCAGGTTGACGATGCCCATGACGCCGAAAGGGGCGGACGCACACAGCGTACGCCCCCCCGCAACAATCCATGGCCCCGCTTTCGTGTTGCCGGCGTCTGGTTCAAGACTATCGGGACGCATCGTGCTTCCTGCTGTCTCCCTCGTTCTCCGCGCTCTCTCCCGCCTTCTCCTTTTCCAGAGACGGCGCGGGAGCGTCAGCCGTCCGCCCATCTTCCGCCGGCTCAAGGGAGAATTCCGACTCCTCCGGGGCGGCGGGGGCCGCCGTGGCCGCCTTTACGGGCTTGCCGTTGGCGTCAAGCGGCTGCAGGGGCTTGTCTTCCATGAGGAGATCCAGCTCCTCGCCGGTGATGGTCTCCCGCTCCAGCAGCGCCCTGGCGATGCGGTGCAGGATATCCAGATTTTCCTGGAGCAGGCTGTGACAGCGGGCGTGCGCCTCCTCGACGATGCGCTTGACTTCCGCATCCACGAGGCGGGCCGTGTCTTCGCTGTAGTTCTTGTTCTGCACCCATTCCCGGCCGATGAAGACTTCTTCGCCGGTCTCGCCGATGGCCAGCGTGCCGATGGCTTCGCTCATGCCCCACTCGCAGACCATCTTTCGGGCCATGCGGGTCACGCGTTCGATGTCGTTGGACGCGCCGGTGGTGATGTCGTCAAAAATGATCTCTTCAGCCACCCGTCCGCCCAGCAGCACTACCAGATTATTCCGCAGATAGGTACGGGAATAGCCGTGGCGGTCCTCTTCCGGCAGCTGCATGGTCACGCCCAGGGCGCGGCCGCGCGGGATGATGGTCACCTTGTGCACGGGATCGGACTTCGGCAGCAGGCGGGCCGCCAGGGCATGCCCGCCCTCATGGTAGGCCGTGATGCGCTTTTCCTCATCGGAAAGGATGAGGCTGCGGCGTTCGCGGCCCATGAGCACCTTGTCCTTGGCGGATTCAAAATCGTGCATGTCCAGCCGGTCCTCATTGAGCTTGGCGGCCTGCAGGGCGGCTTCGTTGACCAGATTTTCCAGATCCGCCCCGGAGAAGCCGGGCGTGCCGCGCGCCAGCACGTCCAGATCCACATCGGGGGCCAGCGGCGTACGCTTGGTATGCACTTCGAGAATGCGCCGCCGCCCGCGCAGATCGGGCGTGGGCACGACCACCTGACGGTCGAAGCGGCCGGGCCGCAGCAGAGCCGGGTCGAGCACATCGGGCCGGTTGGTGGCGGCGATGAGAATGACGCCTTCATTGCTCTCGAAGCCGTCCATCTCCACCAGCAGCTGGTTGAGCGTCTGCTCGCGCTCGTCATGGCCGCCGCCGAGCCCCGCGCCACGCTTGCGGCCCACGGCGTCGATCTCGTCGATAAAGATCAGACAGGGCGCGTTCTTCTTTCCCTGCACGAACAGATCGCGCACGCGCGAAGCCCCCACGCCCACGAACATCTCCACAAAATCCGAACCGGAGATGGAGAAGAAGGGGACCCCCGCCTCCCCCGCCACGGCGCGGGCCAGCAGGGTCTTGCCCGTCCCGGGAGGTCCCACCAGCAGCACCCCCTTGGGGATGCGGCCGCCAAGACGGGTGAATTTCTTGGGATTGGAAAGGAATTCCACCACTTCGGAGAGTTCTTCCTTGGCCTCGTCCACGCCGGCCACGTCATCGAAGGTCACACGCACGCTCTCCTCATTGAGCATGCGCGCCCGGGAGCGACCGAAACTCATGGCCTTGCCGGCCCCCCCGCCCTGCATCTGACGGATGACGAAGATCCATACGCCGATGAGCAGCAGCAGCGGCAGCCAGTTGAGCAGCAGGCTCATGTACCAGGAAGGCTCTTCCGGCGGTTCGGCCTGGACTTCCACCTTCTTGGCCATGAGCTGCGAAACGAGGTTGGGGTCATCAGGGGCGTAGGCCTGCACTTCCCCACCTTTTTCGCTCCCGCGGCCGGTCAGGATATTGCCCTGGATGGTGACGGACTGGATCTGCCCGGCTTCCACCCGGCTCATAAAATCGGAATAACTTATGCGCGTGGCCGTAGATTGCGGCTGCTGAAACATGTTGAAGAGCATCACCATCGCAAGGCCGATGGAGACCCACAGCAACAGGTTACGGCTGACTTGATTCAACTTGCGACCTCCAGATTAAGACGCCCGCTGGGCGATACACGACTCGAAAGACCCTTGTTCGCGGATCGCCGGGGACCCGCGGCATATCACAGGACGGGCGGACGAACGACGGCAATGCCCCGCCGTCCCCGCCCCGACCCGGCAGAAATCGTTTGGAAAGAAACTGCGACAGCGTATCCTGCGGCGCAGGAGGTGTCAAACCCTCCCGCGCGCAGAGACCGCCCAAACGGTAAATCCTTTTCCGGCATTGACAAGAGGCCCCTTGCCTCCGGGCGGCATTTCCCCTACCATAGGCAATGGAGACGTTTCGTCACCGGTGTGGCGCCCGGTCTTCAAAACCGGTGGTGGGCCTGATCGTCCACGGTAGGTTCGACCCCTATGCGTCTCCGCCAGCAGGCATCCGCACGCACCCTTGAAGGAGACTTCAAGGGTGCTTTTGCCCTTTTCGGGCATGCCGTCTCCAACATTCCCGAGGCCGTCCATGAAAATCGTCCTTCTTCTGCTGCTGTTCGTCTGCCTTGCGGGCCTGCTCCTTGCCTGCGACAGGCTCCCGCTGCGCGGTCTGACCGGCGACGAGGAACACCCCGTCCTGCTGTCCCGGGCGCGGCCATCCGTGCTTTTTGCGCCGGCCGCCGGCCTGAGCCCGGAAAGTGCCGGCTGGCGCAGCCTGACCCCCAAAACGCAGGACTCTCTTCTCGGCTCGGCGCGCGTCTGGTTCGTCATCTACGAAAAGACGACCGAGGCCGGACCCGCCCGGCTGGTCACGGCCCTTGCCGAGGCCGAGGACCCGTGGCGCTGGGAGGACGCCCGCCACGCCCCCTTCCCCGTCCTGCGCCAGCTCCAGTATGAGTACAAGGGCGAACAGCTCCACGAGAGCCTCTATGTCATGGAAGCGGAAGACAACCCCTTTTACGGCACGGGCATGAACGAACCCTGCCTTGTCTACCGGGCCAAGTTCCTGCTCGCCTTTCGGCAGATGCAAGTCCTTATGGAATACTACGAGCCCGTGGACGGCGACATCGCCCGTGATGCCGCCCACGACGAGGCCCGCCTCAACGCCCTGCGCGACCGGGGCCGCAAAGCCTGCCTGCTCGCCTTCCCCGACAAGGCGGAACAGGAACGCCTCAAAAAGAATTTCCGCAAGATGGATCCCGCGGACAGAGACATCTCCCGCAACCGCCTCTCCCGCTGGGTGGGCGACATGGAACGCAACGCCCACAACTAGGGCCTGCCAACACTATTTGCGGTTTGTCTGGGGGGAAGGGGAGCCCTCGCTTTGCTGTCGATGCCCGTAGCTTCCTTCGTCGCAACGGACACGGCCTGCGGCCGCCTTTCGGTCGCCGCCGGCGCGGGAGGGCCCAGCCTTTTCGCAGCGAAGCGAGCAAAGGCATTCCCGCCATTCTTCCCCCCAGGCCCCCCATCCCTTCCCCAGCACGCTTTTATCTGGAGAAGAGACAGGGATACGAGACGCCCTCCAACGGCAAGCGGCACGCGTACGGATAATTTTCTCTATCCTTTGAAATAATTTGTAAAATCTGTATCTGCAGATCCTGGACCGCGTTCCCGCCATCACGATGCGCCTTGCTGGAGAGCCCCTCCTCCCCGCACGCCGCGGAGCGCATCCACACGCTCCAGGACGCCGTTTCCCTGTGAAACGGCGTCTTATTTTCCTGTATCCCGCTACTTCTGCTCCAGATAGGCCTGGATGCGGTCGGAAAGCACCTCCACCAGTGGGGAGGCCTGCCTGTCCTTGTGTTCCACACGATAGAAGGTGCGGGTAAAGCGGATGTCGGCCAGCGGCACTTCCCAGAGTTCGCCGGCCTCCAGCTCGCGGCGCACGATGTGCCGCGAGACGCAGGCCAGCGTCCCGGGCTTGTGCAGCAGGATCTTGATGGGGTCGTAATGGTTGAACTCCAGAAAATCCGTGGGCCGCAGTCCCAGCGGCGTGATGGCCGCAAGGAAGGCCTCGCGCGCGCCCGATCCCTGCTCGCGCAGGAGCCAGCGCCGCCGCATGAGTTCATGGATGGAGACCGGCGGCCCGGCGGCGCTCTCCCTGTCGCCGGACACCACGAGCAAAGTCTCCTCGGCCAGCGCCCGCACATTGAGGACGAGGCTTTGCACCTGTCCTTCCACAAAACCCACATCCAGCACGCCGTCCTCCACACCATGAAGGATGTCGTGCGTATTGCCGGACTCGCAGCCGATGCGCACATTGGGATGACTGCTGTGGAAATCGTAAAGGATGACCGGGAGCACGAAATCCGCCAGCGTGGTGGACGCGCCGATCTTGAGGCTGCCCGCCAGGGTGGCGTAGGCGGTCAGATCCAGAACGCCCTTGAGCTCGGCATAAATGGGCGCAAGGCGCTTTTCCAGCAGCTTGCCCTTTTCGTTGAGCACCAGCCCCCGCCCCACCCGCACGAAGAGACGGCTGCCCAGCTCGTCCTCGAAGCCGCGCAGCGCCGAGGAGACGGCCGCCTGCGAAACGCAGAGCAGCTCGGCCACCTCCCGCATGTTGGGGTTGCGTGCCAGCGCCAGGAACACCTCGATATGCCTCAGGGTCATGCTGTTTTCCCGATCAATAAGAAAAAGTTGTCGAACCGAAAAATTTAATCCGTTTGTTCCCGGCACGCGGGGGTGCTACCACAAGGCCATGACATTCACCAACATCCCCAAAGGGGCAGCTACCATGAAATTCCTCGTACAGGCTTTCCGCAATGACCGCAACGTGCAACTGCTCAACGGACTGGTTTTTGTGGCGCTCTTCGCCAGCGTGGCCTTCCATCTCGTGGATCTGCCCTTCCTCACCGCTCTCGGCATCAGCCCGCTCATCGTCGGCATCGTGGTCGGCATGTGCTACGGCAACACCCTGCATGTCCATATGCCCGTCTACCTCAAGCCGGGCATCCTCTTTTCCTCCAAGTCGCTGCTGCGGCTGGCCATCGTCCTTTACGGCTTCCGCCTGACCTTCCAGGATCTGGCGCAGGTGGGCTTCAGGGGCGTGGCGCTGGCGGCCTTCATGCTGGGCACGACCTTCCTCATGGGCTCGTGGCTGGGCATCAAGGTGTTCCGCCTGCCCCGCCGGCTGGCCCTGCTGACGGCCGCGGGCAGCTCCGTCTGTGGCGCCGCCGCCGTGCTGGCCGTCGAACCCGTGGTCAAGGCCGAAAACCATGAAAGCAGCATCGCCGTGGGCACGGTGGTCGTCTTCGGCACGCTGGCCATGCTGCTTTATCCCCTGCTCTACAGCCACGGCCTGCTGCCCATGTCCGCCGACGTCTACGGGGCCTTTGCCGGTGCCACCCTGCATGAGGTCGCCCACGCCGTGGCCGCCGGTCAGGCCATCTCCCCCGAAGCGGGCAATACGGCGGTGATCGTGAAGATGATGCGCGTCATCATGCTCGCCCCCCTGCTGGTCGCCCTCGGCTTCTGGCTGCGCCGCGCCGCCGTCCGCAGCGGCGAACGGACCGCGGAAGGCAATGCTTCCCACATGAAGAGCTTCCCCTGGTTCGCCGTGCTCTTCGTGGCGACCATCGGCATCAACTCGCTGGGCATCATCCCCGCCGGCATGGTCAACGCCATCAACGCCTTTGACGTCTTCCTCCTGACCATGGCCATGTGCGCCCTCGGCATGGAAACCAGCCTGGAAAAAGTACGCAAGGTCGGCCCCAAACCCTTCCTGCTGGCCGGCATCCTCGCCGTCTGGCTGGCGACGGGAGGCTACTTCGCCGCCAATTTCCTCATCGGATAAGGGCTTCACGACTCCCTCACTCCCCGGAAAGGACGCCGCCCCCGGCATCCTTTCCTTTTTTGTCTCCGCCCCGCATGATCGCAGCCGCCTCCCCGGTCTTGAAGGAAGGCCCTCACGGCGCTATGCTGCCCCCATCTCAAGGCGTACGGTCCCGGCAGTCCGGGGCTCACGCGTCCCGCACGGAAACAGGAGGCTCCCCATGCGCAACGTCCCGCAACATATCCACATCGTCCAGGGTGACATCACCCGGGAAGACGTCGACGCCATCGTCAATGCCGCCAATTCCAGCCTGCTGGGCGGCGGCGGCGTGGACGGAGCCATCCATGCCGCCGCCGGGCCGGAACTGCTCGAGGCCTGCCGACCGCTGGGCGGCTGCCCCACCGGCGGGGCCTGCATCACCCCCGGCTTCCGCCTGCCCGCGCGCTACGTCATCCATACGGTGGGGCCCGTCTGGCACGGCGGCTTTGAAGGCGAACCGCAACTTCTGGCCTCGGCCTACCGCTCGTCCCTGCTGCTGGCGGCGGACAACGCCTGCCGGGTGGTGGCCTTCCCGGCCATTTCCACAGGCGTGTACGGCTACCCCGCCGATATGGCGGCCACCGTGGCCGTGCGGACCATCGCCGAATTCCTGGCCGAACGCCCGGAGGACAGCCTCCCGCAGGAGATACGCCTCGTCTGCTTTTCCGACGCCTCCCGCCAGGCCCACGAAAACGCCCTGCAACGCCTGCGCGAAAAACTGGCGACACAGGACGAGAGCAAGACTTGCTGACGCTATCTTTTACTTTTTGGGGGGAAGAGGAACCCCTCCCGCGCGAGGCGAGGGGGGGGCCCTCCCCCCGGCTGACCGTCCACACCGCCCCCCTCCTGCCTGCCCGCGCTCCCGACGCGGAGGTGACCGTCCATATCGTCTGCTGCCCGCTGCCCGCGACGGACAGTGCCTGCCGGAAACTGACGACTCTGCTTGCGGCGGAGCTCTCCCCGCTGCTCTCGTCCGCCCAGCGTGCACATCTTGCGGCCTTCCGGCAGCCACGCGCCGCCTGCTCGCGCTGGCTGTCGCGGCTGGCGCTGGCCGCCTGCCTGACGGACGCGGGCGCGGAGCCGGACATCTGGCTGCCCCTCCTGAGACATCAGGCCAACGGCGCAGCCTGCCTGCCGGACTGGGGCGTCTGCTTCAGTCACAGCGAACAGGCGGCCTTTGCCGCCCTGCTGGTCACGCCGGCTGGAGACGCCCGCCTCGGGCTGGATGCCGAAAGCCTGTCCAGCCCGCCGCCAGCGGAAACGGCCTTCGCTCCTGACGGACGGGGACGAGACGTTCCCCTGCCCGCCGCGGAAGCCCTGCGCTGCTGGACGCTCAAGGAAAGCCTCGCCAAGGCCGCGGGTACGGGACTGGACTGCCCGCCGGCCTGCATCCCTTGCGGCCGCCACGGGCAGCGCCGGGGCGTTCTGCACTGGCGGGAACGGACGTTTTTCTGGCGGACGCTGCCTGTCCCGGGGCACTGGCTCGCCCTGACGGGCACGCGCCCGCTGCGGCCCGCCTTTCGCCTGCTGACGGCAGCCGGCCTGCGACCGCCCCGGCACGGCCGGGAGCACCACTGAACGACCGCCCCCTCTTGCCAGCGGACCGTATTTGCGGCACTCTGCGCCCATGCCGCGTTTCCATCTCGTGACGCTCTTTCCCGAATTTTTCCGCTCGCCGCTGGAGGCCGGGCTCATGGGCCGCGCCCGGGAGGCGGGAATCGTGACCTGCACTTTACACGATCCGCGCCAGTTCAGCACGGACAAACATCGCCATGTGGACGACCGCCCCTATGGCGGCGGGCCCGGCATGGTCATGCAGGGCGAGCCCGTGGCCGCCGCGCTGCGCTCCATCCCCTCGCCGGGGCGTCTGCTGCTCATGTCGCCGGGGGGACGGCCCCTTACCCAGGCGCTGGCGCGGGAGCTGGCGCGAGAGGAGGACATCACCCTCATCTGCGGCCGCTATGAAGGGCTGGATGCCCGCCTGAACGACCTCTTTCCCCTGGAGCCGGTCAGCGTGGGCGAGGCCGTGCTCAACGGCGGGGAATGCGCGGCGCTGGCCGTGCTGGAGGCCGTGGCCCGTCTCATGCCCGGCTATATGGGCAGGGAGGAATCCGGCGAGGACGAGAGTTTTTCCCACGGGCTGCTGGAGTACCCGCACTATACCCGCCCGGAAGTGCTGGAAGGCCTGCCCGTGCCGGAAGTGCTGCGCAGCGGCGACCACGCCCGCATCGCCCGCTGGCGGCGTGAGGGAGCCCTGAAGGCCACTCTGCGCCAGCGTCCCGACCTGCTGGCGGAAGCGCCGCTGACCCGCGAGGATGCGGCCTTTCTGAGCAGCCTGCCGCGCGAGCGGGCCGGGCGCAACCTCTCCTTCTGCCTGCTGCATCATCCGGTCATGCTGGATGCAAAAAATTCCGGCACTTCTTCTTTGACAAATCTGGACATTCACGATATAGCCCGGATTTCGCGCAGCTATGCAATGGGGCCCTTCTTTGCGGTTACCCCGCTGGAGGATCAGCTGGAGCTGCTGCGGGCCATCCTGCGCCACTGGACGGACGAACAGGGGCGCAAATGCCATAGCGACAGGGCGCGCGCCCTGGACATGGTGCGGCCAGCCGCCTCACTGGACGAGGCGCTGCGACAACGGGAAGAGGAATGCGGCGTACGCCCCCTGCTGCTGACGAGCTCGGCAGCCTGGCCGGACAAGAAAAGCCGCGTCCCCCTGCTGACGCCGCGTCAGGTGCGGGAGGCATGCCGACGCGGCCCGGTCATACTCTGCCTGGGGACGGCACGCGGGCTGGCCCCGGAAGTGCTGGCCCGCAGCGACGGCATGGTGCGCCCCGTGCGTTTTTTGAGCGACAATCACCTTTCGGTGCGAAGCGCGGCCGCCATACTGGCCGACAGGATTCTGGGCGACTACGATTAGCCCTCAGTTTTTACCGGCGGCCGGCGCGGCTGCGGATATCTAAGGAGTAGAGGCATGGATATCATCAAGAAGATCGAAATGGAAAATATGCGCATGGATATGCCCGCGTTTCGCTCCGGCGACACGGTCAAGGTGCATCTGCGCATCGTCGAAGGCGAAAAGGAACGCATCCAGGTGTTCCAGGGCAATGTGATCCGTCTGCAGCGCGGCACCACCGGCGCGACCTTCACGGTGCGCAAAGTGTCCGACGGCGTGGGCGTGGAACGCATCTTCCCTCTGCATTCCCCCTTCGTCGACCATGTGGAAGTGGTCACGCAGGGTCGTGTACGCCGCAGCCGCCTGTACTACCTGCGCGCCCTCAAGGGCAAGGCGGCCCGCATCAAGCCCCGCGGCCGCTTCTGATCACGGACGTTTCCCGATCCGGGGAATGCCGGCATTTCCACCTTACCTGGACTTCCGTCATGGGAGCCCGGGTAAGGTCGTTGTGTTTGCGTACTCTCCGCTGATGCGGGCCCGACCGCATCCCCCCGCTGAGGCACGAAACGCCGTCCGTTTCCTGAGGCCCCGCCCATGACTCGACACGCTGCCCCCGCTCCCTCCCGGCCCGGCGTCTCCTTGCGTCCGGGCATGCCGGCAGACGCCCCCCTGCTGCCGGGCCTGGACGGACATCCGCCGCCCGCGTCCGGCATCGCCGGCGTGGACGAGGCCGGACGCGGCTGTCTGGCCGGGCCTGTGGTGGCGGCGGCCGTCATCCTGCCGGAGGGAGCCTCCCTGCCGGGACTGGACGACTCCAAGGCGCTCAGCGAACGACAGCGCGATACGCTGGCCCCGCTCATCCGGCGTGCGGCGCTGGCCTGGGGGCTGGGCATGGTCTGGCCGCGTCGCATCGACGCCATCAACATCCTGCAGGCCACCTTCGAGGCCATGTCCCGCGCTGTCGCCTGTCTGGGGCGACATGCCCCCCTGCCGGCCCTGCTGCTCATCGACGGCAACAAGACCCTTCCCCCGGAACGCCTGTGCCAGGCCCTGGCGCACGAGGGCCTCACGCCGTCCGGCCTGCCCCGGCAGCGGGCTGTCGTGCATGGCGACGCCACGGAGGCGGCCATCTCGGCGGCCTCCATCCTGGCCAAGACCCAGCGGGACAAGCTGATGACCGCGCTGGACCGGCGCTGGCCCGCCTACGGCTTCGCCCGGCACAAGGGCTACGGCACGGCGGATCATTATGCGGCCCTGCGGGCGCACGGGCCCTGCCCGCTGCACCGTCTGACCTTTCGCGGCGTCCTGCCGGGAACGGAAGGAGACGGACGGACGAGTCAGGCCGCCGTACAGGGGAGCCTGCTGTGAGGCCCGGCGCGCCGCGGCCCGGCGGCATCTTCGGCGGTCTGGGGCGTTTGCTGCGGCGACCGCGTGCCGTGCCGCGTCCCCGTCTTTCTCACGAATTTTCGGACAGCGAATTCACGGACAACGAATTTGCCTTTGACGGGCGCGAACCGCTGCCCCCCTGGGACGGGGTGGCCGTGCCGCTGGAAGAGCTGCTGGACGCCAGCGAGGCGCGCATGGCCGCCCGACGCGCGGCGGCAGCTGGCGGGCCCGCGCCGGATGACGCGCCGTCCCCGGCGGAAGCCGGCGCCGCCACGGGAACGGACGGGGCTGCCCGGCCATGAAGGCCCTGCTGCGCCGCCTTTGCCGTCGTGCCGCGTCAGCCCCGCCGGCGGACGCCCATTCGGCCCGAGCGGAGACCGTCGCCGCAAGCGCCCTGCTGGGACGGCAGGGGGAGGAGGCGGCCGCCCGCCTGCTGACGGGCAAGGGCCTTGCCGTGCTGGCGCGCAACTGGCGGCAGGGCAGGCTGGAGCTGGATCTCGTCTGCCAGGACGGCGACACCCTGGTCTTCGTGGAGGTCAAGAGCCGCCGCGGCGACGGCCTGGCCCGGCCTGACGAAGCCATGACGCCGCGCAAGCGCCGCACCCTCATACGGGCCGCGCGGGCCTGGCTTGCGGCGGAGGAGGCCTGGTCACGGCCCTGCCGCTTTGACGTCGTGACCGTAACGGCCCGCGGGCCGAACTCTCTGCATCTGGAGCATATCCCCCATGCCTTTGCCCTCGACGACGCCGGGACGGCTGTGGATCGTGGCCACACCCCTTGGCAACCCTGGTGACTTTTCCCCGCGTGCGCGCGACGTCGTGCAGCGCGCGGAGGCCGTGCTCTGCGAAGATACGCGACGTACGGGCCTGCTGTTCAGCCAGTGCGGCCTGACGGCACGGCGGCTGGTCAGCTTCCATGATCGCAACGAACAGGCCCGGCAGGAAGAGGCCCTGCGCCGCCTGCGCGAGGGCGCGGAACTGGCGCTGGTCTCCGACGCCGGCACGCCGCTGATGGCCGATCCCGGCTACCGGCTGGTGCGGGCCTGCCGGGCGGAGGGCATCGCCGTTACGCCCGTGCCCGGGCCGTCCGCGCCCGTGGCGGCTCTGAGCGCTGCCGGACTGCCGCCTCTGCCCTGCACCTTCCTGGGCTTCCTGCCGCGTGACGATGCGGGACGCCGGCAGACGCTCGTCGCCTTTGCCCGCACCCCGGGCTCGCTGGTCTTCTTCGAACGCAAGGACAGGCTGCGGGCCAGCCTCGCCGTGGCGGCCGGTCTGCTGGGCCCGCGCGAGGCGGCCATCTGCCGGGAATTGACCAAGACGCACGAGGAATTTATACTCTTTCGGCTGGAAAACCACGCGGAGCTCTCGCCGGATCTGCTGGGCGAGGTGACGGTCATCCTCGGCCCGCCGGAAGACGCGCTGCGCGCCGACCCGGCGGAAGCCCGCGCCTGCCTGCGCCGTCTGACGGCCTCGGCCGGGCATGGCGTCCGGCCGAAGGAACTGGCCCGGCAGGCTCATGCTCTGCTGACGGGCTGGAGCGTCAAGGAACTCTATGCTCTGCTGACGGACGATGCCGCCGGGGAAGCTGACCGCTCCTGACGGCACAAAGCCTTGCCGGCGGCCGGTCATGGCGCGCCGGCCCCGCGCGGATGCCGCTGCCCGCCGCCGGAGACCCTATGCTGCCCAGACGTACCGCCCTTGCCTGTCTTGCCCGGACGCTGCTCGTCAATGCCGGCGTCACGGCCCGTGGCATGCAGCTCATGGGACAGCTCTATGTGCTGGAACCCGCCCTGCGCCACCTCTACCCCGATCAGGACAGGCGCGCCGAGGCCATGTCGCGGTATCTGGTGCACAGCAACACCCATCCCTATATGCTGCCCTTTTATGTGGGGACGGTGCTTTCGCTGGAAAGTCTCATCGCGGCCGGTTCCCTGCCCGGCTCCACGGTCCCCGTGGTGCGGCAGACCCTGGGCAGCACCCTGTCGGCCATCGGCGACGGTTTTTTTGAAGGCGCGCTCCTGCCCTGCTGGGCGCTGCTCTGCGTGGCCCTGCTGGTGGGGGATTGCATCACGCCGGCCCTGCTGGTCACCGGTCTGCTCTTCCTGGCCCTGCTGGCCTTCCGCTGCTGCTCCTTCTTTTATGCGCTCAAATACGGCATTGCGGGCCTTGCCGGGCTCAAGCGGCTTGATCTCATCAACTGGGCGGGGCGCATCAAGTTCTGTAACGCGGGGCTCATCACCCTGATCCTCTGGCAGCTCGCGCCGCGGGAGGCGCCGCTCTCGCCGTGGGATTTCGGCATCCTGAGCGTGGCGGCCGTCCTGGCGGCCTCCTGGGTCGTGGGACGCTGGCGGCTGCCGCGCATTATCCTCTGGCTGGCGTTGCTGTGCACGCTGATTTTCATGGACGAACGCCTTTTGGGCGTATAAGATATGGCTGCCCCCCTGCCGGGGGGGACGCCACAGGACGGTGACGACACCATGAGCATGAGCATCGAGGAAACCCCGGAAGGTCTTGCCCTTCCCCTGACCCTGCGTCTGCGGGGAGGGCTGCACGCCCGGCCGGCGGCCCGGCTGGCGCAGGAGGCGCAACGCTTCACGGCCGACATCTCCCTGCGCAGCGACGACGCCAGCGCCGATGCCAAGAGCATGCTGGACATCCTTTCCCTGGCGCTGCCGGAAGAATCCCGCATCACCCTGCTGGCCAGCGGGAGCGACGCCCGGCAGGCGCTGGAAGCCCTGGCCACCTGCCTCGACAGCCTGCGAGACTGATCATGCCGCGTGCTCTTCTTTTCGGAACGCCGGTCTCTCCCGGCATCGCCATCGGCGAATTGCGCTTCAAGCACAATACCCGTCTTATCGAACGCCGCCGCATCAGCCCGCGCGAGATCGCCAAGGAACAGTCCATGCTGCGCGATGCGGCCTCCAGCGTGCGCGAGGCCCTGCGCGAAGCCAGGGACAAGGTCCCGGACGACATGGCCGAATACCGGGAGGTCATTGCCGCCCAGATCGAGCTGGCCCGCGACCCCAAGCTGCTGGACAAGGCGGGCAAGGCCATCGAAAAAGACCTGATCTGCGCCTCCTGGGCGCTGGAAAACACGGTGGAAGAGCTGTGCGACATCTTCCGCCGCATGGACAACCCCTATCTGCGCGACCGCGCCCAGGACATCCGGGCCGTGGGGCTGCGTCTGCGGGCCTGCCTTGCCGGCACGGAGACCGAGGAGATGGAGGCCGCCATTCTGGCCGCCGAGGACCTCTCGCCCGCCGACGTCATGGAGATGGACTTCAAGGGCATACAGGCCGTGGTCACGGCCGAGGGCGGGCCCACCTCCCACACGGCCATCCTCTCGCGCGGGCTGCACATCCCGGCCCTGGTGGGCGTGACCGGGCTGCTCAATACGGCCCTGCACGGCGACCGCGTCATCGTGGACGGCCTCAAGGGCTGCATTCTGCTCGATCCCGACGAGAAGGACATCAAGCAGTACGAAAGCCGCCGCGCCGAATACCGCGCCTGGGAGGAACGCACCCGCAAGGAGGCCCGCTGGCCCGCCGAGATGACCGATGGCGTGCGGACCGCCGTACAGGCCAACCTGGAGCGCCCCGAAGAGGTGGACGATCTGGCGGCCACCGGCGCGGACGGCGTCGGCCTCTACCGTACCGAATTCTCCTTCCTGCGCGAGGAGTTGCCCGACGAGGAGGCCCTCTTCGCGGAATATCTGGGCGTGGCCCGCAAGATCGCCCCTGAGCGGGTGGTCTTCCGCACGCTGGATTGCGGCGCGGACAAGATGCTGCCCGCCCAGGAGGCCCTGCGCGAGCCCAATCCCGCCCTGGGGCTGCGCGGCATCCGTTTCTGTCTGCGCCATCAGGGCATCTTCCGTACCCAGCTGCGGGCGCTCATGCGGGCGGGGGTAACGGGCAACATCGCCATCATGCTGCCCATGATCTCCGGCCGGGAAGAGATCCTGGCCGTGCGCCGCATCATGCAGGAGCTGCATCAGCAATTGCAGGCCGAGGGCCTGCCCCACGCGGACAGGCTGCCGCTGGGCATCATGGTGGAAACGCCCTCCGCCGTGCTCATCGCGGACACGCTGGCCCGCGAATGCGATTTCTTCAGCATCGGCACCAACGACCTCATCCACTATCTCATCGCCATCGACCGCAACAACGCCCATGTGGCCCATCTGGCCGAGGCCCTGCATCCGGCCGTGGTCCGCTCCCTCAAGCGCGTCATCGACGCCGCCCACCGCGAGGGCATCGGCGTGTCCGTCTGCGGCGAGCTGGCGGCCGACCCCTACGGGCTGGCCATCCTGCTGGGCATGGGGGTGGATTCGGTCTCCGCGTCGCCGCGCTTCATCTCCGGCATGAAGCACATGATCCGCCGCCTGGACGCCCGCTTCTGCGACGAACTGGCGCACAGCGTCCTTATGAGCACGGACGTCTCCGTCTCACAGCGCATCCTGCGCGAACGCCTTCAGGCCGTTCTCGGCCCGGAACTCTCCTTTCATACCACCAGCATCCTTGCCGAGAGCCGCCCATGAGCAAGAAGACCTCCCCCGCCTCCATCGCCGTCAACAAGAAGGCGCGCCATCTGTACGAACTCTCCGACTTCCTGGAAGTGGGCCTCAGCCTCACCGGGCCGGAGGTCAAGAGCCTGCGCGCCGGGCGCGTGAACTTTCTGGACAGCTATGTGGACTTTCGCAACGGCGAGGCCTTCGTGCTCTCCCTGCATATCGCCCCCTACGCCAATGCGGGCTATGTGACGCAGGACCCGGACCGGCCGCGCCGCCTGCTCATGCATGCCGCCGAGATCCGACAGTATGCCGCCCGTGTGGAACAAAAGGGCCTGACGGTCGTGCCGGTGAGCCTCTATTTCAAGCATGGCAAGGTCAAGATGGAGATCGCCCTTGGCCGCGGCAAGAAACTCTTTGATCACCGCGAAAGCCTCAAGCGCCGCGCCGAAGAGCGGGACGCCGCCCGCGAACTTGCCTGACCGCCATGCGCCGCCCGCCGCTGCCGGCGCCCCCCGTGCGGCAGATGTACGCGCTCTGCTGGCTGCTGGGGCTGCTGGGCGGGGCCTGGTTCCCGCCCTGCCTTTTCCTGCTCGCCGTCCTCCTTCTCCTTGATGCGCGGCTTGCCCCGTGGCGGCATCCGGCCCGTGCGCTGCTCGCCCTCCTGCTCTTCGCCGCCGGCTGCCTGCCCGCCCGCCTGCTTCTGACGCCGTCGCCCGCCCCCGCATGGCACACGGCCGCTCTTGCCGACGCTCCGGCCCGGGAACGCCCCCGGCTGTGCGGCCGCATCCGAAGCGTGAGCGGCCTGCCGGACGACCGCCTGCGTATCCTCCTCGAGGGCGTGCGCCCGGAAGGCTCCCCCGGGGCCTCTCCTCTGCCCGGCCTCGTGGCCTGGACCTGGGACGAGCCCGTACAGCGCCCGCTCGCCGGCCAGACGGCCTGCCTGCGTGCCCCGCTGCGCCCCGTACATGGACAGCGGAACGAAGGCATGCAGGACTGGAGCCTCTGGTGGCGCGCCCAGGGCGTGCACTGGCGGCTGTGGAGCCGGGGAGACCGGGCCGCCGCCGTGTTCGACGGCGCGGGCTCCCGCCCGGGACGCTGGCGACAGGCGGCGCTGGACAGTTTTTCGCTGGCCCTGCTGCCGCCCTCCCTCCGTTCGGCCCCGGCGGAAGAACGGACCGGCTGGCTGACCGCCCATCAGGGGCAGGCTGCCCTGACGGCCCTGCTCTTCGGGGATCGGCAGTTCCTTACCCGCGATACGCTCGACGAGCTTGCCGCTGCCAGCCTGCTGCACAGTCTGGCCCTGTCCGGGCAGCATCTGGCGCTGGCCGGCCTGCTGGGCCTCGGGCTGGTGCTGGCGGCGGCCCGCCTCCAGCCATCCCTCTACCTGCTGCGTCCCCGGCCCAGCCTGAGCCTGCTGGCCGCCTGCCCGCCCGCTCTGCTCTATCTCTGGCTGGGCAATGCGCCGGCCTCCCTTGTGCGGGCGGCCTGCATGCTCTTTTGCCTGACCCTGAGCCTGTTCTTCCTCACCGGCCGCAAGGCGGGCCCCTTCGCCCGGCTGGCCCCCTATCTGCCGCACACCACGCTGGACTGTCTGGCGGCGGCCCTGACGGGCATCTGCCTCGTCTCCCCCACAGCCGTCTTCGACACGGGCCTGCAACTCTCCGCCCTCTGCCTGCTGGCCATCGGTCTGGCCCTGCCGGTCATGCGGCGTCTGCTGCCCGCCCCGCACGAGACGGACGACGCGCCGCCTTCCCTCTCCCGCTTTGCCCGCTGCCGCGCCCTTGTCCGCCGCCTGCGCCACCGGGCGGCGCAACTGCTCTTCCTCTCCCTTGCCATCCAGCTCGTCCTGTTGCCGCTCAATGTGTTGTTGTTCGGCAATGCCGGACACTGGTTTTTCCTCAACCTGCCCTGGCTGCCGGTACTGGGCTGTTTCGTCCTGCCCGCCGCGGCCTGCGGCCTTGCGCTCTCCCTGTGCGGCCTGACCGATGCGGCGCACGCGCTGCTCAGTCTGGCCGCCCTGCCGCCCCAGTGGCTGATGGACGGGCTGCATATGCTGACCGCCCAGGGCATGCTGGTCACGCCGCCCCTGCCCCGCCCGCACTGGGCGGCCATACCGGGCGTCCTGCTCTGCATGGCGGCGCTGGCCCGCATCCTTTCCCGCTCGGAGGGCCGCCTCCGCCTGCACGGCACAGGACGCCCGCTGGCGGCCGGACTGCTCCTGCTGGGGGGCAGTCTGCTGCTGCCGCCGCTGTCCGCGCGGCTTTTCCCGGAGATCCGTCTGGACATGCTGGATGTGGGGCAGGCCCAGGCCCTTGTGCTGCGCGTGCCCGGCGACGGCCCCGGACGAACGCCCCTGCGCCTGCTCATCGACGGCGCGGGCTCCTTTTCCAAGCATTTCGATGCCGGCAGGCAGCTTGTGGCCCCCGTCCTGCTGTATACGTCCCTTCCCCGCCTGCATGCGGTCATCAGTTCGCATCCCGATCTTGACCACATGGGCGGCCTGCCCTACATCCTGCGTCACTTCCGGGTGGAGAACTTCTACGACAACGGTCGTCCCGCCAGGGGCGGACAGGCGGAGCTCTGGAACGACCTGCGCCGGCAGTTTGCCGCCCAGCCGCTCGCCCGGGGCGACCGCCTGCCGCTGGGCGATCCCGCCGAAGGGCTGGTGCTGGAGGTGCTGCATCCGCCCCGCACCGATGAGCAGCGCTGGACGGGCAATGACGCCTCCCTGGTGCTGCGCCTTTCCCGGCACGGGCACGGCCTCCTCCTGCTGCCCGGCGATGCGGAGAAGGCCACCCTGCGCGAGCTGCTGGCCAGCGGACAGGACCTGCGGGCCGAAGTGCTCGTGGCGCCGCATCACGGCTCCGCCGGGAGCTTCCTGCCCGCCTTTTATGCAGCGGTGCGGCCGCGCGAGGTGCTGGTCAGCTGCGGCTTCATGAACCGCTTCCGCTACCCCTCGCGCCAGCTCCGGCAGTGGCTCGCCCGGCACGACATCCCCCTGCGCCGCACCGATGAGGACGGGCAGCTCACCGTCCGCTGGCCTGTCCGCTAGGGCCTCTGTCAACACTCTTCCCCTGCCCCCAAGCCCCTCATCCCTTCCCCAGCGCGCTTTTACCAAAGGAAGATACGGGGAACGCGACGCCCCCCAAAGGCAAGCGGAGCGTGTACGGTTTATTCGTTTTATCTATTGAAATTTTTTGTAAAGCTAGTGTTAACATGACCGAGAGCATTTTCCCTTTGAAAAAGGCAAACTGCGAGACGGCGGCACAGCGCCGCCCGGCCGAGCGTGAGCGGAAAATGCTCATGCCGGCCCCGCTTGTCCTTTGACCGGCTTGGGTATATCCTGAATCATCCACTCTTTCCGAATCCGGGAGCTTCCATGAACGCCGCTCTGCTCATCATCGACATGCAAAACGACTTCGTCCTGCCCGGCGCGCCCCTGTGCGTAGGCGGCGCGGCCCCCAGCGTGCCCGTCATCCGCCGCCTGCTGCTCCAGGCCCGGGCGCAGGGCCTGCCCGTCATCCACATCATCCGCCAGCACAACCGCGACGGCAGCGATGTGGAAAAATCACGGCAGGATCTTTTTCGCGACGGGCCCGGCGTCTGCGTGCCCGGTACGGAAGGCGCGCGGATCGTGGCGGCCCTGACGCCGGAAGAAGGAGAATACATCGTCCACAAGCGCCGTTTCAGCGCCTTTTTCCAGACGGAGCTGGACATGCTGCTGCGCCGGCTGGGCGTGGATACCCTGCTTGTCGCCGGGACCCAGTATCCCAACTGCGTGCGCGGCACGGCCGTGGACGGCATGAGTCTGGATTACGACGTCATCGTGGTGACCGACGCCTGTTCGGCCCAGACGCCCGAGGTGGCGCAGGCCAACATACACGATATGCAAAACATGGGCATCCGCTGTCTGGCCCTGAACGATCTGCCGCCCCTGACGGAGCTCCCGCGATTCGGGGGGATCTAACGGTGGACCTTTCCCCGGCGCGGCTGCCGCCGCCCCCGGCCAGCCGGCCCGGCGGCGACCCTCTTCCCGCCCTGCTGCTGACCTGCGAGCGGGCCGGTTTTGACGTCCGCCGGGAGAACGGAGACGGCCCCCTGTGCGCCAGCGCCGCCTTCCATCAGCGCGGCGAGGGCTACCTTCTCTCCCGAAAGGTCACCCTCTGGGCGGCGGAAAGCCACGAACATCTCTTTGTCTACAGGACGGCGAGGCTGGACGTCCCGCAGTGGCAGGCCATCCTTCAGGACGCGCTGGCGCGGGGCAGGGAGCGCATCCGCCCGCATGATGAACATATGGTCTCCTATGTGAGCGCCCTTGTCCTGTGCGACGAGCTGGATGCCGAGGCCGCCGACGCCGTTCGACGCACCCGCTACAGCAAAAGTTTCTGGTGGGGGCTGCGCGGCTGGATGCGACTGCGGGCGCTCGCGGTGTGCCTGCCGCCCCCGCAGCCGGCCGGCGCGTCGGCGCTGCATGCCGGCAATGCGGCCGCCCGCGGCCCCCTGCTTGCCCTGGTACAAAAGGCCCTGCAACCTCTTTTTCACTTGGCGGAGTATCCACAGTGAACGCACTCTACCTGCTCATCGGCGGCCTTGCCCTGCTGGCGGCCGGCTATTTCCTGTACGGGAAATGGCTGGCACGGGTCTGGGGCATCGACCCCTCCCGGCGCACGCCGGCCCACGAGCTGCGCGACGGCATCGACTATGTGCCGTCCAAAGCGCCGGTGGTGCTGGGCCACCATTTTTCCTCCATCGCCGGGGCCGGGCCTATCAACGGCCCCATCCAGGCGGCGATCTTCGGCTGGCTGCCCTGCTTCCTCTGGGTGGTCATCGGCGGCATCTTCTTCGGCGCGGTGCATGATTTCGGCGCGCTCTTCGCCTCGCTGCGCAACAAGGGCCGCTCCATCGGCGAGGTCATCGCCGGCAGCATCGGCCTGCGCGCCAAGCGTCTGTTCGTCATCTTCTCCTTTCTGACGCTCATCCTCGTGGTGGGGGCCTTTGCTTCCATCGTGGCCGGGACCTTCAACGGCTTCACCCCGGACAGCAGGGGCGTCATCGTCCACAACGAGGTCAACGGCGCCACGGCGACCATCTCCCTGCTCTTCATGGTGCTGGCCGTGCTCTTCGGCCTGCTGGTCTACCGCTGGGAAATGCCGCTGGGCCGGGCCACCGCGCTGGGCATCATCGGCATCGTGGCCGTCATCGCCCTTGGCCTGCGCTTCCCCCTCTACCTGCGCTACGACGACTGGATGATCCTCATCGGCATCTACATCCTGCTGGCCTCGGTGGCGCCGGTCTGGATACTGCTCCAGCCGCGGGACTATCTCTGCTCCTTCCTGCTCTACGCCATGATGCTGGCGGCCGTCGTCGGCATCGTGGCCGCCAGCCCGGTCATCGAACTCCCCGCCTTCACGGGCTTTGTGGTCAACGGGCAATACCTCTTTCCCGCGCTCTTCGTGACCGTGGCCTGCGGCGCCATCTCCGGCTTCCACTCGCTGGTGGCCTCCGGCACGACCTCCAAACAGCTGGACAACGAACGCGACGCCCTGCCGGTGGGTTTCGGCTCCATGCTCATCGAAAGCGCGCTGGGCATCGCCTCGCTCATCGCCGTGGGCTACATCTTCACCCAGAACGGCAACAGCTTCACCAGCCAGACGCCTACCCAGGTGCTGGCCGACGGTCTTTCGCAGATGCTGGACAGCGTCGGACTGGACAGCGCCGAAGCCCGGCGCACCACCTACGGTCTGATCATCCTTGCGGTGTCCACCTTCTGCATGACCTCGCTGGATACGGCCACCCGGCTGGGGCGCTACATGTTCCAGGAACTCTGGCTCGCTCCGGGACAGAGCAGCAAGGACGTACGCGGCTGGCGCGCCGTGCTCACCAACAAATATGTGGCCACGCTTATCACCGTGGTGCTGGGCATGAGCCTCGGCTTCGGCGGCTACGCCAAGATCTGGCCCCTTTTCGGTGCGGCCAATCAGCTGCTGGCCGCGCTGGCCCTGCTGGCCGTGGCCTGCTGGCTGCAGGACCTCGCCCGGCGCAACGGCATGTTCCTCCTGCCCATGACCTTCATGCTGCTGGTGACGCTGACCTCGCTGCTGCTGACCATCCGGGAACAGGGCGGCAGGCTGCTGGCCGGCACGGGCGGTTTTGTGGCCGGCATGCAAGTCGCCATCGCCGTCCTGCTGCTCCTGCTCTCCCTGGTGCTGGTCTGGGAAGGCTGGCAGGCCCTGCGCGGACGACACGGACGACGGGCCGTCCGTGCCCGTGATTAGCGCAATCCCCCATTGAAGATGTGGAATTGCTCTGGTCGTCGCGAGAGCGACCACCCGCAACCGAACACACGGAAAAACCACGCTTTTTCCGTAGTGTGAGGGCAGCATCAGCAGGGAGAGCGGACACGATTCCCCTGCGGATCCGCTCTAAAGCGTTTCACTTTTGAAAAAGGTGAAATGCCCTACTGCTGGCAGTGCGGACAAAACACCGTGGCCCGTCCGGCGATGCGCGCCTTTTCCAGCGGCCTGCCGCAGATCCGGCAGGGCTCATCCCCACGGCCATACACGGCAAAACTGTTCTGGAACGCGCCCACGTTGCCGTTGGCGTCCCGGTAATCGCGGATGGAGCTGCCGCACTGGGCGATGGACAGGCGCAGCACTTCCTGTAATGCCCGACAAAGCCGCAGCAGCGCCGGTGCATCCAGTGTATTTGCCGCCCGGCGCGGGTCGATGCCGGCCCGGAACAGGGCTTCATCCGCATAAATGTTGCCGATGCCTGCCAGCACGCTCTGATCCAGCAGCAGGGACTTCACGGCCCCGCGCCGCCCGGCGAAACGGGGAGCCAGTTGCCGCGCCAGCGCATCCGGCGGCACGGCCAGCGGTTCGGGCCCCAGCTCCCGCCAGAAGGTCCAGCCTTCCAGCAGGGCCTCCGTGGCCGCAAAAAGCACGCCAAAGGCCCGCACGTCATCAAAGAACAGCACGGATGCTCCCCGCGGCCCCTCCAGATGAAACAGGCAGCGCGTGTGCGCATGCGGCGGCGTGTCGGCCGGATGCGGCATGAGCCGCCCGGTCATGCGCAGATGCACCACAAGATAGTCCGGCTTCCGCCCCTCTCCTTCCCGGCTGCCTTCGGCCAGCATACGCAGCAGGACGAGTTTTCCCCGCCGGTCCACGGCACTGATGCGGCAGCCGCACAGCGAATCCAGCGGCAGGCTCTCCGGCAGGACGATGGATGGACGCAGCAGCTCCACTCCCATGATGCGGGCATTGAGCACCTGCGGCCGCAAGGTACGGACAACGGTTTCCACTTCGGGCAGCTCGGGCATGGCGGCATCCTCTTTTTATTGACCCTAGCATGCAGTTGTACCCGAGAAAAGCCCCGGCCGCGACCCTGCCGCGCTTTTCATTGTGGCGCATCCGTCTTTTTCCCGCACCGGGAGACGGAGCGCACACCACACCGCGTCGGTATGTGAAATTTTTGCCGGGTCCGTATCAGCGGAAGCGTTGCGCCGAAGGATGCCCTGCTCAGGAGGCAGTACGTTTTCTGGCGGGGGATGAAAGCCCGTTGTCCCCAGCAGGCAACCAATAGCGTCCACAGGGCCCGGCAATTTTCCGCGCAAGGGGGGCGGCATGCTTTGGCAGGATGAGAAGTCCGCGCACGGCGACCGCACGGTCTGGCATGCCGTATGCTGTTTTGCCGGCACGCTTGCTCCGCAGGGCATTCCGTTTTCCGGGCGGCCGGGGAACAGGCATGAGGGGTGGCGGAGGCGACAGGCGTCGCGTTGCTGGGTAAAGGCGGATCTGCAAGGAAGGCGGAACGGCAAGAGGAGCACATCAACGGCTCCTTCCCCGGTTCTGACGGTGACGCCCCGCAGGGACGGGGCGTTTCAGGCGGGATCGTGCAGATAGATGTCGAGCAGGCCGGGGGGCGGGGCGATGGTCACTGTGGGCGCATCCGGGTCGCTGAGGTCAAAGCCCTCGATGAAGCAGGCTTCGGCGGGAAAGAGAACCTCCTTGCCGTCGTCAGTGCGGATGCTCCAGATCTCCTTGTCCGGCGCGGGATATTCCACATGGTCGAGCCGCCCCAGACGGCTGCCGTCCGCAAGGAGGACAGCGCAGCCCAGCAGATCTTCCACATAGATCTCGTCTTCGTCAGGCTCAGGCAGATCGTCGTGATGGATGAGCAGGCGCGCGCCGCGCAGGGCCTCGGCGGCGGTCCGGTCGGCAATGCCCTCCAGCTGCACGAGTGGACGGCCCTTGTGCTGCCGGTGGCTGACGATACGCACGGGACAGGGGGGGCGTTGCCCCACTTGCAGGCGCAGCGGGGCGTCAAACAAGGCCGGGGAGTCCGCATACCATTCCATGCAGATCTCCCCTTTGATGCCATGCGGGCGCAGCAGTGTACCCAGGTGGATCCATTGCGGCATGAGCCGGTTACTCCAGAATCTCCAGCACGGTACGCTTGCCGCACTTGGTCGAAGCGGCGCTGAGCAGGGTACGCATGGCCCGGGCCGTGCGTCCCTGCTTGCCGATGACCTTGCCGATATCTTCCTTGGCGACCTTGAGTTCCAGCACTGTGGTCTGTTCGCCGTCAATTTCGCTGACGTGGACCTCGTCGGGCTTATCCACCAGCGATTTGGCGATGTAGAGAATAAGTTCCTTCATACGAACCTCCCCCGCGCCGGAAGAAGGCACGGAATTACCCCATGTGCTTCTTGATGAGCGCACGCACGGTGTCGGTAGGTTCCGCACCGCGCCCGAGCCATTCCCTGACCTTTTCGACGTCGAATTTCACTTCGGCGGGCGAGGTCATGGGGTTGTAGTAGCCCAGAAAATCCAGCGGACGACCGTCACGACGGGTCTCGTCGTTGGCGGCCACCACGCGGTAGAACGGATGCTTCTTGCTGCCCATGCGGGTCAATTTCAGCTTAACGGCCATGAGTCAAACTCCCTTGGTTATGATAATTTTCTTGTAACGTGAGGTGGGCAAAAGAGCAAGCCGGGCCGCTCCCGCCGGACAATACCGAAACAGACGGGCGTCTGTCATTTTTTCTTGCGCCTGGCCGGGCGCTCGCGCTTCTTGCGCTTTTTGGCGGCAGCGCTCTTGCCGGCCCCGCCGCCGGGCATGGGCGGCAGCCCCATCCCCGGCATGCCGGGCATGCCGACGCCGGGCGCCATGCCGGGCATGCCCATGCCCTGCGCCATGCCCCCCATGCCGGCGGGCAGGCGCATGCCGCGCGGCAATTTGGGCATGGCAGGCCCCTTGGGTTTGCCGCCGCCCAGCATGCCTTTCATCATCTGGCGCATCTGCTCGAACTGCCGCACGAGCTGGTTGACCTGCTGTACGCTTACCCCGGCCCCTTTGGCAATACGCGCGCGGCGGCTGCCGTTGAGGATATCGGGGTTACGGCGTTCGGCCATGGTCATGGAATTGATGATGGCTTCCGTGCGGGCCATCTCCTTTTCAGGAACGGCCCCGTTCATTTCCGCCAGCTTTTCGCGCAGCCCGCCCAGGCCGGGGATCAGCTTGAGGATGCTGTCCAGTGAGCCGAGCTTTTTCATCCGCCGCATCTGGGTACGGAAATCTTCAAGGTCAAAGCTGGCCTTGCGCATCTTCTGGGCAAGGGCCTCGGCTTCTTCGGCGTTGATGGTTTCCTGAGCGCGCTCGACGAGCGTCAGCACGTCGCCCATGCCGAGGATACGCCCGGCGATGCGATCGGGGTGGAAAACTTCCATCTCCGACAGCTTTTCGCCCATACCGACGAATTTCACGGGCGCGCCGGTGACGGACTTGATGGAAAGGGCCGCGCCGCCACGGGCATCGCCGTCCATCTTGGTGAGCACCACGCCGGTGATGCCGAGCCGCTCATTGAAGGCCTCGGCCACGGTGACCGCATCCTGACCGGTCATGGCGTCGGCCACGAAAAGGATCTCCCGCGGCTGCACGGCGGCCTTGATGGCGCCCAGCTCCGCCATGAGGGGCTCGTCCACATGCAGACGGCCCGCCGTATCCAGCAGGACGACCGACGCCTGCCGCGCCCGTGCCTCTTCCAGCGCCGCCCGGGCGATGTCCACGGGATTCATGTCCACGGTGGAAGGATAGCATGGCATGTCAAGCTGACGGGCCAGCACGGTAAGCTGGTCGATGGCCGCGGGGCGGTACACGTCGGCCGGAACGAGGTAAGGCCGCATTTTCCGCTTGCGCAGCAGGTTGGCCAGCTTGCCCGCCGAGGTCGTCTTGCCCGAGCCTTGCAGGCCCACCAGCATGATGACCGCGGGTTCCCGGCCCTGAAGATCGAGCTGGGCCGTTTCGCCGCCCAGCAGGTTCACGAGCTCGTCATGAACCACCTTGACGACCTGCTGCGCCGGACTCACGCCCTTGAGAACTTCCTGACCGAGACATTTGGCGCGCACGCTTTCCACAAAGTCCTTGACGACCTTGAAATTGACGTCCGCTTCCAGCAGGGCGAGCCGGACCTCGCGCAGGCCCGCCTGGATGTTTTCTTCGGTCAGGCGCGATTGCCCCCGCAGGTTGCGAAAAGCGGAAGAAAGACGGTCGGAAAGGCTCTCGAACATGGCCACCTCTGACAGAGGGAGAAGGTACACGACGCCGCTGTCAAAGCGGAGCGGGCGGCAGTCACGGAACTTTCGTTCTTAGACTGTTTGCCGCCGTTGGTCAAGCCGCAAGCCGGGCTCTCCGCCATTGGCGGGAACGTGAATCGCGCCGGTCGGCAACCGCGTGAAAATACGCAAAGGGGAGGGTCGCAAGGACCCTCCCCGGACTGCCCAGACACTAGGCAGATGCGCTCTTAGAAGGAGTAGGCGAAGACCAGCTGGGCCTTCCACATATCCTGCTTGGAGTACTGGCTGCCGTAGCCGCCAGCATAGTTGAAGCCGGAGTGCTTCCAAGTGTCGCGGTCGATCATGTTGACCACGTAGCCCAGTTCGAGGTTGAGCTGCAGGTTTTCGTAGATCTGGTAGGTGTTCACCAGGTTGAATTCCAGCAGACCGTCGTTGGTGGTCAGGTAAGGACCTTCGATGCCAGCGCCGTAGTTCCAAGCGTAGGCGCTATCCATGTACTTGACCATGGACGGGCTGTTGGTGCCGCCCCAGTAAGCCACGCGGAAGGTGTGCTTCAGGTCTTCCATGAAGCTCATGTCGCGGATCTGGAGGCCGATGCCCCAGGTGCCGGCATAGCTGGTGTTGTAGTCGTTGAGCCACCAGCCCAGGTTGCCGTCACCCATGAAGGAGGTGAAGTTGCCCATGGGAGCGACGGAGGGCATACGTTCGGAACCGTTCTTGATGCTGCCGTCGTCACCGGAGGCATACCAGCCGAAGATGCCGGGCACACCCCAATCCATCTTGTATTCCACCAGGGCCTTGGCCAGCCAGCCCTGACGCTCGGTGTTGCCACGCACGGTGCGGCCCCAGCCGGCGGTGTACTTCTTGACGGCATCATAACGGCCCTGGCTTTCCACATAGCCGTAGTTGATGTCGAATTCGATATTCAGCGGATCCCACAGGGTGATGGCCACAGGCAGGCCAGCCCAGAACATGGAGCCATACACATAGCTGCCGCGATTGAAGTTGCTGTCACGATTGAGACCGGTGGGATCCAGCGGGCTCATGGTGGGGTACACGTTCAGGGTCTTGTCCGGGCTACCATCGTTCCAGAGACCGCCATCGACCGCATCCCAGGAGTTGCGGCCAGCCATGCCGTACATGACCCACGGGGTGACCTGCACGCCGTCAAACTTCAGATCGAGCATGAGGGCGAACAGATCCATGTTGTCCAGGAAGTTGTCGTAGTTGTACTTGCTCTGAACACGATTGCCCGTGAAGGGGTCATTCACCTGGGAGTAGTTGTCGTTGAAGGGACGGGCCCACAGAGCGGTCAGGGCAACGTTTTCGTTGAAGGTGTAGGAGGCGGTCACGCCGGCCACGTCGGTATCCATCACCGCGGAGCCGCCGGCCTTGTTGGGCAGGGTCACGCCCTGAAGACCCATGCGGAACTTCAGGTCGGTGTTGGGCACAAGCCAATCCAAGTAGGCGCGCTTGATCTTGATGGCATTGGAGCCGTCAGCGCCCAGGGCGCCGCCACCAGCACCGTGGGTGTTGTCACCCCAGAACTGGTTGCCGATTTCAAAATACAGCGTACCGGACAGGGATTCGGAAGCCACGGCATCCAACTGCATGCGGATACGCTGCACGGCGGAGAAGTCGTCTTCCTTGTCGCTCCGGGCGTTGTTTTCCTTGGAGGTCAGGCTGGTGTTGGCGGCGGCAAAGCCGAACAGCCACTGGCCCTTGGCCTTGAAATCAATGGCGCTGGCGCCGGTGGCGGCGCCGAACAGCATGCCCGCGGCCAGAGCGAGAGTCATAAGCTTCTTCATGATCTTCCTTCCTTAACTTTGGTTTCTGCGATGATGGCCTTGCGGCCCGCCCTTTCGGGCCCATATCGTTCGCCCGCTGCAGATGACGGACGAACAACCCCTGAGCCGACCCGAAGTCCCCACTTCGGCGGGCCGCCAGCGGCAGCCCTTATCAGCTCCTCGTGTTTAAATTTTTAAACCCTCTTCCCGCCCGTGTCAAAGCAAAAATGCCGTTTTGATAAAAAAATTTTTACTTTTTTTCCTTCTTCTTTTCATATCAGCACATTAAAAACTCTCTAGACGGCCCTCCGCTTCTCGTTGACAGCCCATCGGCGAGAAGATATGATACTCCATTCAAAATTATCCTGCAATTTCAGCATATTGCGAGGCGCTCCATGTTTACCAATCGCGGTAAGGCCCTGACATTCGACGATATCCTGCTCATCCCCGGCTATTCGGAGGTCACTCCCGATGCCGTCGATCTTTCCACCCATCTCACGCCGGAGATCCCGTTGCGTATCCCGCTGCTGTCCGCGGCCATGGACACGGTGACCGAATCGGCCATGGCCATCAGCATGGCCCGCATGGGCGGCATCGGCATCATCCACAAGAACATGCCGGTGGAGCGGCAGCGGCTGGAGATCGAAAAGGTCAAGAAAAGCGAGAGCGGCATGATCCTCGACCCGGTGACGGTCTCCTCCCGCAATACGGTTCAGGAAGCGCTCGACCTCATGGCGGATTTCCGCGTGTCCGGCCTGCCGGTGGTGGACGACGAGAAGCTGGTGGGCATCCTGACCAACCGCGACGTGCGCTTCGTGGAGGACGCCTCCTCCGTGCTGGTGGCCGACTTCATGACCCGCGAAAATCTGGTCACCGTGCCCATGGGGACCTCGCTCGAAGAGTCCAAGCGCCATCTGCATGAGCACCGCATCGAAAAGCTGCTGGTGGTGGATGAGAACGACCGCCTGCGCGGCCTCATCACCATGAAGGACATCGACAAGGTGCAGAAGTACCCCAATGCCTGCAAGGACGACAAGGGCCGTCTGCGCGTGGGCGCGGCCATCGGCATCGGCAAGGACTGCGACGCCCGCGCCGAGCAGCTCCTTGCCGCCGGGGCGGACGTGCTGGTGCTGGATTCGGCCCACGGGCATTCCGTCAATGTGCTCAACGCCATCCGCAAGGTCAAGTCCGCCTTCCCCCGCTGCCAGCTCATCGCGGGCAACGTGGCCACCTATGAAGGCGCGCGCGCCGTGCTCGAGGCCGGCGCGGACACCGTGAAGGTGGGCATCGGGCCCGGCTCCATCTGCACCACCCGCATCGTGGCCGGCGTGGGCGTGCCGCAGGTGACGGCCGTCATGGACGGCAGCCGCGCCGCCCGGGAAATGGATCTCTGCTGCGTGGCCGACGGCGGCATCAAGTTCTCCGGCGACATCGTCAAGGCGCTTGTGGTGGGGGCGCATTCGGTGATGATCGGTTCGCTCTTTGCCGGGACGGAGGAAAGCCCGGGCGAGACCATCCTCTACCAGGGCCGCACCTACAAGGTCTATCGCGGCATGGGCTCCATCGACGCCATGAAGGACGGCAGCTCCGACCGCTACTTCCAGGAACGCAGCAAGAAGCTCGTGCCCGAAGGCATCGTGGGCCGCGTGCCCTATCG
>NZ_CALUYG010000025.1 GCF_944324935.1 uncultured Desulfovibrio sp. | reverse complement strand
CGGCCCCCCCCCCCCCCCCCCCCCCCCCAACAAACAGCAAATAGCGTCAACAGGCTCTAGCCGACCACCCGGAAGTAGACGGCAGGCTCACGCAGCATGCCCCGGTCGAGGGTATGCTGGAGCGCGCGGCTCATGGCTTCTTCGGTGGTCTCATGGGTCATAAAGACCAGCGGCACGCCGTTGCCCTCGTCGGACTTCTGGATGACCTGCGCGAGGCTGATGCCCTCGTCGGCCATGCAGCCGGCCAGATCGCGCAGCACGCCGGGGGCGTCGTCCACCATGAGGCGGACGTAGTAGCAGGAGCGCCACTCCTCGGGCGGGACCACGGCGGCCGCTTCGGGCCGGGGCGCGGCAAAGCCGGCATTGTTGGGGCGCTCGTCGCGGGCCACGGCCACCAGATCGGCCAGCACCGCGCCGGCGGTGGGCAGATCGCCCGCGCCGCGCCCGTGGAAGAAGAGCGAGCCCGCGGCGTTGCTCTCCACCCGCACGGCATTGTAGACGCCGCCCACGCGGGCCAGCAGCAACGTATGATGCACGAGGGCCGGAAAGACGCCGGCCTCAAGGCGCGGGGGCTGCCCCGGCTGATGTTCGCATTCGCGCACCTGGGCGATGAGCTTGATGCGGTAGCCGAATTCGCGGGCCAGGCGAATGTCCATGCCCGAAAGGCCGCGGATGCCGCGTACCGGCATGGCCGTGAAGGGATAGTACGCGCCGTAGGCGAGCTGGATGAGGATGGTCAGCTTGTGGGCGGCATCATGGCCGTCGATGTCCAGGGTGGGGTCGGCCTCGGCATAGCCCAGCTCCTGCGCCTGCTTGAGGGCCACGCTGAAGTCGAGCCCGTTGCTCGTCATTTCGGAGAGGATGTAGTTGCTCGTGCCGTTGAGGATGCCCACCAGCGAGGAAATGCGGTTGCCCGCCAGACTTTCCTTGAGGGCCGCCACCACGGGGATGGCCCCGGCCACGCTGGCCTCGTAGCGCAGGATGCGTCCCTTGTTCCAGGCCTTTTCCAGCAGGGCAAGGCCCTTTTCGGCCAGCAGGGCCTTGTTGGCGGTCACGACATGCTTGCCCATGTCCAGTGCGCGGTCGATGATCTTGCCCGCCGCCTCGATGCCGCCCATGAGCTCCACGAGCACATCGATCTCGGGATCGTCCGTCAGCGCGGCCGGGTCGGTGGTGAGCTCCGCCCCGGCGGGCAGGGCCACCTGACGCGCCTTGCCGGCGTGGCGCACCAGCACTTTCTTGACCACCATGTCGCGGCCGCCGCGGCGGCGGATGATGTCCGCGTTCTCTTCCAGAAGGCGGGCCAGACCGCCGCCTACCGTACCGAAGCCGGCCAGGCCGATGACCAGCGGTTTGTTGCACTGTTCCGTCATACGTTCTCCAGAGGGCCCGGGGCCCGTCAGCCGGCAGCCGAGGATTGGGACGCGGGGTCCGGGCTGCCGGTCTCGCATCATACGCAGCGGCGCGTCGCCTTGTAAAGTCATCTTTGCCAAGCGCGGCCTTCTGGGCTATGCTTGCGGCACACGACGGAGGAGACGGAAGATGTCCCCGCCGCCAGGGCCATGTTTTCCGGGGGAAGGATGGAAGATCATATTTGTTTTGACCGTGACCGCTGCGAACTGCGTCTGCTGGATCAGCGCCTGTTGCCTGTGGAGGAGCGCACGGTCGTGTGCCGTACGCTGGATGACGTGGTACGGGCGCTCCAGCTCATGGTGGTGCGGGGCGCGCCGGCCATCGGCGTGACGGCGGGTTTCGGGGCCGCGCTGGCTCTGGCGGAGGTACTGGACGGCGGGGCCGGCGACTGGCGCGCGGCCTATGCCCATGCGCTGGAGCGTCTTGCCGCGGCGCGCCCCACGGCCGTCAATCTGCGCTGGGGGGTGGAGCGCATCCGCCGTCTCTGGCAGGCCGCCGGCGACATCTCCAGGCCCGATCTGCTTGCCCGGATAACGGAGGAGGCCCTTGCCATGCAGGCCGAGGACATCGCCGTGTGCCGGGCCATCGGCCGGGCCGGGGCGGAGGTCGTCGGCGACGGTCAGACCGTGCTCACCCACTGCAATGCCGGGGCGCTGGCCACGGCCGGTTACGGCACGGCGCTGGGGGTCATCCGCGGCGCATGCGAGGCCGGCAAGCGCGTACGGGTCATCGCCGATGAGACCCGTCCCTTTCTGCAGGGAGCCCGCCTGACGGCCTGGGAGCTGCAACGGGACGGCATCGAGGTGACCGTGGCCTGCGACAACGCCTGCGCCCTGCTCATGAGCCGCGGCATGGTGGACGTGGTGGTGGTGGGGGCCGACCGCATCGCCGCCAACGGCGATACCGCCAACAAGATCGGCACCTACGGCGTGGCCCTGCTGGCGCGGGAGTTCGGCATCCCCTTTTACGTCGCCGCGCCGCTGTCGACCATCGACCTTGCCACGGCGGACGGGACGGGCATCCCCATCGAGGATCGCCCAGCGGAGGAGGTGCGCTGCCTGGGCGGCCGTCAGGTCTGCCCCGAGGGGGTACCGGTCTACAATTTTGCCTTTGACGTGACCCCGGCCGCACTCATCACCGGCATCATCACGGAAAAGGGCATCCTCAAACCGCCGTATGCCAAGTCCCTTGCGGCGGCGCTGTCCGCCTGAGGGGGCCGCTTTTCAGAAAGGAGAGTCCATGAAAGAATTGACGCTGCTTGTGGAAAAGACCACGCTGCCGCCGGAATTCCAGGACGGAACGCCGACGGACGTGGCGCACTGGAACCGCTGGGACGTGCCGGAAGGGGAATTCTCCCTGCCTGCGCTTATGAACAGCCAGCTCCGGGACATCCGCGACGAGCACATGCGCTGGGCCTATGACCTCGGGCGCATGTCCATCTCCGGCTGGCAGCTCCACAGCCACCTCAAGGCGGGGGAATCGCTGTCCATGTGGTGGTGCTCCCTGCTGTTCGAGCGTCACCCGAAGATGAGCCCCCGTCTGTATGACGTCTACAAGCTGCGCGCGCTGGAAAAGCTGCTGGATGAAGGTAAGTACACCATCCTGCGGCTGTCCGGCGGGGACGCGCTGCTGCGGCATACCCTGGCCAATTACTGCCGCGCCACGGGCCGCATGTTCGTGGAGTTCCACGATCCCAATCAGCCGCCCGTGCGGGAGAAATCCCGGCTGCGGCGCATCTATGACGTCTGCCCGGCCGCGTTGCGGACGGTGGCCCGCTACGCCCACTGGTGGTGGAACGTACGCCGCGCCCTGCCCTATGTGGTGAAGAACCGCAATTATACCCTGCCCGCCGCGCCGGGCAGATCGGCCACCATCGCCACCTATTTTCCCAACATCGACATGAACGCCGCCCAGGACGGACGCTTCCGCTCCCGCTACTGGGAAAAGCTGCATGACATGCTCAATCCGTCGGCGGACGCGCCGGAGCGGCCGTGGATACGCTGGCTCTTCGTCCGCTTCCCTTCGCCGGAGCTCAAGTTCCGGGACTGCATCCGGCTACGCAAGCGTTTCCAGCAGGAACAGCGCGACGGCGTGTCCTTCCATTATCTTGAGGAGTTCCTGTCCTTCCGCGACCTCGTGGCGGCCTGGCGGCGGCATATCCGCCTGAGCTACCGCAGTTACCGGCTGGAGCGCTATGTGCGGCAGGCCTTCCGCTTTGCCGGTTCGCGCATGAACTTCTGGGATTATCTGGAAGGCGACTGGGTGGAATCCTTCCGCGGCTGGCGCGGGCTGGAACGCTGCCTGCAATACCGCGGCATCCGCAACTACATCCGTCTGGTGGGCATGCAGGAGTGGTACGCCTTCCCGCTGGAGAACTGCCCCTGGGAGCGCATGCTGACCCACGGGGCGCACGAGGCCCGCGACCTGACCGGCTCCGGCCCGGTCTTCGGGGCGCAGCATTCCACCATCCGGCCCACGGACTTCCGCTACTTCGACGATCCCCGCACCTTTGAAACGCCGGACTGCAACCTTTTCCAGCCGGACATCGTGTGCGCCAACGGTTCCGGCGCGGCTCGCCAGTGGCGGGAAAACGGCCTGCCCGAAGACCGGCTCAGGATCGTGGAAGCCCTGCGCTACCTCTATCTTGCCGGACGGCAGCCCGTGGAAGAGACCGGCAAGCCGCCACATCGGCTGCTGCTGGTGACCAGCTTCTTCGAGGACGAGACGCGCGATCATCTCTCCCTCATGGCCCGGGCCATGAGCGCCGGCCTGCTGGACGGCTACGAGATCGTCGTCAAGCCGCATCCCTACCTCAGCGTGGACGGCATGCTGCGTTCGCTGCTGGGCAGCCGCATGGACAAGGTGCGCGTGGCCAGCGGCAGGATCCAGGATGAGCTCCAGGCCGGGACGCTGGTCTGGGCCTCCAATTCCACCACCGTGGCGCTGGAAGCCTCCCTGCTGGGGCTGCCGGTCATGGTCATGTGGCCCAATGACGACTTTGATCTCTGCCCGTTGCAGGACGTGCCGGGCCTGCGGCGCACGGGCTCGCTGGAGGATGTCCGGGCCGGGCTGGCGGAGCCGCATGTGGTGCATTTGCCCGCCGACTATCTGGAGCTGAACGAGGCCCTGCCGCGCTGGCATGCGCTCCTCGACGGCAAGCAGGCGTGAACGTGCTGCGGGCGGGCGTCGGCCGAAAAGCCGTGGCCTGCCCGTGGAAAATGAGCGGTCGCGGGGGCTGTGGAGCCCCCGCGACCTTTTTCATGGCTTACTTTTCACGCAACAGCTTGAGGTAGTCATCCACGAGCTTGCGTCCGCCCACGACATCATAAAGGGTCGGCCAGACCTTTTTCATGGCGATCTCGCGCCACTTGTCCTCATCCTTGAGGGTGGAGATCTTGACGCCTGCGTCCTGCATGGCCTTCTTGGCTTCGTCGCTGTGTTCGTTCTGCCAGACGAGCACATGCGCCTGTGCTTCCAGGCCCGCTTCAGTCAGGATGGCCTGCAATTCCGGGGAAAACTTCTTGAAATGGCGCTCGCCGATGACCAGCGGCTGGAGCGAGTAGGTATAGTGCAATTCCGTAAGGTAGGACTGGATCTCCTCGAACTTCTTGCTGTGGTTGACCACATAGGGGTTGCACTGGCCGTCGAGCACGCCCTGTTGCAGGGCGGTGAAGGTTTCGGACCAGGCCATGGGCACGGGGCTGGCGCCCCAGGCCTTGTAGGTCTCGATGAAGACCTTGTTGCTGGGCACGCGGATCTTCATGCCCCGGATGTCGTCCAGCGTTTCCACAGGCCGCTTGGAATTGGTAAGATGGCGGAATGAGGTATAACTGAAGGCCAGGATACGCAGGCCGGCCTGCTTGATGGTCAGCTTGTTGAGCATGTCCATGGCGGGGCCGGTCGTGCCGCGCACCACCATCTCGTCATTTTCAAAGAGATAAGGGAAGGTCACCACGCCCAGGCCCTGCGAGAAGGGCGTGATGTTGCCCACACCCACGCAGGTCATGTCCAGCACGCCCCGGCGCACATTGTGCAGCATTTCGGTCTCGTCGCCCAGCTCGCAGTTGGGGTAGAGCGTGACGCGCACCTTGCCGCCGGTCCGTTTTTCCACCAGTTCCTTGAATTTGCGCCCCAGCTCTCCGGCATCCGCCGTGAGGGGATCCCCGATGCCGATCTTGAGGCTGATGGATTCCACGCCAAGGGCGCTGCCGGGCAGCAGCAGTCCCACGGCCAACAGACAACAGATAAGGAATGAACGTCGCATACAGGTACTCCTTGGTAGCAAAGGTGAACAGGAACGCGCGCATTTTCCTAGAGGGATCATCCTGGATTTCGGGGCAGGATCATTGCCATGTCGTATGCTGTTTACTGGAGCATAGCAGCGTGCATATTTTATGTCAATTATTATGAAATATTTTATGAAAAATGATTTGTGAAAAAAAATTGCATGATTCCGGTATATTGTATGCTGGCTGCCTGCTGAGCGCTGCCCCAAAAAAAGCCCCTCTCCGCGAGGGGAGAGGGGCGTGAGAGGTCCAGGGCCGGCCCCGGACGCTATTTTTCCTGCTGAAACTGCCTGAGCGTCTGCATGATGATGTCCGACTGTTCCCTGCCGGTGCGGCAGGCGCCCCGCTCCAGGGTATCCCAGACGTTGGCCCGCAGGGCGTCCCGGCCCTTGAGGCTCTTGCGCCAGGTTTCGAAATCCTTGTCCGCATCGGCGAGCTTCATGGCCGAAGCGGGTCGATCGGCGCGTGCCTGCCTGACAGGGGCGGGCAGCAGCGGTCGTTCATTTTCCGTCGCCATGATGACCTCCTTGTCCAGATGGCGTACCGCAAAAGCGGCGGTGCGCCGTGGCGGTTCCCGCCTGTGCCCGCCGTCGCGGGCGAAAGGGGAACTGTGCGTCGTACGAGCGCCGCGGCCGTCGCGCCTCAGCGCCGGGCCAGGCCCAGCCGCCGCACCACGGCCTCGGCCCCGAGACGGGCGAACTCGGCCACATCCCGCCCCTCGCGGGCTTCCTGCGGCAACAGGAGTTCGGGGGCGTTGGCCAGGCGCACGTCCGGCCGCACTTCATAGGCGGGCGGGAAGGCGTCGGTAAAGTACATATCCTGAAAGCCGGAGAACTTGAGCGCATGCGCCGTGGCGTCCAGCACCGCATGCTCGTTGTCGCCCACAAGGCCCAGCGTCCGGGCATTGCGCAGCCCGGCCAGACACTCGCCGCCCTGGGTGCAGGCGATGTGGCCGTGGCGGTTGGCCTCGATCATGGCGTCCATGATCTGCTGTTCCGTGACCTGCACCACCTGGAAGGCCCGCTCGCCGCCGGCCTCCACGAAGCGCTCCGCCAGACGCCGTACGCGCGGCATGGAGACCGGATTGCCGATCATGGCCGCCTGCGCCACGCTGGGACGGACAGTCACCGGCTGCCAGACGCGCTCGCCTTCCGGCGCGGCATAGTAGCGGTAGACCGGGTCGGCATGGCTGGACTGCACGCCGAAGATGCGCGGCAGGCTCGTGATGATGCCCAGATCATACATCTTGAGGAAACCGGACATGACGGCCGTGATGTTGCCCGCATTGCCGACGGGCACGAAGAGGCAGAGCCCGTCCACGTCCCAGCTGTACCACTGGGCCACCTCATAGGCATAGGATTCCTGCCCGAGGATGCGCCAGCTGTTCTTGGAGTTGAGCAGGGCCACGCGGTAGTTCTCGGCCAGCAGCTCCACCACCTTCATGCAGTCGTCGAACACGCCGGGCAGTTCCAGCACGGTGGCGCCGCTGCCCAGCGGCTGGGAAAGCTGCTGCGGCGTCACCTTGCCGTGCGGCAGCAGCACGACGCTCTTGAGCGGCGCGCCCACATAGGCGGCGTAGAGCGCGGCAGCGGCGGACGTGTCCCCCGTGGACGCGCAGACGGTGAGCACCTCGTCCCAGTCGTGGCGGCGGCAGAGCCATTTCAGGTAGCTGAAGGCGCAGGCCATGCCGCGGTCCTTGAAGGAGGCGCTGGGGTTCTGGCCGTCATTCTTGTAGGCAAAGGGGACGCCCACCGCATCCCGCAGCGGGGCGGCGGCCTCAACGATGGGGGTGATCCCTTCGCCGAGGTAGACGATGTCCTCCTCGTCCATGAGCGGGGCCATCAGTTCATAATAGCGGAAGATGCCGCGCAGGGCCGTACTGCGGGCGGCGGCCCGGCTGTCGAAGCGCTTGCGCCAGGTGGGGCCGTCCGTGGTACGCAAATGGGCAAAATCCGTATTCTCCAGAAGGAAGACGCCGCCGCACTGCGGACAGGTGTAAAGAAGGCTGTCCGCGGGATAGCGCTGTCCGCAGGACAGGCAGACATATTCCATGTGTCCGCGATAGGCGGGAAAGTCGCTGTTGTTCACAAAGGGCTCCTTGTGCCGAAAAACTGCCGGGAAACGGCGGAGAAAATGTAGCCCGTCGGCGCGCGTTTGTCGAGGCGGCGGCCGACGGGCTTTTTCGGTTCCCATGTCGTCATGGCGACGGCATGCGCCGCCTTCCTGTCGCCGGCGGAGGCGCGGGCTCCTGCCGGCCCACGCCGCCCGACGCCGGGCCCGGGTCGTTGAGGAAGGGAAGGGTGCAAAGGGGAAAAGGGGAGCGCTCCGCAAAACGGCCCCCCTTTTCCTCTTCTTTCAGGGATGTGCCCTTTCGGCGGGATCAGTTCTGGCGTTTCTTCTGCCAGCTTTTTTCCGTCCCGGAGCGCAGGCGGGCAATGTTCTCCCGATGTTTCCAGACCACGAGGGCCCAGATGCAGAGGCTGAGCGGCAGCCAGGTCCACTGACCGCAGAAGAGCAGGCCCAGCACGAGCGCGCTGACCAGGGTCAGCGACCCCAGGGAAACGTAGCCGCTGCGCCAGATGACCAGCACGCAGAGCAGGCAGGCCCCGAACAGGGGCCAGAAGGCCAGCGGCAGGAAGATGCCGATGCTCGTGGCCACGGCCTTGCCGCCGCGAAAACGCATGAAGCAGGAAAAGACATGCCCCAGCACGGCGGCCAGCGCCACAAGGCTCACCCAGAACGGGGAAAGGCCCCAGTGCAGGGCCAGACAGACGGGCAGGGCCCCCTTGCCCAGGTCGCAGGCAAGGGTAAGCACCCCCCAGCCGAAGCCGCAGAGGCGGGCAACATTGGTGGCCCCGGTATTGCCGCTGCCGTCCCGCCGGGGATCGACCCCGCAGAAGACGCGGGCGATGACCAGTCCCCAGGGGACGGAGCCGGCCACATAGGCAAGCGCAAGACAAAAGATTTCCGTCATGAAGGCATCTCCTCGTAGGGCGCGGGCCGGCAGTCGGCAGTACGCGCTTCCAGCAGCATGATTTCATTGTACAGCGGATTGACCCGGCCGATGCGTACCTCCACGGCCGTGCCGGGGCAGGCGCGTTCGTCGAACTGCCGCCGCTTGCCGCGCAGGAAGATCCCCTGATCCGGCAGGCTGACGCTGGCGAAGGCGTCATTCTCCTCGGTGATGACGCCGGGCCACCAGACCTTGTCGCCCTGCTGCCGGAAGAAGAGCAGCTTCCAGTAGCGGGGCCGGAAACGCTGTATCTGTCCGGCGGCTTCCAGGGCCGCATTGAGTCTGACCAGCAGCTCCGCCAGGGCGTCGGCCGTCCAGCGGGGGACGCCGTGCTGCAAATAATGGACGATCTGCGCTTCGTTCACCAGATCGGGATAGCGCCGCAGGGGGGAGGTGACGGGCGCGTAACGGGGCAGCCCGAGGGCCGCATGGGGGCGGGCCTGCACCTCCAGTGAGGAGGGGGCCAGCGCGCGCATGACGCGGGTCATGTCTTCCGGGCGCGTCCAGACGCCGGCGTAGTCGCGCGGCAGGACGACGTCCTGCGTGCGGTGCAGCAGGGGAAGGTCCCGGGCGGCGGCCCAGTCGGCCACGGCGGCGGAGGCAAGGATCATCATCTCCGCCACGGCGGACTGGCTGTCCGGGCAGACTTCGCCGGGCTCCAGATGCACGATGGTCTGTGCGCCTTCGCCCTCAAGCCGGATAACCGGTTCCGGGCGATCCATGACCACGGCCCCGTCCCGGATGCGGGCCGTCTGCCGGGCACGCTCGAAGGCATGGGCCAGCACGAGCTCCCCGGCAAAGGTCGCGGCCGGGTTGTCCGGCAGAGGGGCGTCCGTCCGGCGGGCGTCAAGGACGGCCTGTGCGTCCTGATAGGTGAGGTTGGCGGCCAGTCGCACACGGGCGGTGAAGACTTCGCAGGGAGCGGCGTTGCCCTCCGCATCCACGGCCACGCGCACGCAGAAGGCGGGCCTGTCCTCGCCCGCCCGCAGGGAAAAGTCGTTCGTGCCCAGGGTCTCGGGCAGCATATGACAGTTGCCCTCAGGCAGATAGATGCTGGTGCCGCGCCGCAGCACGGCCTTGTCCAGCGGGGAGCCGAAGGGCCAGCTCAGGGCCGGGCAGGCCAGGGCCAGCGTCAGCAGGAAGCCGCCGTCCGGCGTGCCTTCCAGATAAAAGGCGTCGTCAACGTCGCGGGTGCTGGCGCTGTCGATGCTGATGAAGGGCAGGTCGCAGCGTTCCAGCGGCATTTCGCGGCTTTGGCGTACGCAGGCCGCCACCTCGTCCGCCCAGGCCGTCCACCACTGATCGCCGGGCTCGTAACCGGCGCGGTCGAACCAGAAATTGTAATGCGGCGGCACTTCGCCCCAGGCCATGAGCAGCTGGACGGGCAGGTGCGGCACATCGGGCAGGCCCTTGGTCAGCATGCGCCAGAGGGTGTCGTGCTCCTGATTGTCCGGGTCGGCCATGCAGTCGAAGAGCAGCTTGCGCAGGCGGCGGGCCACCTCCGGCGCGGGCCATTCCGGCGAGCCGCCGTGCCCTTCGGCATCGGGGGGCGGAGGCAGCGGACGCTTTTTGCAGGCCACATCCCAGAGCAGGCGGAAGAAGGTCGCGCCGCCCACGGTGAGCGCCTCGCGCTCTTCGCGTTCCTGCTGCTCGTGCAGCCGTCGTTCCACGGTCTCGGCATCGAAGATCTGGAAGACGGGCGGCTGGAAGCGGAAATGGCTCTTGCAGGTCAGCAGGGCCCGGCCGTGGGCCGCGATGCTGTCCACGTCGGGATCGCTGCCGGAGAGTTCGGCGAACCACTGGGCGGGGGCTTCGGCCAGCTCTCCCTGGGCCATCTCCCAGAGGTCGGCCACCGGGACCTCGGCGGCCAGCGCCTCGCGGCGCTTGCGGCATTCCTCCAGAAGGCGGACGGCTTCCTCTCGTCCGGGCAGGGGGCCCGGCAGCTGCGGCCCGGCCCAGGGCAGCAGGCGTGATGTCCCCAGGCGCGTTTCGCGGCGATTGGGCAGGAGGAGGCGGACCTTGCCTCCCCCCTCCTCGGTGACGAGGGCCAGATGGACGGCATTGCCCTCCAGAAATTCCACAATACAGCCCGGGCCGGGATACTGCACACACGCGGACATAGAACCTCCCCTCACGTCGCGCGCTCGCTGCGCGGCACATTTTTTCCGTCGCTCCAACTGCTCATAATCGGGCATTTTTGCCAATCTGGCAAGCCCCGCCGCCGACGAGGGGATGCGGACGACTTTACGCCACGAAAGGAAGCGGCTATGCTGGATACCTTATTATTGCAGCCGCCCCCACGGGGGCAGAGGATGGCCATGAGCATCATCTATCAGACCAGCGGCAATCGCCCGCTTCCGTTGCAGGATGTGGAGCACCCGCAGCTCTACCGGGATCTCTTTCCCTATACGAGCATTTGCCGTACCGCCTTTGACGACGTGCTGCTTGCGCCGCGACCGGCCGAGCAGATGCGCATCACCGATACGACCTTCCGTGACGGCCAGCAGGCCCGTCCGCCGTATACGGTCAAGCAGGTAGCGAAGATGTTCGACTTCCTGCACCGTCTCGGCGGCAAGAGCGGGCTCATCACGGCTTCGGAATTCTTTCTTTACTCGGCCAAGGACCGCAAGTGCATCGACGTCTGTCGGGCGCGCGGCTACCGCTTCCCGCGGGTGACGGCCTGGATCCGGGCCAACAAGGAAGACCTCAAGCTGGCCCGCGACATGGATTTCGACGAGACCGGCATGCTGACCAGCGTGTCGGACTACCACATCTTCCTGAAACTCGGCAAGACCCGCCAGCAGGCGCTGGATATGTATGTGGGGCTCGCCGAACAGGCGCTGGAATGGGGCATCATCCCGCGCTGCCATTTCGAGGACGTGACCCGGGCCGACATCTACGGATTCTGCCTGCCGCTGGCCCAGCGGCTCATGGAGCTCTCCCATCAGAGCGGCATGCCGGTGAAGATCCGCCTTTGCGACACCATGGGCTACGGCGTGCCCTACCCCGGAGCCGGCCTGCCGCGCTCGGTGCAGCGCATCGTCCGCGCCTTTACCGATGAGGCGGGCGTGCCGGGCCAGTGGCTGGAATGGCACGGCCACAACGACTTCCACAAGGTGCTCGTCAACGGCGTGACGGCCTGGCTCTACGGCTGCGGCGCGGTCAACAGCACGCTCTTCGGTTTTGGCGAGCGCACGGGCAATACGCCGCTGGAAGCACTGCTCGTGGAATACATCTCCCTCACCGGGGACGATGCCGCCGCCGACACCACCATCCTTGCCGAAGTGGCCGAGTTCTTCGAGAAGGAGCTCAATTACCGCATCCCCTACAACTATCCTTTCGTGGGGCGCGACTTCAACGCCACCAGCGCGGGCGTGCATGCCGACGGCCTGGCCAAGAACGAAGAGATCTACAACATCTTCGACACCACGCGCCTGCTGGGCCGGCCCGTGCCCATCATCATCACCGACAAGACCGGGCGCGCGGGCGTGGCCTACTGGCTCAACGTCAATCTGCGTCTGCCCCCGGAAAAGCAGGTCTCCAAGAAGCACCCCGCCGTGGGCCGCATCTACGACGCCATCGTGGCCCTGTACGAGAACGGCCGCACCACCAGCATGTCCCACGACGAGATGGAGGCGCTGGCCCAGAAGTTCATGCCCGAGCTCTTCGTGACCGAATTCGACCACATGAAGCAGCTGGCGGGCGAGCTGGCGGCCCACCTCATCATCCGCCTCTCACGGCAGCCGGAGCTTCAGGACTTCGGCCAGCACGCCTGCGCCCGTCTGGATGCCTTCACGCGGGAATTCCCCTTCATCCAGTATCTTTATCTGACGGACACCGAGGGCAAGCTCAAGTGCTCCACCATCATCGACCCGGCCTACAAGGAGCGTTACAAGGCCCTGCCCATCGGCTATGACTTCTCGCAGCGCGAGTGGTTCAAGATGCCCATGCAGACCGGGGACCTGCACATCATGGACGTGTACCAGTCCCAGTTCACGGGCAAGCTGGTCATCACCGTTTCCTGCGCCGTCACCAATGCCAAGGATGACATCGTGGGCGTGCTGGGTGCGGACATCCAGTTGGAACAGCTCCTGCAGCGGGCCCAGGCCCTCAAGCAGGAAGTGCACTCCGAAGACGAGGAATAAGCCCGCCGGGCGGTGGTTGCGAACAAGTGGAGAAAAGACAGATGAAAAAAACGGTTTACTGGATAGAAGGCGACGGCATCGGCAAGGAGATCTGGCAGGCGGCCCGGCCCGTCATCGACGCGGCGCTGGCCCGCGAGTCCGAGGACAGGATCGACTGGGTGGAGCTGCTGGCCGGGGAAAAGGCCGAGGCCGAAACGGGCAGCCCCCTGCCCGAGGCCACGCTGGAGGCCCTGCGCGGGGCCGCCGTGGCCATCAAGGGCCCGCTGGGCACGCCCGTGGGCACGGGCCGCCGCAGCCTCAACGTCACCCTGCGGCAGACGCTGGACCTGTACGCCTGCATCCGGCCCATCCGGCATTTCAGCGGGCTGGAAACGCCGGTCAAGCATCCTGAAAAGGTCAATATGACCATCTTCCGGGAAAATACGGAAGATGTGTACGCCGGCATCGAATACGCCGCCGAGACCCCGGAAGCGAAAAAGCTCATCGCCTTTCTGCGTGACGAGTTCGGCGTGGGCAAGATCCGCGAGGACGCCGCGGTGGGCATCAAGCCCATGAGCGCCTTTGGTTCGGAGCGCCTCGTGCGGCGCGCCCTGCGCTACGCGCTGGATACCGGCCAGCCCTCCCTGACGCTGGTGCACAAGGGCAACATTATGAAGTTCACCGAGGGCGGCTTCCGCCAGTGGGGCTATGATGTGGCGACGCGCGAATTCGGCGAACGGACCTGCACGGAAAAGGAAGCCGTGCCCGGCCGGCTGGTGGTCAAGGACCGCATCGCCGACGCCATGTTCCAGGAGGCGCTCCTCCATCCCGAACAGTATCACGTCATCGCCACGCCCAACCTCAACGGGGATTATCTCTCCGACGCGCTGGCCGCGCAGGTGGGGGGGCTCGGTCTTGCGCCGGGCGTGAACATGTCCGACTCCCTGGCCTTCTTCGAGGCCACGCACGGCACGGCGCCCACCATCGCCGGGCAGGACAAGGCCAATCCCGGCAGCGTCATCCTCTGCGGGGCGCTCATGCTGGAGCATATGGGCTATGCGGCGGCGGCGGAGCGCATCCGTTCGGCCATGAGCAAGGCCATTGCCGGACGCGCCGTCACCGTGGACCTTGCCGATCAGGTCAGCGGCTCCCGCGAGGTGGGCTGCCGCGAGTTCGGGGAGATCATCGGCGCGGCCCTGTAGGGCCATAGCGACGCCCCCAGACGCGGTGCGTCGAGAAGATGCGTTCCCGGAAAGACGGGAGACGCAAGCGATTCAAACGGCAGGGGGGATGTCTCGTCAGGGGCGTTCCCCCTGTTTGTGCAGGCGGAGTCTGTCTGGACAGGGCGGAGACGGGGCATGAGCCGGGCGTACAGCACCCGTTTTCCCGTTTCCGCAGGAGGAAGGGGGCGTGCCCGCGGCCGGGAAGGCGGCGCAGAAATGCGTCAGCCGGTCAGGTGGAGCAGAGAGGGCACTTCCGTACGCATGGCCTGATCAGGGAGGCCGTCCACGGCGGCGTCCGACAGTTCCGCCACACGGTTCGTGCTCTGTCCGGTCGTCCGCTCTGTCGCGAGCTCTCCGGGCCGGGGCTGACGGCCATTGCCCGTGCGACCGGCCGGCGGGGGGGGAGGCGCTCTCCGCATCCGCTGCCCGGCCCGCATCTGTTCTCAGATCGGTCATGTCTGGCGAGGTGATCCCCGCCGTGCGTATCCTCCTGCATACAACATGTATCTATCTTATCGGCATGTCAGATTTTTTTATAGGGCTTACGGCGACGCCGCATTTCATTCCGTATCGGCAAAGAAATCCGAATCGATACGCTTGATTTCGTAACGGGCTATGGGCGTCACCCCCAGATTGTGATCGATCATAAGTCCTGCCAGCGTCTGTCCGTCCACAAGCACGATTTTTGTGGTGTGCTGCTTGCGGGCATAGGCGTACGCCTCTTCGGAAAATCTGGCGGTGGTCACAAAGAGGCCGCGTGTGGCTCCCTGCCCGGCAAGGGCGCCCACGAATTTCTGGATGTCCGGTCGGCCGACACTGGCCGAGGTATCCCAGCGCTTGGCCTGGATAGAGATTTGATCAAAGCCGAGCTTGTCCTGTTTGACGATGCCGTCAATACCCTCATCGCCCGATGCGCGGGTGACGATCCCCGCATTTTCCAGAGAACCTCCGTACCCCATGACCTGGAGCAGGCGCACCACGAGTTGCTCGAAGAACACGGGCGGTTGCCGCATGATCTCCGCCAGGACGTCTTCCACAAGGGTTTGCCGTATGCGGGCATAGGCTCTGTCGAGGCTGTCCTGTGGGCTGTCCTCATCATCCGTTGCGGCGGTGGGGGCGGTTCCCGCGCTGGTGGCGGCTTGTCCGCCTTTCTGGAATTCCGCAAAGGAGGGGAAGGTGGCAAGATAGGCGTTGTCGATATGCAGCCCGTCGTCATCCACGGCGGCCTTGCCCTCCGGCGTGATCTGCACGGTCCCGCGTTTGGGTGAAGTTACAAGCCCCGCCTTCTTGAGATAGGTGCGCGCCCAGCCGATTCTGCCGCAAAACGTCAATGTGCCACCTGCAAGGCGCTCCTGCCGTTCCGCGTCGGTCAGGGAAAATCGTTTGGCCAGTCCTTCTTCAAGTTCCGCCGTCGTGCGAGGTCGTCCGTCCCTGATGCATTCCAGGAGCGGCCTGTACAGCTCATTGTATTTGGGGATGCTCATGTTGGGTTCCTGTCTGCTTCGTGCGAAAGGTAATGATTTATTTACCAGAGCAGCAATACGGCGAACTGTCAACAGCGGATGCGCGCCGGCGGCAGACTGTTCCGCGCCCTGCCTGCCGCCGGCCCGGCAATGTGGACTTTTGCCGCTGTTCGGGATATAAAAAAAGACTTTGCGACATCGGGTCTTCTCCCAGTCATGTCTTTAACCTCCAGCGAGTTCGACGACCATGCCCAAGCAGGAATTTATCCGCAACTTCTGCATCATCGCCCATATCGACCACGGCAAATCCACCCTTGCCGACCGCATCCTTGAGCTGACCAGGGTGGTCAGTCAGCGGGAGGCGCGCCAGCAGTATCTGGACAAGATGGATCTGGAGCGGGAGCGCGGCATCACCATCAAGGCGCAGACCGTACGCATCCCCTATGTGGCGGCGGACGGGCAGGAGTACGAGCTCAACCTCATCGACACTCCCGGCCATGTGGACTTCAATTACGAGGTCTCGCGTTCGCTGGCCGCCTGCGAAGGCGCGCTGCTCGTGGTGGACGCCACACAGGGCGTGGAGGCGCAGACCCTGGCCAACGTCTATCTTGCGCTGGACCATGACCATGAGATCGTGCCGGTACTCAACAAGATCGACCTGCCCAGCGCCGAGGTGGACCGCGTCAAGGCCGAGATCGAGGAAGCCATCGGGCTGGACTGCTCCGAGGCTCTGCCCGTGTCCGCCAAGACCGGCATGGGCGTGCCCGAAGTGCTGGAAGCCATCGTGCGCCGTCTGCCCGCGCCGCAGGGCAGGGAGGACGGGCCGCTCAAGGCGCTGATCTTCGACTCGTGGTATGACAGCTATCAGGGCGTGGTGGTGCTTTTCCGCATCGTGGACGGCGCGGTGAAGCTGGGCGACCGCATCCGCCTTATGAGCACGGGCAAGGAGTACGAGGTGCTGCGGCTGGGCGTCTTCCAGCCGGAATCCACCGACGTGCCGGAGCTGCATGCCGGGGAGGTGGGCTTCCTCTGCGGCTCCATCAAGGAGCTGGGGGACGCGCGCGTGGGCGACACCATCACCCTGGCCGCCCATCCGGCGGAGGAGCCCGTGCCGGGCTTCAAGGAGGTGAAGCCTATGGTCTTCTGCGGGCTCTATCCCTCCGATTCCGACGATTACGAGAACCTCAAGGCCGCGCTGGAAAAGCTCCAGCTCAACGATGCGGCCTTCAGTTTCGAGCCGGAGACCTCGCAGGCGCTGGGCTTCGGCTTCCGCTGCGGCTTCCTCGGCCTGCTGCACATGGAGATCATCCAGGAACGGCTGGAACGCGAGTTCGAAGTGAACCTCATCGCCACCGCTCCCTCGGTCATCTACAAGGTGGAGACCAACGACGGCAAGACGCTGGAGATCGACAACCCCAGCCATCTGCCCGACCCGACCAAGATCCGCACCCTCTATGAGCCCTATGTGAATATGGACATTCATGTGCCCAACGAATATGTGGGCAATGTTATGAAACTCTGCGAGGAAAAGCGCGGCACACAGAAAAATCTCCACTATCTGGCCGCCAACCGCGTTGTGGTGACCTATGAGCTGCCCTTCGCGGAGATCGTCTACGACTTCTTCGACCGGCTCAAGTCCGCCACGCGCGGGTACGCCAGCATGGATTATCAGCCCATAGACTACCGGGCCTCCGACCTCGTCAAGCTGGACATCATGCTCAACGGCGAGCCGGTGGACGCGCTGGCCGTCATCGTACACCGGGACCGCGCCTATCCCTACGGGCGGGCGCTGGCCCTCAAGCTCAAGCGCACCATCCCGCGTCAGCTTTTCCAGGTGGCCATCCAGGCGGCCATCGGCCAGAAGATCATCGCCCGCGAGACGGTCTCCGCCTTCCGCAAGGACGTGACTGCCAAGTGCTACGGCGGCGACATCACCCGCAAGCGTAAGCTGCTGGAAAAGCAGAAGGAAGGCAAGAAGCGCATGAAGCGCATGGGCAATGTGGAGCTGCCGCAGGAGGCCTTCCTCGCCGCGCTCAAGGTGGGGGACGAATAGGTCTCCGTTTTTCCTTTGCCCCTTACGGGGCATTTTTTTATCCGCCGCCGGACGTCCTTTGTTTCCTGCCGGATAAGTCGACGCTACAGGCAGGGGCCGGCCGTGCGGCGGTCGCGTGGGGGGAGATTCTCTCTGCAATGCGGGATGGGCCGGCGGAAAGAGTTCTTTGCCTTTGAAAAAGGCGGATGCGAGGCGGCAGCACAGCGCCGCCCGGCCGAAGGTGAGCGGAAAAACCGCGTTTTTCCGCGAAATGTCAGGCTGTATGGTTTGACATGCTTTGTGTTTCAAACGGAACATGCTCAAAGACGAGACATGGCAGGAGGAATCTATGGGCGTCTATTACCTGATCGTCAATGTGGACAAGAAGGAGCTGCTTTCGCCGCATGACTTTGATCACGGCGCGAAAATGGCGGAATGGTGCTATCAGGGGAATCGCATGGTTCTGGCGCTGCACAATCTGCTGGAAGACCGCTGGAAGGGCGACAGGGTCTACGCCGTCTCGGACTATGCGCTGGCAAGTTATGACTCCCGCTACAAGGCGGCGTTGTCCGAGGCCCTGCGGGGGACCGGCGCCAAAAGTCTGTACGCGTATGCGAGCGAGCACTACACGCCTCTGGGGCCGGAGGATACGGATATCGAGGATCACGACATCCGCTATATCTACAATCACGCGCTCAAGGTGTTCATCGATCTGGAACACTGCCCGCGATATACGGACTGGATCGCGCCGCTGCCGCTGCTCATCGCCATGGGGCATGACGCCCCGGCCGGCGGCAATTTTGATTTTTTGCCGGAAGAGTGCAGCGACTATGTGGGGACGTGGTGCGATACCGTCCAATCCGTCGAGGTGAGCAGAACGCCGCTCAAAGACGTCGATTACGCGGAATTCCGGCCCGGGTTCACGGAGATGCCGCCGGGACGCCATTATTATGTCGTCAATGTGGACAAGCGCATGCTGTTCGGCGCCTATGATCTCCAGTTGTTGGCCTGGGCCTGCTGCCGGTGCGAAATGGTGCACATCCTGCACAACCTCCTTGCCGGAGACTGGAAGGGCGACCGCGTGTATGTCGTCGCCAACGACGCGCTGAAAGGCTGGGAATTCCCCGGAAACGACGAACTTTGCGCCGAACTGGCCAAAAGCGAGGAAAAGGGGCTCTTTCTCTACGCCGAAAAACATTTCAAACGAGTCAGCGCGTCAGTGGATATGCAGGATCACGGCATACGCTACCTCTATAACCATGCCCTCAGGGAGTATGTCGATCTGAAGCATTGCCCCGTGCCGCAGGAGGACGAGACCTGCATCGCGCCCTTGCCGCTCTTGCTGACCATCGGCAATGTGGGAGATGCCGCGCTGGACCTCGCGTCCGAAGATGACGGCTTCGAGCACATGGGGAAGTGGTGCGCCAGCGTCCGCTCCATCGAGGTGAGGACGGATCCTTTGCCGGGCGTGGACTATTCGGAATTTCGGCCGAACTTTCTGGAACGGAAAGAGCGTCCCTGGTCCGGCCCCATTATCGTAACGGAGTGAGGACGGGCCGGTAAGCCGTGCCCCGCAGCGGGGGAAGCTGGCAAGCTCTTGCCCGTGGATTGGGGCGTAAACACTATTCTCTGTTTATTTGGGGGGCAGGGGAACTCCTCGCTCTGCTGTCAATGCCCGTAAGGCTCCTGCGTCGCCTGACGGCACGGCCTGCGGTCGCCATTCGGTCGCTCCCCTGCCCCCCAAGCCCCCCATCCCATCCCCAGCGCGCTTTTGCCAAAGGAAGATACGGGGGACGAGACGACCCCAGGATGCAGCAAATCAGCTGTACAGATGCCCCTTCCGCCCAGACGAGCAGTAAGGCAAATACCGCCAATGGCCCCGAACCTCCAGAATAAAACAGGGCCGGAAGATCGATCTTCCGGCCCTGTTGCGTTCGTGTCGCCGAAGGGTTTAGCGGCGAGCCAGTTCCAGTCGGGTCACGGCACGTTGCAGGGCGGCTTCCGCCCGCTTGACGTCCAGATCCTCCGCGCGCTGGCTCAGGCGTTCCTCGGCGCGGCGTTTGGCGGCTTCGGCACGCGCCACGTCAATGTCCTCGGCACGTTCCGCCGATTCGGCCAGCACGGTCAGCACGTTTGCGTTCACGTCGGCAAAGCCGCCGGAAATGAAGACGTACTGATCCCTGCCGTTGTCGCTGTAGCGAAGCGGGCCGATCTTCAGGGCTGAAAGCAGGGAGACGTGATGCGGCAGCACGCCGAATTCACCCATGACGCCGGGACAGACGGCCATGTCCGTCTCGGTGCTGACCACGGTTCTGTCCGGGGTGACGATCTCCAGTTGCAGCGTGCTCATGCGTAACCTCCGCTATGCCTTACTTTTCCTGTCCGCGGCGGGCTTCATACTTGGCGACGGCCTGTTCGATGTCGCCCAGCATGTAGAAGTCGCTTTCGGCCAGATGGTCGTACTTGCCTTCCAGAATGCCCTTGAAGCCCTTGATGGTGTCTTCAAGCTTCACATACTGGCCGGGCGTGCCGGTGAAGGTCTCGGCCACATGGAAGGGCTGGGAGAGGAAACGCTGGATGCGGCGGGCACGCGCCACGGTGAGCTTGTCCTCGTCCGAGAGTTCGTCCATGCCGAGGATGGCGATGATGTCTTGCAGTTCCTTGTACTTCTGCAGCACCATCTGTACCTGTCGGGCCACCTGGTAGTGCTCTTCGCCCACCACGTTGGGGTCGAGGATGCGCGAGGTGGAGTCCAGCGGGTCCACGGCGGGGTAGATGCCCAGTTCCGCGATCTGACGCGAAAGCACGAGCGTGCCGTCCAGATGCGAGAAGGTCGTGGCCGGGGCGGGGTCGGTCAGGTCGTCGGCGGGCACGTAAACGGCCTGCACGGACGTGATGGACCCCTTGTTGGTGGAGGTGATGCGTTCCTGGAGGGCGCCGAGGTCCGTACCGAGGGTGGGCTGATAGCCCACGGCGGACGGCATGCGGCCCAGCAGGGCGGACACTTCCGAACCAGCCTGCGTGAAGCGGAAGATGTTGTCGATGAAGAGGAGCACATCCTGGTTTTCTTCATCGCGGAAGTATTCGGCGCAGGCAAGCGCGGTCAGGGCCACGCGGGCACGGGCTCCCGGGGGTTCGTTCATCTGGCCGTAGACAAGCGTTGCGCGTTCCAGCACGCCCGCGTCCTTCAGCTCGTGGTAGAGGTCGTTGCCTTCACGGGTGCGTTCGCCCACGCCGGCAAAGACCGAGGAACCGCCGTGCTGCTTGGCGATGTTGTTGATCATCTCCATCAGGATAACGGTCTTGCCCACGCCGGCGCCGCCAAAGAGGCCCATTTTGCCGCCCTTGGGGAAGGGCACGAGCAGGTCCACCACCTTGATGCCGGTCTCCAGCAGTTCCACCTTGGTATTCTGCTCGGTGAAGCTGGGGGCCGGACGGTGGATGGGATAGTATTTTTCGGCGTTGATGGGCCCCATTTCGTCCACCGGGCGGCCGATGACGTTGAGGATGCGGCCCACGGACGCCTTGCCCACCGGAACCATGATGGGCTTGCCGGTATCCGTCACCTCCATGCCGCGCACGAGACCTTCCGTGGCGTCCATGGCGATGGTGCGCACGACGCCGTCCCCAAGGTGCTGCGCCACTTCGCAGATCAGATCCGGGGCGTCACTGTTGTTGGGGTTTTTGATCTCAAGCGCGGTGAGGATGTCCGGCAGGTGTCCGTCGGCGAACTCCACGTCCACGACGGCACCGATGACCTGGACAATTTTACCGATGTTTTTCTTCATGTGCTTGCTCCTGTTACCCGTTGAGCGCCTCGGCGCCGCCGACGATGTCAATGAGTTCGCTGGTGATGGAGGCCTGCCGCGTCTTGTTGTACAGCAGGGTCAGCGTATTGATCAGCTCGTTGCAGTTGCGGGTGGCGTTGTCCATGGCGGCCATACGGGCAGCGTGTTCGCTGGCGGCCGTGTCCAGCAGGCCGCGATAGACCTGCACCTTGACGTAGCTGGGCAGAAGTTCGGCGAGCAGCAGGTCTTCCCGGGGTTCGTACAGGTAGTCGCTGCCGGCTCCGGCGGGACTTTCCTCCGTCTGTTCGGCTTCCGGCGTCGTCAGCGGCAGGAGCCGCAGACTGCGCGGGGGCTGATGCCCCATGGAGACGAACTCCCCGTAGACCATCCACACTTCATCCAGTGCCAGGGTCTCATAGCCGTGTATCATCTCCTGCGCCACCGAGCTTGCAAGGGCAAAGTCCACGCTGCTCATGCGATCGCCGTAGGCAAGCGTGATCTCCTGCCCGGCGGAGCGGATGGCGTCGCGGCCCTTGCGGCCCACGCAGGCGAACTGCACCTCCATGCCTTCCGACCGTTTTTCGGCGGCCAGCTTGAGGGCAGTGTTGATGATGTTGGCATTGAACCCGCCGCACAGACCGCGATCCGAGGTCACCACGATGATGGCGCAGCGCGCCTTCTCCTGATGCTCGGCCAGCAGGGGGTGTGCGTCGTCTTCCGCCTTGCCGGCCAGTTCCGCCAGGACATGGCGATACTTGGCCGCATAGGGGCGGAAGCGCTCGATGCGGGCCTGGGCGCCGCGCAGTTTCGCCGAGGCCACCATGTTCATGGCCCTGGTGATCTGCTTGGTCTTGCCGACCCCCACGATCTTCATTTTGACGTCTTTGAGTGAAGGCATGGTTCCCTCCCGGCGCTAGGCCTGCCACGTCTGCTTGAACGCGGCGATGGCTTCGGTCAGGCTCTTTTCCACGGCTTCGTCAATGACCTTCTTTTCCTTGATGGCTTCCAGGGCGGCGGGTTTGCTGTCGCGCAGGAAGGCCAGCAGCTTGCTTTCGAACTCCCGGATGCGGTCCACGGGCACATCGTCCATATGCCCGCGCGTGGCGGCATAGATGGAGGCGACCTGTTCATGGGCGGGCATGGGCTGGTACTGCGGCTGCTTGAGCAGCTCCACCAGACGGGCCCCGCGATCCAGCTTGGCCTTGGTCGCCTTGTCCAGATCCGAACCAAACTGGGCGAAGGCCGCCAGTTCACGGTACTGGGCAAGGTCGAGACGCATGGTTCCGGCCACCTGTTTCATGGCCTTGATCTGGGCCGCGCCGCCCACGCGGGACACGGAAAGGCCCACGTTGATGGCCGGACGCACGCCGGCGTTGAACAGGTTGGGCTCCAGGTACACCTGACCGTCCGTGATGGAGATCACGTTGGTCGGGATGTAGGCCGACACGTCGCCCGCCTGGGTTTCGATGATGGGCAGGGCGGTCAGCGAGCCCGCGCCGAGTTCGTCGTTCACCTTGGCCGCCCGTTCCAGCAGGCGGGAATGGAGGTAGAAGACGTCGCCGGGGAAGGCTTCACGTCCCGGAGGACGACGGAGCAGGAGGGACATCTGGCGATAGGCCACGGCCTGCTTGGAGAGGTCGTCGTAGATGATGAGCGCGTGCTTGCCGCTGTCGCGGTAGTATTCGGCCATGGTGCAGCCGGTATAGGCGGCGATGTACTGCAACGGCGCGGGATCGGCGGCCGTGGCGGAGATGATGGTGGTGTATTCCATGGCGCCGTGACGGCGCAGGGTGTCGGCCACCAGGGCCACGGAGGACTTTTTCTGTCCGATGGCCACATAGAAGCAGTGGATGTCCGTATCCTTCTGGGCGAGGATGGCATCGATGCACACGGCGGTCTTGCCGGTCTGGCGGTCGCCGATGATGAGTTCGCGCTGGCCGCGCCCGATGGGCGTCATGGCGTCGATGGCCTTCAGGCCGGTGGGCATGGGCTCATGCACGCTCTTGCGGGCAATGATGCCGGGGGCCTTGATCTCCACGGGGCGCACTTCCTCGGCTTCCACGGGGCCGAGACCGTCCAGCGGCTGCCCCAGCGGGTCGAGCACGCGGCCCATGACCTTGTCCCCCACGGGCACGGAGAAGATCTTGCCGGTGCGCTTGACCGGGTCGCCTTCCTTGATGCCCACGTCCGAGCCGAGAAGAGCCACGCCCACGTTGTCCTCTTCCAGGTTGAGCACCATGCCCATAACGCCGCCGGGGAATTCCAGCAGTTCCATGGACATGGCGTTCTGCACGCCATAGACGCGGGCGATGCCGTCACCGACGTAGAGCACGGTGCCGGTCTCGCTCATTTCTACGCGCTGCTCGTAGTTTTTGATCTGACTTTCGATGATCTTGCTGATTTCTTCGGCTTTGATCTGCATCTGCTATTCACCCCTCTTGAATGTCTCCCGAAGGATAGCCAGTTGAGCGCGCAGACTGGCGTCCAGCACCTTGTCGCCCACCTTGAGGACGATGCCGCCGAGAATGTCGGGATCCACGTCAAAGCCCAGTTCGATGGATGTCCCGGCCTTCTGTTCCAGCTCGGCCTTGAGAGCGGCTTGCTTTTCTTCGGTAAGTTCCACGGCGGTGGTGAGCCTGCCGCGGAGGATTCCCCTGGCCTCGTCCAGCAGCGTGCCGTAGCAGCGCACAATATCGCCCAGACAAGCCAGGCGTTCCTTGTCGGCCAGCAACAGGCAGAAGTTGCGGACCGTCTGGTCGATCTTCATTTTTTTCAGCACCGCGGAAAGAACGGCCTTCTTTTCCGCCGTGGCGATGATCGGGCTTTTCAGCACCGATGCGAGGGCGGGAACCGCCTCGGTCTGTTCGCGCAGCGCCTGCAGGTCGGCGCTGTAGCGGCTGAGCGCCTCCTCGCCCTGTTCGCGTCCCAGCGCGAAGAGGGCCGCTGCGTACCGGCGTGCGATCATGGCATCCGTCATTGCAGCACCACCTTGTTGAGCGATTTGGCGATGAGCGCTTCATGCCCCTGGGCGTCCAGCTTTTCCACGAGGGCCTTCTGGGCGGCGTCCACGATTTCGTCGGCCACGACGGCACGCACTTCCGCCAGGATGGTACGGCCTTCGTTTTCCGCCGTGCGGCGGGCCTGCTCGAGGATCTGATCGGCCTGCCGGCGGGCTTCCTCCAGGATGCCGGCCTTCAGGCGTTCGGCCTGGGCCGCGCTTTCCTCAAGGATGGCCTTGCGCTCGGCTTCCAGATGGGCGATGCGCTTTTCCACGTCGGCAAGGCGTTTTCTGGCGTCGCTGCGTCGCTGTTCCAGATCGTCGAGACCTTTCTGGATGTCCGCGCGGCGACCGCTGAAGTATTTGCGGGCCAGACCGCCCACAAAATACCAGAGGATGCCCGCAAACAGAGCGAAGTTGAGGACGCGCCAGCCGAAATCTCCCCAGCGGGGCGCGGCATGTTCCTCCGCCGCCAGAGCCGCGGCGGTCATGAGCAGGGTGAGCGCCGTGACGAACAGCGTCTGCCGCGCGACCCTGCGGCCTGCATGTTTCCACATTTTCAAGGTGAGTACCCCCTTGCCGTTGCCGGTTGTGTACGCCTAGCCCCGCAGCACCTTTTCCGCCGTCAGGGCGGAGAGGGTAGCCACCTGACCGCGCAGGGCGGCAAGGGTCTGCTGCGCTTCGGCTTCCAGATCCCGGCGCGTCTGGGCCAGGATCTCCTGGGCCTTTTTCTGGGCATCGCCCACAATGACCTGCTGTTCCGCCGTCCCGGCGCTGCGGCCTTCGTCGCACAGGTGGGCGGCATCGCGCCGCGCCTGCACAAGGGCCGCCTCGTAGCCGTCCAGCCGTCTGGCGGCCTCGTCCTCAAAGGATTCGGCTTCGCCGCGCATGCCGTCCATGACGTCCTTACGCTGCCGGATGATGCGCCGGATGGGGCGAATGAGCAGGATGTTCAGGACGAAGAGGGCGATCAGAAAGTTCGCCAACTGGAAGAGCAGGGTGATGTTGAGATCCAGCATATCGCTTCTCCTCGTGGATGATCGCCGGAACAATACCTCTGAGGGTACGGAATATCGGCGTATCCACAGTACGGCATGGCGGGGCTTCTGTCAAAGCCTTTGCGGCCCGCTGTCGGGTCGGCCGGGCCGGAATGCCGCCTTTACGCGCCATTTCGTGCAAAAAAACGTCCGCTCAGACCAGCAGCCAGTCTTCCCGGGCGTAGCCCGCGTCCGCAAGCCAGGCGGCGGCCTCTTCGGCAGCGCCGTGGGCCGTGAGCGCGTTGAGGAGCAGTCCTGTCCCCGGCGGCGGCAGCGCCTGGCGCGAGAGGACGGGCACGCGGCGGGGATCGCCCGGGGACAGGGGCACATGCTGACCGATCTTGCGCGGGGCGATGTCGATGAAGGCCGCCGGTTCGATGCCTTCGGCCCAGAGCGGCGCCAGGCGGCGGCGCGCCACCCGGCCCGCGCCCAGCACCCATACCCGCGTGCGGCCTGCGCGGCGGAGGTGACGGGCCAGCCAGCGGGCCCGCAGGGCATCATTGGCGGCATCGGCATAGCGGGCGTCGGTGCGGGTCAGCCTGCCGGGCGGGTCGTTCCAGACCAGCAGTTCCTCCGGCAGCTTTTCCATGCGGGCCCCGGCATGGAACCAGCGCAGCCACAGTTCCCAGTCTTCGGCAAAGTCGCCGTCGGCGTAGCCGCCGAAGCGTTCGACGGCGTTTCGTCGGAACATGACCGAGGGGTGACAGAGCGGCGTGTCCCGGAAGCGGTCGCGGGCCATCTCTTCATGGCGGCACAGGCTGTTCTGCCAGGCGACATAGTGGGCGAAGCCCCAGGCCGTGCGCGGGTCGCCGCCGAAGCGGACGCGACAGGCGCTGACATCCAGATCCGGCTGGCGCTCAAGATGCGCCGCCTGCCGGGCAAGGCGCTGGGGATGGGCGATGTCGTCGGCGTCCATGCGGGCGATGAGCCCGCCCCGCGCCGCCTCCAGCCCGGCATTGAGCGCCGGGACGATGCCGCCATGCGGGATGCGGATGAGCCGCAGACGTTCGTCTTGTCGGGCCAGTTCGCGCAGGATGGCGGGCGTGCCGTCGTCGGAACCGTCATCCACGGCGAGGATCTCCAGCGGGGGCAGCGGGGCCAGCGGCGCGCCCGTCTGGGCAAAAAGGCTGGCAAAGGCGGCCCGCAGGCGGCCACCGCCATCGGCAGCCGCGTTCCAGACCGGGACAAGGACCGAGATGGACGGGGCCTCCCTCATGCGCCGGCCCGGGAAAGCAGGGCCAGCGCCTGCGCGCAGACATCCTGGAGCGGCCGGTCGGCCGCAAGGCGGTGGTGGGCCTCCTCATACAGGGGGCGCCGCTGCGCCAGCACGTCGGCCACCTCATCGGTCAGGCTCTTGCCGGTCAGGGAGGGCCGCTGCGCCTCCAGCGGGTCGCTGGTCAGACGTCGGACAAGTTCCGCCACCGACACATCCAGAAAGAAGACGCGCCCCGTCTCACGCATGAAGCGGCGGTTCTCCCCGGCCAGCACCATGCCGCCGCCCGTGGCCACCACGCCGCGCCAGGCGGCGGCCCGTTCGCCGCTCGCCACCCCGGCAGGGGCTGCCTCCAGTTCGGCGGCCACTTCCCGCAGGATGGCGCTTTCCCGCCTGCGGAAGCCTTCCCAGCCCTCACGGGCCACGATGTCGGCCACCTCCTCGCCGCTGCGCTCGCGCAAGGAGTGATCCGTGTCCACGAAGGGCAGGTCGAGGGCCGCGGCCAGCGCCTGTCCGAGGCTCGTCTTGCCGCAGGCACGCGGCCCGGTCAGATAGATAAGCATGAACGCCTCCTGAACGCCGAAAAAAGGGAGTTCCGCCATTTGTTTCTGGGGGGAAGGGGAACCCCTCCGCCGGCGCGGGAGGGGTTCCCCTTCCCCCTCAGGCCCCCCATCCCTTCCCCAGCGCGCTTTTACCAGGGGAATTGTGTTGATGGCCTCTGGGCGACGCAGGAGCCTTACGGGCATCGACAGCGGAGCGGAGGGGGGCCCCCTTCCCCCTAAAAATATGGCAGAACAGCGCCAGCACAGCGCCGCCCGGCCCAAAGTGAGCGGAAAAACCGCGTTTTTTCCGCGAAACGCCAGGCCGGATGGTGTGAAACGCAAAGCGTTTCACACTGAAAATGCTCAAATGATATATTGTCGGGGATTCACTTCGCCCATGAGGCAAAGAAGCTCATAGGGCAGCACATCGGCCAGCCGGGCCAGTTCGCAGACGGTGACGGGGCGTTCGCCCGGGGCGGCCTCGCCGCCCATGAGCCAGGCGGTGTCTCCCCGGCTGACGGCGGGCAGGTGGCTCACGTCGGCCATCATCATGCTCATGCAGACGCGGCCCACCACCGGCGCGCGGTGGCCGTGCAGGAGGACGGAGGCCCTGTTGGACAGGGCGCGCGGGTAGGCCGTGGCGTAGCCGCAGGCGATGACGGCTATGGTCATGTCCCGGGGAGCGGTGAAGGTGCGGCCGTAGGAAAGGCTCTGGCCGGCCCGCAGCTGACGTACCTGCATGACGGGGGCGCTGAGGCTCATAACCCATTCCAGGCCCGCGCCGCGCTCTTCCCAGGGGCCGCCCGCGAAGGGGTTGCCGCCGTACAGGGCCAGACCGGGGCGGCAGAGCTCGAAACGGGCCCGCGGCAGGCCGAGCGTGCCCGCCGTATTGGCCAGCGAGCGCGCAAGATCGGGCCAGCGCTGCCGCAGCGGCTCGCACAGGCGGCGGAAGCGTTCGATCTGCTCCCGCGAAAAGTTTTCGTCCTCGGGCATGTCCGCGCTGGGCATGTGCGAAAGGGCCATGACCGGCACAAGCCGCGGCAGGTGGGCAAGGGACTCGATAAGGGCGGGGATGTCCGCTTCGTCGAAGCCCAGCCGCCCCATGCCGGTATCCAGCTTGAGGGCGACCTCCAGCGTCTCGCCGCGACCGCTCAGGCCGTCCGCCGCATTTTTCAGATCGTCGAAGCAGGTAACCACGGGCGTCAGGCGGGCATCGGCGGCCTGTGTCCATTCATTGGGACAGAGGGCCCCCATGAGCGTCACCACCCGCTGGCGGTAGCCGTCATCCCGCAGGGAGATGCCCTCGCTGATGGTGCCGACGGCGAACTGTCGCGCGCCGGCCCGGTCCAGCGCACGGGCCACGGGCAACAGACCGTGACCGTAGGCGTCGGACTTGATGACCGGCAGGATGGTTTCCGGCGCGCCGAGGCGGGCAAAATTGCGTTGCAGGGCGGGCAGATCGATATGGCAGGCGGACGGGGTAAAAATGCAGGTCATGCGGCGACTCCAGCCGGAACGGAAAAGCGCATCCGCCGGATGTGGCGGGATGAGCTCCACTCATAGCAACATGCGGTCGGATAGACAAGAAAAAGTCTAGACAGGTCGGGCGGCGTCCCCGGTACGGCTGGGGGACGGCTGCGGAGAAGGCCGGAGGGACGGCGGAGGAGCCGGCGCGGCTCCTCCGGGCGGGCCTATCGTCCGGCGGCCTGTGCGGCCTCTTCAGGATAGATGGCGGCCACGCCGGCCAGAAAGTCCGCGTAGCGGTCTTCCAGAATGGCCTGGCGCGCCCGGCGTACGAGGTCGAGGAAATACGTCAGGTTGTGCAAGGAGTTGAGACGGAAGGAGAGCAGCTCCTTGCTGACGTGGAGATGGCGCAGGTAGGCCCGCGAGAAGGTGCGGCAGGTGTAGCAGCCGCACTGCGGGTCCAGGGGGCCGTCGTCCTCGGCGTATTCCTTGCGCTTGATGTTGATCTTGCCTTGTGAGGTATAGAGGGTCCCGTTGCGGGCGTTGCGCGTGGGCAGCACGCAGTCGAACATGTCGATGCCGGCCGCGATGCCGTTGGCGATGTCCAGCGGGGTCCCCACGCCCATGAGGTAGCGGGGCTTGCCGGCGGGGAGCTGCGGCGCGATGTCGTAGAGGAAATCGTACATGACGGGCTTGGGCTCGCCCACGGAGAGGCCGCCGATGGCAAAGCCGTCGAAGTCGTGGGCGCAGAGTTCCTCGATGGAGCGGCGGCGCAGATCCTTGAAGAAGCCGCCCTGGGTGATGGCGAACAGCAGGTTGTGCGCCGTGCCCGCCGGATAGTGCCGCCGGGCGCGCAGGGCCCAGCGGGTGGTGAGGGCCGTGGACTTGTCGGTATAGGCGTAGTCCGCCCCGTGGGGGACGCATTCGTCCAGCACCATCATAATGTCCGAATTGAGGCTGCGCTGGATGTCCACCACATTCTCCGGCGTGAACAGATGTTTGGACCCGTCCAGATGGGAGCGGAACTCCGCCCCTTCTTCCCGCAGCTTGCGCAGGGAGTTCAGGCTGAAGATCTGGAAGCCGCCGCTGTCGGTGAGGATGGCGCCGGGCCAGGAGGCAAAGCCGTGCAGGCCGCCGTGACGTTCCACCAGCTTGTGGCCGGGGCGCAGATAGAGATGATAGGTATTGCCCAGAATGATGGGCGCGTTCATGGCGGCAAGATCGTCGGGGGCCACGGCCTTCACCGAGCCGACAGTGCCCACGGGCATGAAGATGGGCGTGGGGATGTCTCCGTGGGCGGTATGGACGATTCCCGCGCGGGCCGCGCCGTCGGTATGCAGCAGGGTATAGGTGGGAGTGCTCATGGCGGCAGGGTAGCCGCAGGCGGGCCGGGATGCAAGGGGCGGCAGGGGGACGGCGCCCCCCCTCATTCCAGATAGATCATGCGGCGGGTCATGCCACCGTCCACGATGAGATTGGCGCCATTGACGAAATCATTGGCCGGGTCGGCCAGGAAGAGCGCGGCGCGCAGGATGTCGTCCGGCCGGCCGACGCGCCCGGAGGGATGCTGGGCGTGATCTTCTGGACGCAGGGCGGCGTAGTCACCGGTCTCGATCCAGCCGGGACTGATGGCGTTGACCGTGATGCCGCTGCCGCTCAGGGAAACGCAGAGCGAGGCCGTCAGCGCCGTGAGCCCGCCCTTGGATGCGCCGTAGGCCTCCCAGTGGGCCTCGTTCTGCGGACCGCGCGTGGAGGCGATGTTGATGATCCGGCCATAGCCCGCGCCCGCATTGGCCGCCTGAAAGGCCCGGCAGCAGAGGAACGCGCCGCGCAGGTTGGTGTCCAGCACATCGTCCCACTCCTCGGCGACGAGATCCGGCAGCGGTTTGCAGAAATGGCTGACGGCCCCGTTGTTGATCAGCAGGTGCGGCGGTCCGAAGCGCTGCCGGGCCAGGGCGAAGGCCGCCTGTATGGATGCCTCTTCCCGCAGATCCATACGCACGGGCAGGATGGCGGGATGGGCAAAGCGGCTTTCCTCCCGGTCGCAGGCAAGCACGTCGTAGCCCTGCGCGGCAAAGCCCTCGCAAAGGCGGCGGCCGATGCCGCGAGCGCCGCCGGTGATGATGGCTGTGGGCATGGATCTCCTCCATGATATTCTCGTTCCAGAGCATTTTCCGTTTGAAACGCGTTGCGTTTCAAACCCCGCGGCCTGGAGTTTCGCGGAAAAACGCGGTTTTTCCGCCTGGTTTCGGCCAGGCGGCGCTGTGCCGCCGCAGCGGGCAAAGGCGCTTGCATCGCCCCCGCCTTCTGCCATAAGACGGAAAATACGTCGTGCGGGCCCGACCCGCAAGCGATCGCAAGGAGGAGGCCGTTGTGCTCTGGGAGAATTTGCTGCTCTATGTGCCCATGTCCGCCCTGCTGGTCATCATGCCGGGGCCGGACTTCGCGCTGGTGACGCGCGTAGCGTTCGCTCAGGGACGGGCGGCGGGCACGCTGGCCGCCTGCGGCGTAGCCCTGGGCATCGGTCTGCACACGGCGCTGGCCATGCTCGGCATATCCGCAGCCATCGCCCATTCCCGCCTGCTGTTCAGCCTGCTGGAATACGGCGGCGGCGCGTTCCTCTGCTGGATGGGCTTCCAGTCGCTGCGCGGCGCCTCCACGGCGGCGCAGGCGGTCTTGCGCTGCGGGGAAGGGCCCGCTGCCGCCACGTCCGGCATTTCCCTGCGCCGGAGTTTCGGGCAGGGCTTCCTCACCAATGTGCTCAACCCCAAGGCCATCGTCTACTTTTTGACCTTCCTGCCGCAGTTCATGCAGCCGGATGCGCCGCTGGCCCCGCAATTCCTGGTGCTAGGCGGCATCCTCGGCCTGCTCGTCCTGCTCTGGTTCGTCACGCTGGCCAATTTGCTGCAGACGGTGCGCGCGCTTTTCCTGCGTCCGCGCGTACAGCTCTGGCTCTACCGCTGCACCGGCGTCTTCTTCCTCTGTTTCGGACTGCGGCTGGCGCTGTCCGCCCTGTAGCGGCAACCATGCCCCTCGGCACGTTTGGGGCCTGCCAACACTATTCGTCGCCTGTTTGGGGGAAGGGGAACCCCTCGCGTTGTTGTCGATGCCCGTAAGGCTCCTGCGTCGCCTGACGGGCACGGCCCTGCGGGGCGCCTTTCGGTCGCTCCCTTTCCCCCAAATAAACAGTGGATAATGTTAACGCTCCAAGGCGTATCAACATGAATTTTACAAATAATTTCAATAGATAAAAAGAATGGGCTGTACACACTCCGTTTGTCTTTGGGGGTGGGGTCGCCTCGTCCTCCGTATACTTTCCTTGGTAAAAGCGCGCTGGGGAAGGGATGGGGGGCTTGGGGGGAAGGGGAACCCCTCTCGCGCTGGCGGAGGGGTTCCCCTTCCCCCAAACAATCAGTGAATAGTGTTAACAGGCCCTAATTCCCTGTCCCGAAGGTCAGCCGGGCGATGAGGCCGCCGCCGGGGCGCTCCAGCAGGTGCAGGTCGGCGTTGTTCTGCCGCGCCATGCTGCGGGCGATGGACAGGCCCAGCCCGCTGCCGCCGTCATGCCGGCCACGGGCCGGGTCCAGCCGGAAGAAGGGCTCGAAGACCTGCTCGCGCTTTTCAGGCGGGATGCCGGGGCCGTCGTCCTCCACATCCACGAGCCAGGCGCCGCTGGTCGGGCAGCGGTGCAGGCGGATCACGATGTGGGCCGCGTAGCGCAGGGCATTGTCGATGAGGTTGTCCAGACAGCGGCGCAGCGCATGTCCGCGGATGGGGAGGATGCAGCCCGCGCCGTCCGCATCGGCCACGAAGCGCAGGCGGTCGTCCCCGGCGACGGACGGCGGGCTGCCGGCAGGCTGCTCCTCGCCGGAGAGGTGGGAGGCCAGCCGGTCGGTGACCAGACTTTCCAGAAAGGCCGCCAGATCCGTACGGCGCAGGCTTTCCTGAGGGATCTGCGCCTGGCCCAGCTCTTCGCTGCTGCGCATGATGGCGGAAAGTGTGTTGACGTCAGCCTCCAGCTTGCGGCGCAGGCCCTTGTTGGTCACCTGTTCCACGCGCAGGCGCAGCCGGGTCAGCGGGGTCCGCAGGTCGTGAGCCACGGCCGCCAGCATGCGTTGATGCTGCTCCAGGGCGGCCTGGATGCGGCGGCTCATGCGATTGAAGGCGCGGGCCGCTTCGGCCACTTCCGGCGGGCCGTTTTCGGCCAGGGGGGGCGTGCGGCGGTCCCGCCCCAGGGTGTCGCTGGCCTGCACCAGCTGGCGCAGGGGCGCAATGAGCCGGTGGACGACAAAAACCGTCAGGATCAGCATGCCCAGGGCTTCCAGCGCCAGCAGCGCCAGCATGAAGGGCCAGGACGGGGAAAGGCGGCTCATGCGGTGGATATCCAGCCAGGTCTCGTTGTTCAGACGGACGAAGAGGCGGCTGATGTAGACGTCCGCCTGGTTCGTGCCGGGCAGCATGAGCAGGCGCGCAAGCCCTGTCGGCCCCTGCCGGGTGACCCGGGCCACGAAGACCCACGGCGGCACGGCGGTATAGGGGGCCGCTTCTTTCAGGTCCGTCAGCTGGGTTTCCTCATCCGCCCAGAAGGATTCGCTGGGCGGGAAGTGCGGCGGCGCGGCATTGTCCGTCAGAGGTGGGAGAGCGTCGTCGGGCCGTCGGGACACCATGTCCCGGCTCCACGGCAGCAGCTCGGACGCTCTCGGCTCCGGCGACAGGCTTTCCGAATCGTCGGCGGGCTGGAGAGGGGAGACGAAGCCCTTGAGGCTGTCGCTGATGCGCTGCCGCAGGAAGAGGGAGGCCGCATCATGGAACTGTGCGGGCGGGCTGGAGGCCCGGAGGATGCGGGCATTGACGGCGTCCAGCCGCCGCAGGCGGAGGATGAGCTCCGGCAGCGGCGCGCCGCCCTCGTGCAGCGGGTCGAGCATGAGCAGGCAGAGGGTGAGGGTGGAGGCATGGTCGACCAGCACCATACGCGCGGCCTGCTCGTCGTCCAGACGATGGGCCAGCAGGGCCGTCAGACTGTGCAGGACCAGAAAGGTCAGGCCCAGCAGCAGCCAGAGCCGGGTGCGCAGGCCCATACGGGCAAATATGCCGGTCCGCGGCGCGGCATGTTCCGTTGCGCCGGGGGGCGTGCTCATGCCCGTTCCTGGGGACCGGGGTCTTCCCGGGTGACGTCCGTGGCCAGCACATAGCCCTCGCCGCGCACGGTCTTGATGAGCGTGCCGTAACGGCCGCCGTCCTTGAGGCGATTGCGGAGGCGGCTGATGAGCACATCGATGCTGCGATCATAGGGCTGGGCATTGCGGCCCTGCGTCTGCTCCAGCAGAGTGTCCCGGCTGAGCACCTGCCGGGGGTGCTGCAGAAAGATGGTCAGCAGGCGGTATTCCGCGCCGCTCAGCGGCATGATGACGTCATCGGCCGTCAGCAGATGCCGGGCCGTGGTGTCCAGCCGCCAGGAGGCGAAGCGCAGGATGCCGCCCTGGGGGGACGGGGCCTCGTTTTCGCCGCTGCGGCGCAGCACCGTTCGGATGCGGGCCAGCAGCTCGCGCGGTTCGAAGGGCTTGCCCAGATAATCGTCCGCCCCCAGTTCCAGCCCCACGATGCGGTCCGTGCTGCCGTCCAGCGCGGACAGGAAGATGGCGGGCACGCGGGAGCCTTCCCGCAGGCGGCGCAGGACGGCGAAACCGTCGTCGCCCGGCAGCATGATGTCCAGCACCACAAGATCGGCCGGGCCCTCGTTCCAGAGCGCAAAAAACGCCTCGGCACTGTGGGCGGTGTGTACCTGGAAGCCGTTGCCGGAAAGATATTCCTGCAGCAGCTCGCAGATCTCCACGTCATCGTCCAGAAGATAGATGCGTTTTGCCGTTTCCATGCCGTGCTCCAGAGGACGTTGGGGGTGGGCGGCATGACGAGGGCCTGCCGCGACAGCGCAAGGGACGGGATGGCTGTCCCTTTTGTCACATGGTAGCCCAAGACGCGGCGGGCGGCAAGCTGACCCGTTCGCCGCGCCGTCGTCAGAACAGACGTCCCTGGAGCGGGGCGGCCCCCGCGGCAAAGAGGCGGTCCGCCAGTTTGCGGTGGGCGGCGGGCATGGCCAGGGCCTGCAGTTCCCTCGGGCTGACCCAGCGGTAAGCGCTGGCGGCGGTCAGCACGGGCGGGACGGGCAGACCGTCGGCATCCTTCGGGCCGTCGGCAGCGGTCAGGGCCACGCCGAAACAGTGCAGGGTCACCCGGTAGGTGGTATAGCCGTGCCGGATGATGCCGTACTCCTCCGAGACCTGTACGGCAAAGCCCGTCTCCTCGTGATGTTCGCGTACCACGGCCTGCCGGGGCTCCTCGCCGGGCTCCACCCGGCCGCCGGGAAATTCCCAGAGGCCGCCCCAGGCCCCGCGATCGCAGCGCTTCTGCACGAAGACGCGCCCCTCGTGCCGCAGCACCCCCGTCACCACGTCCAGCAGCACGGTGTCGGCTTTGCGGCCGGGCACGGGGCGCTCGTGTACGATGCCCAGATGGCGCGACAGGCAGAAGTCGGCCAGCGGGCAGGCCTCACAGCGGGGCTTGCGGCCGCAGATCAGCGCGCCGAGCTCCATCATGGCCTGATTGTGGGCCCTGGCCTGTGCGGGCGGCAGCCACTCCCGGGCCAGGGCGGCGATGCGGGCGGCGGCGTCCTTGTTCTTCACCGGCGCGTCCACGTCGAAGACGCGGGCGATGACGCGCTCCACATTGGCGTCCACGCAGGCCACGGGCTGCTCGAAGGCGATGCTGGCGATGGCTGCCGTGGTGTACGGCCCCACGCCCGGCAGGGCGGCGATATCCGCCAGTTCCCGGGGGAAGATGCCGCCGTGCGCGTCGCGGATGCGGCGGGCCGCGGCCAGCAGATTACGGGCCCGGGAGTAGTAGCCCAGCCCCTCCCAGGCATGGAGCACCTCTTCTTCCGAGGCCGCCGCCAGCGACGCCAGATCGGGAAAGCGTTTCATCCAGCGCCGAAAGTAGCTGACGCCGCGCTCCATCTGGGTCTGTTGCAGCATGATTTCCGAGATCCAGACGTCATAGGGCGTGTAGGTCCCGCGCCAGGGCAGGTCGCGTCCGTGGTCGGCAAACCAGCGCAGCAGGGCTTCCCGCATCTGGGGAAGGTGCGCCTGCGGGGGGCGGTGGCCGGGCGGGGGGACGGCGCCGGTCACCGGCGGCGGCGAGAGAATATCCTTTTTGCTCATGCGGCCAGCCTACACCCCGGCGGGCGCATTGTCATCAGGGGCCGCTTGGCATATACTCCCCGCACTCGCCGGTCGTCCGCGGCCGCGGCATATTCATCGCAAGGAGATCCCATGTCCGAGAATCCCACGGTGCTGCTGGAGACCACTTCCGGCGACATCCTCATCGAACTTTTTCCCGACAAGGCCCCCGAAACCGTCGCCAACTTCCTCCAGTATGTGGATGACGGCTTTTACAACAATACCATTTTCCACCGCGTCATCCCCGGCTTCATGATCCAGGGGGGCGGTCTGGGCGCCCGCATGGACGAAAAGCCCACGCGTGAGCCGGTCAAGAACGAGGCCGACAACGGTCTGAAGAACGAGCGCGGTACCATCGCCATGGCCCGCACCCGCGATCCTCACAGCGCCACGGCCCAGTTCTTCATCAATCTGGTGGACAACGATTTCCTGGATCACAGCGAACCGACGCTGGACGGCTGGGGCTATTGCGTGTTCGGCAAGGTCGTGGACGGCATGGACGCCGTGGACAAGATCGCCAAGGTCAAGACCAAGGCCGTGGGCATGCACGAGGCCGTGCCCACCGACATGGTGCTCATTACCGGCGCGAGCCGCTTCGAATAGGGGGGCGCATGTCGCGAGCGTTGACGGATGCGGCCACCGTTCCCTTTGCCCATGCCTGGAGCCTGCTGGAAGCCTATGTGAAGGTCTGCCCCGACGAGATCTGGGAAGAGACGCACGGCGGCTGGCCGGTATGGCAACAGGCGCTCCATGCGGTGACGGTGCTGGATTTCTTTACCCGCGGCGACGCGCCGCCGCTGCCCGCGCCCGCTCCGCAGGAGGTGCTTATGCTCACCGTGCAGGGCGCGGAAACGGTGGACAAGGCCGGTCTGCGCGCCTATATGGCAGCGGTGAAAGCACGGGTGGACGCCTGGCTGGCGGCGCTGGACGATGCCGCGCTGTCCGTGAAGGATGACCGCCTGAGCGCGGCGCTGGGCATGGAGATCAGCGCCGTCTGGGTGCTGATCATGCTGGCCTCGCACACGCAGTACCATCTTGGCTCGTGCGACGCGGCCCTGCGGGATCATGGCCTGCCCGGCGTGTTTTAAAAAATGAACGGTCAAGCCCTGGAGGGGAGCCCGCGCCGTCTGATCCCGGACGTGACGCGGAGGAGCTTTCCTCATCAGGGCGCTCCCGGAGAACTGTATGAAGACGTATCTTGCCGCTTTCGTCCTGTCGCTGGCGGCGGTCGGGCCGTTCCTGCCCGCCGCCGCGCGGGCGGAGGACGAAAAAATCGATCCGACGACCTATATCTGCGCCGAATATGTGGCCCTTGCGTCCACCCAGACAGCGCCTCCGCTCTTCCAAAGCCTGCAGATCGACGGCTTTGTGAGCTCCAACATCGGCAAGACCGTGGCGGATCCGCGTATGGTTATGAGCCTCATGGCCCGGACGTACGCCGTCTGCCAGCGCGACCCTACGGCCGTGGCGGCCGATGTCTGGCAGGAGATGAAGCTGGAGCTTTCCGACCCGCTGGATGAGCACTGGAAGGCCGATACGACCACCTGCCGCCAGTACAACGACAATCCTGACGACGGCAGCGGCTTCGTCATCTGGCTCGACGGCTATAACCGTCACTACAACGTGACCGAAAAATCCGTCCTGGACAGCCAGAAGACGCTGGATGCCTTTCTTGCCGCCTGCAAGAAGCAGCCAGACGCCCGCATGATCGACATCATGCAGGAGACGCTCAAGAACAAGTAGGCTTCCTTATCCGTCACGAACGAAACGGGGCTGCCTGATCTTCCAGGCGGCCCCGTTTTTGTCTGTCGGGATTCAGCGGTCTGGCGGCAGTTCCCGGGGGGCTTGCCCAAGAGCGGCCAGTATGGCGTCGCAACAGCGGCGTACGCCGCCCAGATCGAACTCGTTGACGGCCTGCAGCAGGCGGGCCAGTCGTTCCGCGATACAGGTCCCGCGTGCCCGTTCCAGCAGTTGCGCGGCCAGTGCCTCCGCCGTGCCCCAGTCCCGTTCCATCACGTCGGGCAGACCGGTCAGGGTGGCGGCCGCCGCCGAGCGGACATCGGGCGGGACAGGCGCGCTCCCCTGTTCCCGCCTGTCCTCCTCGCCGCAGTAAGCGCGGATGGCCTGCCGGCTTTCGTCCAGCGTCCTGAGAAAGCGGTATGTCTTTTCCGGTTCCGGGGCCTGCCGCAGCAGGGTGTTTTCCATGTCCGTGGCATGGACGGCAAAGCGGAGGAGCCCCAGATTGGTCCCCACGCCCCGCATGGCATGGATAAGCTGGAACAGCTCTTCCAGCCGGCCATCCTGTAAAAGGCTGCGCACCTGCACCGTGCAGTCCGCATAGTGATGGGCAAAGCGCCGCAGCAGGGAACGGTACAGACGTTCGTTGCCGGCCACGGCGGCAAGGCCGTCGGCCGGGCTGAGCAGGGGCGGGGCGTCGCTGCCCGCGGGAGCGTCCCCCGCCGCGTCTTCCGCCTCATGGGGCGGGGACGGCGTCTCCGCCGCGGCAGGCAGACCGCAGGGGAGCCACTTTTCCAGCGTTTCCCGCAGCCTGGCCGGATCGACAGGTTTGATCAGGTAGTCATTCATGCCGGCGGCCAGTCCGGCGATGTGCGATCCTGAATCCGTGTGGGCGCTCAGGGCGATGATGGGCAGGTTCTGCGGGGAGTGACCGTTGCCGCGGATGCGGCGGGTGGTCTCCATGCCGTCCATCACCGGCATCTGCATATCCGTGATGATCAGGTCCGGCTGCTGCCGTTCCGTCTGTTGTATGGCCTCCTCGCCATTGGCGGCCAGGCTGACCCGGCAGCCCATCTGGGTGATGAGCTCCTGAAGGATCTCGCGGTTGATCTCGTTGTCGTCCACCACAAGGATGTGGGGGCATGGCTTTTTTTCGTTCGTGTCCGCCTGTGCGTCGGAAGGTTCCGGCGGCTGGTTCTCACAGGCCAGAAGGCGGCAGAAGGCGGGATGGGGCGCGGCCTGTTCCAGGACGGGGAGGGAAAGGCTGAAGTGCAGGCTGCTGCCGTGCGGCAGGGATTTCAGCTCAAGCCTCCCGCCCAGCAGGTGAACCATCTGATGGGCCAGCGCGAGGCCCATGCCAATGCCGTTTTCCGTGCGGGTCAGGGAACTGTCGCCCGGAGCCAGCGGCTCGAAGAGATGCTTCTGGGCCGGGCCGCTGAAGCCGGGGCCGTTGTCCGTAACCTCGAACAGCACCTGGACGCGATCGGCAGGGGCGGCATCCGCCCGGGGCGGGACTCGTGCGGCAAGGACGACGGTCCCCCGTCTGCTGAAACGCAGGGCATTGTCCAGCAGGTTTTCCAGCACCCTGCGCAGGCGAAGGGCATCGGTCAGCACCTGGACGGGCAGATCCGGGGCCGCGTCCAGGGCCAGGCCGAGGTGGCGCTGGCGGGCGATGGCGGCAAAGGGGCGGATGGTGCGCTCCAGCAGGTCGATGAGCCGTACCGGCTGTTCGTCCGGGTGCTGCTGCCCGTCGGCCAGGCTGGAAAATTCGAGGATGCGGTCGATCATAAAGGTCAGCCGTCCGCCGGATTGCTGTATCTGCCGCACATAGCCCAGCTGGCGGGGCTGGAGAGGCGTTTTGAGCAGCAGGAAGCTCATGCCCAGCAATTCGTTGATGGGCGTGCGCAGCTCATGGCTCATGCGGCGCAGCAGATCTTCCCGGGCGGCCAGCGCCTGCCGGGAGAGCCGCGTGGCTTCCTCGGCCTCGTGGCGGGCGAGCTCCGCCTGGCGGCAGTTTTCGCGGGACTGCTTTTCCGCCGTGTCCAGCGCGCGGATGCGGGCCTCCAGGTCGTCCTGCAGGCCGCAGAGGGCCTGGAAGATGTCGGAGAGTTCATCCCTGTGATCCGGCAGGGGCCGGGGGACTTTCTCGCCCCGGCGGGACGCCAGGACATACTTGTGTATCCTGCGCAGGGGGGTGATGAAGCGACGTTCCCGCAGGCGCATGAAGACAAGGATCATGATGCCGATGAGCGCCAGGGCCCCGGTGCAGGCCCAGGCCAGGATCTTGAGGCTGTGGCGCAGCTCCTCGGCGTGCAGGGTGATGTTGCGGCGCAGCAGATGCCGGAAGTCCCGGCACTGGTCGATGATCATCTCAAACTGCCGGAGCGCGTTGTGCGTCATCAAAAAAGCCCGCATGGCCTGCCGGGAACTCTCGGGCATGACATGCGGGCGCGCATGCGCCGGCATGTCGCCGGCAGCCCGCAGGGCGGCTTCGCCGATCAGGCTGGAAAAATTCTTGTAGAGCGTGACCGTGTTGATGAGCAGCGTACGGGGCATGGGATCGAGCGGGAGAGCTGCCACCGTGGCCGGCAATTCCGGCAGGTCCCATCCGGTGCTTTCGCGTTTGGGCAGCACGCCCTGATCCTGAAGGCGGGCCTCCTCCAGCATGCCCAGCAGGCTCCGGTTGCCCGTGCGGATGAATTCCCGCGCCAGGGCATTCCTGGTGCGGACACGGTATTCGATATGACTGGCGATGTCGTAGGCCTGCCCCACTTCATCCAGACGGCTGCCCCGGTCGTAGAGGTCCATGCCGAGGATGAAGAGCGAGGCGCAGAAAAGCGTCGTCACCGTCAGGAGGAGGATATTCCAGCTGCGTGTCAGGGAGCGGATGGTCATGGGGCTACACCATACTTGAAGTCACTGACGATGTAGCATAGGCTGCGACAAAAATCATCCGTCCAGGCGCAGGCCCATTTCCTCCACCTCTTCCATCGACCCGTCCGCCATGCCCGTTCTGCAACGAATCTGGCCGCATCTGGCCCTGATGCTGGCCATGTGCTTCTGGAGCACCTCCTATCTGGCCATGCGTATCGCCCTGACGGCGCTTGACCCGCACAGTCTCATGCTGGGGCGCATGGCCGTGGCCACGCTGGTGCTGCTCCCTCTCTGGCCGCATCTTGTGAAGGCGCTGCGCCGGCACGGGCAGTGGCGCTGGCTTCTGTTCATGGGCTTGTGCGAGCCGGGCTGTTATTTTTTGCTGGAGACCAATGCGCTGCGCTTCACCACGGCCTCGCAGGCGGGCATGGTCATCGCCCTCATGCCGCTTTTTGTGGGGCTGCTGGCCTGGTTCAGCCTGCGTGAACGCGTGGGCGCGCAGGGCTGGTGCGGCTTCGCACTGGCCGTGGGCGGGGTGGTCTGGCTGACGCTGGCCGCCGCGCCGCAGGAAAGCGCGCCCAATCCTCTGCTGGGCAACATCCTTGAAGGGCTGGCCATCTTTTGCGGCTCCGTCTATACGGTGACGGCCCGCCATCTCTCCGCCCGCTATTCCCCCTTGCAGATCACGGCGGTGCAGTCGCTGGTGGGGCTCGTCTTCTTCGGTCTGCTGCGCCTGCTCGTGCCGCTGGACGTCACGCCGGTGCAGCTGGGCATAGAGCTGCCGTCGTGGGCCGCCTGGGTCGCCGTGCCCTATCTGGGCTGCGTGGTCTCGCTGGGCGGCTACGGCCTGTACAATGTCGGCGTGCACCGGCTTTCGGCCGCGCAGGCCGCCGCCTACACCAACCTGATCCCGGTGCTGACCCTGCTGCTCGGCGTCTGGCTGCTGCGGGAAGTCTTCCTGCCCGCCCAGTATGTGGCCTCGGCGCTGGTCATCGCCGGCGTGCTGCTCAGTCAATGGCGCAGGAACTGACGTCCGGCGGCCTGCCCGCGACATGACAGCCGTCCACAGCCAGGCGACGCAGGAGCCTTGCGGGCATCGACAGCAAAGCGCGATCCAACGGGCGGCCGACGGCCGTGCCCGTTAGGCGACGCAGGAGCCTTACGGGCATCGACAGCAAAGCGCGATCCAACGGGCGGCCGACGGCCGTGCCCGTTAGGCGACGCAGGAGCCTTACGGGC
>NZ_CALUYG010000024.1 GCF_944324935.1 uncultured Desulfovibrio sp. | reverse complement strand
TTGAAGGAAATGTGGCGTGCCGAATCTTCGGGAAATTCCTGTCGCAGGCGGCCCGCAATTTGCTCCGGGGACCAGTAATTCCTCAATCCCTCCTGCACATAGGCGGTAAGAAAAGCCGTCCGCTTTCCCGCGTTCTTATCTTTTGAGGCACGCCAGTCGGCCCGCCTTTGAGCGGCCTGTGCATCATACCTGCCGTTTTTCTTGGCGTTTCGCCGAACTTCCTTTGAAATGGCCGCTGGGCTGTAGCCGAGGAGATCGACAATGCTCCTGAGGGATTTTTCCCCCAGAAGCCGCTCTATGATTTCTCTGTGAGTTTTGGTAAGGTGTTTTTGCCCCATGACAGTTCCTCGTTGTTGAGGTGTTTGCTTGTAAAACAACTGTCATGGGGCTTTCTTTTTTTGGCAAGCCCTCTGTTAACTTTCAATTTACAATCTGCCGGGATCCCCTTCCCTCCGCACGACGAACGCCGCAGCGGCAGAGACTAGCCGCCGAGGTAGGCTTCGCGCACGCTGGGATCGGCCAGCAGGTTTTGCGCGGTATCGTGCATGACCACGTTGCCCACTTCGAGCACATAGCCGCGTGTGGCCAGCTTGAGGGCGGCACGGGCATTCTGTTCCACGAGGAGGACGGTCACGCCGCTTGCGCTGATATTGCGGACGGTCTCAAAGATAGAGCGGACAAAGAGCGGGGCGAGGCCCAGCGAGGGTTCGTCCAGCAGCAGCAGACGCGGCTGAGCCATGAGGGCGCGCCCGATGGCGAGCATCTGCTGTTCGCCGCCGGAGAGCGTACCGGCCAGTTGTTCGCGCCGTTCAAAGAGGCGGGGAAAGAGATCGAATATCCACTCCAGCGTTGCTTCGGTCTTTTCCCTGTCCCGCACGGAGAACGCTCCGAGGCGAAGATTTTCCAGTACGGTCATGGTCCCGAAGACACGGCGGCCTTCCGGGGACTGGGCGATGCCCTGACGCACCACGTCATGCCCGGGGATGCGCAGCAGCGATCGGCCGTCAAAGAGGACATCTCCGGCGCAGGGGCGCACCAGTCCGCTGATGGTCATAAGCGTCGTGCTCTTGCCTGCGCCGTTGGCCCCGAGCAGGGTGACGATCTCGCCCTCTTCCACATGCAGATCGATGCCGTGCAACGCCTCCACATTGCCGTAGCGGACGCGAATGCCCTTCAGTTCCAGCAGCGCCATTACCAGACCTCCGTTTCCGCGCCCAGATACGCCTCGATGACGGCCGGATCGGCCCGGACGGCCGCCGGTTCGCCCTGCGCGATGAGGCAGCCGTTTTCCAGCACCACCAGTTTTTCGCAAATGCGCATGACCAGCCGCATGTCGTGCTCGATGAGGAGGACGGTCATGCCGCGGTCGCGGATGGCGCCGATAAGGTCGATGAGGGCCACGGTCTCCTGATCGTTCATGCCGCCGGCCGGTTCATCCAGGATGAGCAGACGCGGGTCCGAGGCTAGGGCACGGGCGATCTCCAGCAGGCGCTGATTGCCGTAGGAAAGGCTGCCCGCCTCTTCGGCATGATGGTCGGCCAGGCCCACGAACGCCAGTTCCTCCATGCAGCGCCGCACGGCCTCGCGCTCTTCACGGCGCTGGGACGGCGTATGGAGCATGGAAGCCAGCAGCCCCGCCTTGAGCCGGCAGTGCCGCCCGGCCAGCACATTCTCCAGCACCGGCAATTTGCCGAACAGACGTATGCTCTGGAAGGTACGGGCGATGCCCAGCTCCACCAGCGCGTGCGGACGCAGGCCGGTGACGTCCCGCCCGGCAAAGGAGATACGACCGTGTTCCGGGCGGTAGTTGCCCGTGATGCAGTTGAATACGGTGGTCTTGCCCGCGCCGTTGGGGCCGATGAGCCCCACCACGCTCCCCTCCTCCACGGAGAAGGAAAGTTCGTTGAGCGCCACCAGTCCGCCGAAGATCTTGCTGACCTCATGCAGCTCAAGCAGGTTCATGCCTCACCTCCCGCGGAGGCGCGGCCGGCTCCCGCCACACGGCCTTCCGTCCGGTAACGGCGGGGGCGGGGCGGCAACAGGCCCTGGGGCCGCCAGATCATCATCAGCATCATGGCCAGGCCGAAAATGAGCATGCGGGCATTGGAGAATTCCCGCAGCAGTTCCGGCAGGCCGATGAAGAGAAAGGCGCTGACAAGCACGCCCAGCATGCTGCCGCCGGAAAGGATGACCACGGCAAAGATGATGACCGACTCCATGAAATTGAAGGATTCCGGCGTGATGGTCGTCATTTGCGCCGCATAGAGCGTCCCGGCCATACCGGCCCAGAACGCGCCGAGCACAAAGGCCGTCAGCTTGTAGCCGGAAACATGCACGCCGCAGCCCTCGGCGGCCACGTCATCCTCCTTGATGTAGTTGAGGGCGCGTCCGACGCGGGAGCGCCACAGACCGTAGAACAGCAGGAGGCTCACCGCCACCATGCCCCAGACCAGATAATAGAAATGGATGGTCTTGACGATCTTGAAGCCGAAGAAATTGGGCCGCGCGATGCCGAAAATGCCGTTGGAGCCGCCGGTATAGCCGCCCACATCGTTGAGCAGGGCGATACGCACGATCTCCACGATGCCGATGGTCACGATGAGCAGATAGTCCCCGCGCAGGTGGATGATGGGCCGGGCCACCGCCACGGCCACCAGCGCGGCGACGATGCCGGCAACGGGCATGGCGGCGAAGATGGGCCACTGGTACAGGGTATTCAGAATGGCCGTGGTGTAGGCGCCCACGGCGTAAAAGGCCGCATGCCCCATGTGGAAGATGCCGGCCTGTCCGAGGATGACGTTGAGCGACAGCCCCAGCAGCGCATAGAGCCCGACGTTCACACAGACGGAGATCCAGTACGGCCCGGCCACAAGCGGCAGGAGGGCGAGGCACACGGCCAGCAGAAGACCGGCAAGGGTTCGCAGATTCATAGTTTGTCCGCCGTGCGTTCGCCCAGGATTCCGGTGGGCCGGATGATGAGGATGAGGATGAGCACCAGAAAGGCGATGGCGTCTTTCCAGGCAATGGCGATATAGCCTGCGGCAAGGGCCTCGATGACGCCGAGCAGCAGGCCGCCCAGCATGGCGCCGGGGATATTGCCTATGCCGCCCAGTATGGCGGCGGTAAAGGCCTTGAGCCCGTAGGACCAGCCCATGGTGAAATCGATCTGGCCGTAGTAGATGCCCACCATGAGTCCGGCCGCGCCGCCCAGTCCGGGACCGATGAAGAAAACCAGCGAAATGATGCGGTTCACGTTGATGCCCATGAGGCGGGCCGCGCCCTGGTCGATGGCCACGGCCCGGATGGCCGCGCCGGTGCGGGTGCGCTGGATGAAGGCCCAGAGCGCCAGCATGAGCAGGACGCTGGCGGCGATGACCAGCAGGCGCACGCCGGGCACGGCCATGCCGAAGAGGTTGACCGTGAAGTCCGGGCGCAGATAGTCGGGGTAGACGTAGAAGCGCGCCCCGTAGATGAGCATGACCGCATTCTGGAAGAAGATGGAGGCCCCGAGGGCGGAGACCACGGCGGAAAGCCGGTTGGCCTTGCGCAGGGGGCGATAGGCCGTGCGCTCGAGCAGACAGCCGAGGATGGCCACCAGCAGGGCCACCATGACGAAGACGGCCAGCACGGCGGCCGTGGGCCCGAGGATGCCGGAAAGATTGCAGCTCACGAGCAGGGTCAGGCCCAGGTAGGCGCCGATGGTGAACAGATCGCCGTGGGCGAAGTTGATGAGCTTGAGCACGCCGTAGACCATGGTATAGCCCAGCGCGACCAGCGCATAGATGCCGCCGACGGCGAGTCCGTTGAGCAGTTGCTGAAAAAATTGTTCCATAGGGCACTTGTGCGCCGCGGCTCGTCACCGCTGGGCGGTTCCGGGCACGCGGCGCGTTTTGCGGAAAAGATGTCGGTTACAGGCGGCGGGCCCACAAGGCCCTGGCCTACTGCTGCGGCAGAAGAAGGAACTTCCCCTGCTCGTCCACCATGTAGGAGCGATAGAACTCGCCCACGCGGTCGCCCTTCTCGTCAAAGCCGAGCTTGCCGGTCAGGCCGGACATGTCCTTGAGCTGCTTGAGCCACTGGGCCATTTCTTCGGGGTCGGTCTTGCCGGCGGCAAGGGCGGCCTCGATAACCTTGTAGGCGTCGCCGGCCACGACCGCCCACACGGAGACCGGGACCGCCTGGTAACGGGCCTTGTAGGCTTCCAGGAAATGGCGGGCTTCCGGCGTGTCCATGTCCTGCGGCAGGGGCGGGCTGATGAAGAAATAGCCCTTGGCGGCATCGGCGCCGGCGATCTTGACGAGGTCCTGATGGTTGGCGGCATCGCCGCCCATCATGGGCACGTCCCAGCCCATCTCCTTTTTCTGGCGCAGCAGCATACCGGTCTCGGGGTAGTAACCGGTAAAGAACACCACGTCGGGCGCGGCGGCCTTGAGCTTGGTAAGGATGGCCGTGTAGTCGCGCTCGCCGGGCGTCAGCGCGTCATAAAAAACGATCTCCACGCCGGCCTTTTCCAGCGCCTTACGGCTCTCGTCGGCAAGACCCTTGGCGTAGGAGGACTTGTCATGCAGCAGGGCCACCTTCTTGAAGCCGCCCTTGACGATGGCGGCGGCCGCGGCCTCGCCCTGCGCGTCGTCGCGCGGGCAGGTGCGGAAGAAGAGCGGCAAGCCCTTTTCGGTGAGGCGGATGCTGGTGGAGCCCGTCCCCACATGCACAAGGCCGGCCTCGGCGATGATGTTCTGGCTGGCTTCGGTCACGGCCGAACCGTATGTGCCGATGACGGCCACGACGCCCGCTCCGGCCAGCTTCTGGGCGGCCAGCGCCGCCGTGCGCGGATCGCCGGCATCGTCCTCCACCACGAGCTCGACCTTCTTGCCGTTGATGCCGCCGGCGGCATTGGTCTCATCCACGAGCAGACTGACGATATTCTTCATGTCCTGCCCTTCGGAGGCCCATTTGCCCGTCAGCGGACACATGAGGCCCAGCTTGACGGTCTCGGCACAAGCCGGGGAGGCAAGACCCAGAGCCGCGGCACACAGGAGGCCGCCGGCCAGAATGCGTTTCCAGATGTTCATAGAACCCCCGATGCAGGATAGAAAATTGGCAGAGCGACAGTCTACCTCAAAATGCCGCAAAGGAAAAGCCCCGTCTTCTCAGGCCGAACGGTAGGTCGCCATAGCCACCAGGGTATCGGTCAGCGTCCGGCTGAACCGTCCCAGCAATGCCGCCGTATCCGCCCCGGCGCGGATGCCCATCTCCAGCTCGAACGCCGCCGAGGCCAGGGGCCTCGCCCCCAGATTGGCCGCCGCCCCCTTGAGATCGTGCACCAGCTTCCAGGCGCTTTCCCTGTCGCCGTTGCGCAGGGCGCCTTCCACCTGGACGGCGGTCTCCCGCTCATCCTCCATGAAGGTCCCCAACAGCTTGCGGTACAGCGCGTCGTTCCCGCCGACACGCGGCAGGGCTTCCTTCACGTCCAGAAAAAGTTCTCCCATATCCCCTCCTCGGTCATGGCGAATGTCGCCGTCACAGAAAGATCTCCCGGCCACGGGGGCACGCGCGATATCCCGCCCTAGAAACGCAGCGCTTCCGGCAGGACGCTGAAACAGCCGGGTTGGCCCGGTTCCAGCCGCCCCGCGCGGGACAGCCGCAGGGCCTGCGCCGCATTGACGGTCAGAAGGCGCAGCAGGGCTTCCGGCGACGCGTCGCAGGACTCGCGCAGCGCGACCGCCTCCTGACGGACGTCAAGGTCCGTGTTGGAGCTCAGCCCGTCCGTGCCGAGGCAGCAGAGCACGCCGCTCTCCACCGCGGCCGCCAGTGGCGCTTCCCCCACGCCCAGATGCCGGTTGGAACGCGGGCAGAGGCAGAGCGCCGCGCCGGAAGCCGCCAGCGCCCTCATCTCCCGGGCATCGAGCTGGACGCCGTGCACGGCCAGCGTGCCCTGTCCCAGGAGGCCGAGCTTGCTGGCGAAGGCCAGCGGGCGCAGGCGCGGCGGCCGCCAGCCCTCCGGCAGGACGATGCCCCGATAGAGGTCGGCCAGCGGCCCGCTCCCCTCCAGCAGGAGCTCGGTCTCCTCGGGGGACTCGGCAAGGTGCAGGGCAAAGGGCCTCCCCTTTTCCGCGCACCACTGCCGGGCGTCGCGCAGCACCTCCGGCGCGGTGGAATACAGGGCATGCCCCGCGGGCGCGCAGCGCGCCTCCAGCGGCGCGAAAACCTCCGCCACCGGGCGGTCGTCATCCCGCTCCAGGGCCGCCCGGCAGCGCGGGGGCCAGGGGCGGACGGCGTCGATGAAGGGCGCGGCCATGCCGAACCATTCGCAAAAATGCGTCATGCCCAGCCCGGCCCGCCGGGCCGCGGCATCCACAAGGGCCAGCCCCTCACCGGCAAAGTCGCCCGCATGGCCCGTGCCGCAGGCGACCATATCCGCGCAGGCCCCGGCGACGGCTTCGGCGGAAAGCGGCTCCCGCAAAAGGGGAATGAGGCTTGCCAGCCAGGCGCTGAAGCCCGCCTGCCAGCGCGTCCTGCCGGCCAGATGCGAGAGCTGCACATGGCAGTGGGCGTTGATGACCGCCGGGGCCAGGCAGACCTCCCCCAGATCCCGCACTTCGGCTCCGGCGGGCGGCGAGCAGCGTTTCCAGCTCACGACCTCTTCCACCCGGCCGTCCACTAGGACAAGGGCCGCATCATCCAGCTTGTGCAGAGGCGCGAAAAGCGCTTCGCCGCGCGCGGGCGACTCCCCCGCCATACTCACCAGGCTACGGGCGCGAACGACACGACAGTCGGACATGGAGCCTCCTCCGCAGGCCGGCAGCGGTCAGCCGCGCACTCGAGGCGCGCGGCGGCCCGTGCCCTACCTGTCCCGCCGGGCGAACTGCCCGCCGGACACATAGAACGTATTCTCCACGATGAAGAGCGCGCCGGGATCGATGGTGTACACGAGATTTTCCAGCCGCTTCAGGGCGACGTTGTTGGTCACGGTCAGCAGGATCTCCCTGTCCGCGCCGGAATAGGCCCCCTTGCCGCGCATGAGGGTCACCCCGAAGCGCTCGGTCACCAGGATGGCCTCGCTGATCTCCTCGCCATGCTCGGAAATGACCAGGACGAGCTTGCGCCGGTTGAACATGCCGAGCACATATTCCAGCGTATTGGCCGAAATGAACATCATCAGCACGGAGGCCACGATAAGGTCAAGATTCAGGCTGAAGCCCGCCAGCAGATAGACGACGGCGTTGACCCCGAAGGAGAACTGCCCGATGGGCACGTTCCAGCGCTGCTTGAGGGCCACGGCGATGATGTCCGTACCGCCGCTGCTGCCCAGGGTGCGCAGCATGATCCCCATGCCCGCGCCGTGCAGCACGCCGGCGATCACCGCCGCATAGACTTCCGTCTGCAACGGGATCTGGACATTGACGAACATCCCGAAGACGGTCGTGCAGATGGTCCCGTAGGCCGTATAGAGCAGAAAACGACGTCCCACGAAGAACCAGCCCCACACCCAGATGGGCACGGACAGCAGCAGATACCAGAGCAGCAGGTCCAGCGTGCCCGTCCAGTGCCAGACCAGATAGGCCATGCCGAGGATGCCCCCGGCCACGAAATTGTGCGGCGTGGCCACGGACTGGATGCAGATGGTGACCAGCAGCGCGCCGATGGTGAGCCAGAGCAGGTTCCACCAGACGGATTCGGCCAGCTTGCGGTTATATGTCTGTACAAGTTTCATGAAAACTCCGAAATGACGGGGCAGGCGGCCGGCAGCCGCACAAAAACGCTCCCCGCACGGCGTGGACGCGCAGCCTGACCCTAGTCAAAGGCAGGGGCAGCGTCAACCGGACATTTTCCCCTTTACAAAGCGGCTGCGCCGGTCTAGCGTTGCGGCATGGACCATGCGACCATGCTTTTCCCGCTGCTTTTCCCGTCCCCGCATCCTGACGGAACGCATGGCTTTTGTTTGTCTCTTCCCCGCGCGAGCGGGGCTTTTCCGCGCCGCGCATTTCTTCCGCTCCGGGCGCGGGTCTCTTCCCCGCGCGAGCGGGGCTTTTTTTGACTTCAGCCCCACACTGCCATGAACGACAATCGCTATCAGTGGACGCACAAGGACCTCCTGGACATCTCCCAGCTCAGCCGCGAGGACGTCCTCCATATCCTCGACGTGGCCGCCAGCTTCCAGGAGATCAACCAGCGGCCCGTCAAAAAGGTGCCGACGCTCAAGGGCAAGACCGTCATCCTTTTCTTTGTGGAGAACAGCACCCGCACCAAGACCTCCTTTGACGTGGCGGGCAAGCGCCTCTCGGCGGATACCTATTCGCTCGCCAAATCCGGCTCCAGTCTCAACAAGGGCGAAAGCCTCAAGGATACGGCCCTCACCCTCCAGGCCATGCGCCCGGACGTCATCGTCATCCGCCATCCCAGCAGCGGCGCGGCCCGCTTCCTTGCCGAGCGCCTGCCCTGCGGCATCGTCAACGGCGGCGACGGCTGGCATGCCCATCCCACCCAGGCCCTGCTGGACAGCCTGACCCTGCGCTCCCGCTGGGGCACGGATTTCAGCGGACGCGTGGTGACCATCCTCGGCGACATCGCCCATAGCCGCGTGGCCCGTTCCAATGTGCAGCTGCTGACCCTGCTGGGCGCGCGCGTCCGCCTCTGCGCGCCGCGTACCCTGCTGCCGACGGGCGTCCACAACTGGCCGGCCGAGGTCATTGCCGACCCGGACGCCGCCGTGCGCGACTGCGACGCCGTCATGTGTCTGCGCCTTCAGCTCGAACGCCAGCAAGCCGGGCTCCTGCCGGATCTCACCGAATATTCCCGCCGCTTCTGCCTGACGCCCGCCCGGCTGGAAAAGGCTAAACCCGAGGCCCTGGTGCTCCACCCCGGCCCCATGAACCGGGGCCTGGAGATCGCCGACGCCGTGGCGGACGGCCCGCACAGCCGCGTCCTTGATCAGGTGTCGTCCGGCGTGGCTACCCGTATGGCCGTGCTCTACCTCCTGGCCACCCGCAACGAAGGGGCAGCGGCCCCGCAGCATGGAGACTAAGTCATGACCCTCTGCCTCAAAAATGCCCGCCATCTCGACGCCCCGGTGGATCTCCTCATCCGTGACGGGCGCGTGCTCACCATGACCCCGGCCGGCCATCAGCCGCTCCCCGACGGCTGCGACATCTTCGAGGCCGACGGCCTGCTGCTCATGCCCAGTTTCATCGATGTGCATGCCCATTTCCGGGACCCCGGCTATGAATACAAGGAAGATGTGGTCACCGGCCTTGCCGCCGCCGCGCACGGCGGTTTCGGCGCGGTGATGTGCATGGCCAATACCCGCCCGGTCAACGACACGGCCGCCGTGACCCGCTACATGCTGGAAAAGGCCCGCACCGCCTGGCCGCACGGGCCGCGCCTCTACCCTGTGGCCGCCGCCACCGTGGGACTGGCCGGGCAGGAGATGGCCCCGCTGGGCGAGCTGAAGGAGGCCGGCTGCGTGGCCGTCTCCAACGACGGCTGTCCGGTGAGCAGCGCCGAGATGATGCGCCGCGTCATGGAATACGCCGCCGACCTCGGCATGGTGGTCATGGACCACTGCGAAGACCCGGACCTGGCCCGTGGCTGGGTTATGAACGAGGGCGAGATCAGCGGCGAGCTCGGCGTCAAGGGGCAGCCCGCCGCCGGCGAGGCCGTACAGGTGGCCCGCGATGTCATGCTGTCGGAATATCTGGACATCCCCATCCACATCTCCCATGTTTCCTCGGCCCTTTCCGTGGATGTGCTCCGCTGGGCCCGGGCGCGCGGCGTCAGGGTGACGGCCGAGACCTGCCCGCACTACCTCATGCTCGACGAAAGCGCCCTGCGCGGCTACAACGCCAATGCCAAGGTCAGCCCGCCGCTGCGCCGTCCCGAAGACCGGGAGGCCCTGCGCCAGGCCGTGCGGGACGGCATCCTCGGCGTGCTCAGCACCGACCATGCCCCCCATGCCCTGCATGAGAAGGAACGCCCCCTGGATGAGGCCCCCAAGGGCTTCACCGGCCTCGACCTTGCCCTGCCCCTGACCTGGCGACTTGTGCGGGACGGCATCTGGGACGAAGCCCTCCTGCATCAGCGCTGGTGCTACGGCCCGGCCGAGATCTTTGGCCTGCCCTGCAACCGCTTCGAACCCGGCGACCCGGCGGACTTCTTCCTCTTCGACCCGGATGAGCGCTGGACGGTGGGCCCGGAGACCCTGTACTCCAAGAGCGCCAATACCCCCTTCCTCGGCGAGGAGATGCGGGGCCGCGTCCGGCATCACTGGTGCGGCGGCGTACAGTTGTTTTAGGAGCTGTTGACGCTCTTCGCTGGTTGTTTGGGGGGAAGGGGAACCCCTCCGCCAGCGCGGGAGGGCCCAGCCTTTTCGCAGCGAAGCGAGAAAAGGCGTTCTCGTCATCCTCCCCCCAACCCTTCCCCAGCGCGCTTTTACCGGGGAGGACAGCAGAGCGCGACCGGAAGGCGGCCGCAGGCCGTGCCTGTTAGGCGACGCAGGAGCCTTACAGGCATCGACAGCAGAGCGCGACCGAAACGAAACTTGGAAGCCGTGCAGGATTTTTGCCGCACAGGCGGCACAAGCATAAAGGAGGACTTATGCCCAAACACCTGAAAGACCCCGACCTGCTGCGCCATCAGGCCTACATCGACGGCCAGTGGCGGGATGCCGAGAACGGCGACACGCTGCCAGTCATCAATCCCGCCACCGGTGAAGAGCTGGGGAGCGTGCCGCGCTGTACGGCCAATGACGCCCGCGCCGCCATCGCCGCGGCTGAAGCCGCCTTCGCCGTCTGGCGCAAGGTCCCGCTGCAGGAGCGCGGGGCCAGGCTGCGCCGCTGGGGAGAACTCATCGAGGAACACATCGACGACCTTTGCCGCATCCTCACTCTGGAACAGGGCAAGCCGCTGGCCGAAGCCCGCGGGGAGATCCTGCAGGGAGCCAGCTATTTCCCCTGGTTTGCCGAAGAGATCCGCCGCGCTTATGGCGATGTCGTCCCCGCGCCGCGCGCGGGCGTGCGCCCGCTGACGCAAAAGCAGCCCATCGGCGTCGTGGGCGTCATCACGCCCTGGAACTTCCCCTCCTCCATGCTGCCGCGCAAGGCCGCCCCGGCCATTGCCGCCGGCTGCACCCTGGTGGTCAAGCCCGCCAGCGCCACCCCCTATTGCGCCCTGGCCCTGGCCGAACTTTCCCGCCGGGCGGGCATCCCGGCGGGGGTCATCAACGTCGTGACCGGCGATTCCGGCACCATCGGCCGGGAGATCACGCAAAGCCCCGTGGTCCGCAAGCTGAGCTTCACCGGCTCCACGGCCGTGGGCAAGCAGCTCGCCGCCGACTGCGCCCCCACGCTCAAGCGCCTTTCGCTGGAACTGGGCGGCAACGCCCCCTTCCTCATTTTTGACGACGCCCGGCTGGATGCGGCCGTGGCCGGCGCGGTGGGCAGCAAGTTCCGCAATGCCGGCCAGACCTGCATCTGCGCCAACCGCTTTCTGGTCCAGCGCGGCATCCATGATGCCTTTGTGCGCGGCCTCAAGGAAAAGGTGGAAGGCTTCCGGGTGGGCAACGGGCTGGATGCGGGCGTGACCATCGGCCCCCTCATCAACGAAGAGGCCGTGCGCCGCGTGGATGGCCTCGTGCAGGACGCCCTGAGCAAGGGGGCCACCCTGCTGGCCGGCGGCAAACCGCACAGCATGGGCCCGCGTTTTTACGAACCGACCCTGCTGACGGGCCTGACCCGCGAGATGCGTATCTTCCACGAGGAGATCTTCGGCCCCGTGGCCGCCATCATGCCCTTTGATACGGAAGAGGAAGCCATCACGCTGGCCAACGACACCTGCTTCGGTCTGGCCTCCTACCTCTTCACCCGGGATCTGGGGCGCGTCTGGCGCGTGGCCGAGGCCCTGCAATACGGCATGGTCGGCATCAACGACGTCACCCTTGCCGCGGCGGAAACGCCCTTCGGCGGCGTGAAGTTCAGCGGCACGGGCCGTGAGGGCAGCCGTGAAGGCCTCAACGACTACATGGAGACCCACCTCTTCCTCATGGGAGGCATCGACAGCTAGCGCATTTTGCCGGTGAAAACGACGGAAAGCGAGGCGGAGCACCGCGCCGCCCGGCCGTATCGAGCGGAGAAACGCGTTTCCCCGGAAACGACAGGCCGCAGGTTGGCAAGGTCAAGCGTTCCAACGGCAAGATACGCTCACATATGAACAGCCCGGACAGGGGGCCGAGACCTCCTGCCCGGGCGGCTTTTACCGCACATCCGCCCCGCCGTCCGTTCCGGGCCCCGGCATAAGGAGAGCGCCGTCCGCGCCGACCGCGGGCGCGCCCTCCACCGTCAGGCAGGCCCCCGAACGGCGGCGGGCACATTTTCCGCAGGGAGGTTGCATGCTTATCCGTCACCCGGCGGTCGCCGGACGTTTCTACCCTGATGGGCCCGAAGATCTGCGGCAGGAAGTGCGGCACTTCCTGAACGACGGCGCCCGCGCCCTGCCCGCCCCCCGCAACACCACGCCTGTGGGCCTCATGCTGCCGCATGCCGGGCATGTCTTTTGCGGACACGTCATCGGGGCCACTCTGGCCGGCATGCGCCTGCCGCGCACGCTCATCCTGCTCTGCCCCAACCATACGGGCATGGGCCGCCCCCTGTCCGTCTGGCCGGACGGCGCGTGGCTCACGCCGCTAGGCCCCGTTACCGTGGATGCCGCGCTGGCCGCCGCACTCTGCGACGGCCCCACCGTCTTCGAAGCCGATACCCATGCCCATTTGCGCGAACACGCGCTGGAAGTGATCCTGCCCTTCCTGCAGGTGCATCAGCCGGAGCCCTTCCGCATCGTGCCCATCTGTGTGGGCACGCATCAGCGGGACGTGCTGCACCAGGCCGGACGCGATATGGCCCGCCTGCTGACCGGGCGGCTCCTGCCCAAACCCTCCGGGGTGGCCGGCGGCGATATGCCGCAGGTCGCCTTCGTGGTGAGCTCGGACATGAATCATTACGAAGATCAGCGCCGCACCCTGCAAAAGGACGACATGGCCCTGCGCCATGCCCTGGCCTGCGATCCCGACGGACTGCTGCACATCACGCAGCGGGAGGGTATCAGCATGTGCGGCGCGGCCCCGCTGGCGCTGGTGCTCTATGCGCTCCAGCACCTCACGGGCAAGACGCCGCCGCTGGTGGAACAGACCCTGCACGACACCTCGGGCAGCATCTCCGGCGACATGACGCATGTGGTGGGCTATGCCGGCCTGCGGATATTTCTGCCGTAAGCAAACGGGGACAGGCGCTGAAGCCTGCCCCGTCCCTTTCCGATGACGACCGCTTCGTCGCCATGACGCGGGAGAGATGCGCCCTACAAATACGGGTCGGGCTGCGACAGATAGTTTTGCACGAAATCCGTCACGCCGTCCTCAAGGCTGGTCATCTTGAGGGGACAGCCCACCTTGTCCAGCCAGTTCATGTCCGCCTGGGTGAAGTTCTGGTATTTGCCGTGCAGCATGCGCGGCATATCCACATAGGTGATGCGGCAGGAACGCTGCATGGCGCTGAAGACGGCCCGGCCCAGATCGTTGAAGCTGCGGGCCCGGCCGCTGCCCACGTTGTGGATGCCGTTGACGTGGCGGTTTTCCAGCAGCCAGGCCATGAGCGCCGTGCAGTCCTTGACGTAGACGAAGTCCCGTTTCTGCTCGCCGTCGGAGATGTCCGGGCTGGTGGAGCGGAACAATTCCAGGTCGCCGTGCTTGGTGATCTGCTTGTACGCCTTGCAGGCGACGCTACGCATCTCGCCCTTGTGGTATTCGTTGGGGCCGTAGACGTTGAAGAACTTGAGGCTCACCACCTCCTTGTCCAGCCCGTGGCGCACCAGCCAGAGATCGAGGAGGTGCTTGGAGTAGGCATAGAGGTTGAGCGGCCGCAGCTTCGGCAGCAGATCGGGATCGTCGCTGAAGCCCAGCGAGCCGTCGCCGTAGGTGGCGGCGGAACTGGCATGGATGAAGCGCGCGCCCTTGTCCAGGGCATACCGGCAGATCTCGCGGCTGAACTGGAAATTGTTTTCCATGAGGAAGTCGCCGTCCGCCTCCGTGGTGTCGGAGCAGGCGCCGAGGTGGATGATGGCCTCCACCTTCCACGGCAGGGCATCGCGCTGCAGAAGCTCGCGGAAGCGCTCCCGGTGGATGTAGTCGGCATAGGTCAGCTTGACCAGATTGCGCCACTTGTCGTCCGTGCCCAGATGATCCACCAGCACCACGTCGTCGATGCCCTGCTGGTTGAGCTGCCACAGCATGGCGCTGCCGATGAAGCCCGCGCCCCCGGTAATGATGTACATGAAAAACCTCCTCATGCGCCGGCGGCGCGTTCTCTTGCCGGGGAATAGTAGCCGCTTGCCCGGCCCGGCGCAAGCGCCGCTTCCCGGCGGAAAACTTCCGCCCGGGCTGGACAGCGCGGGGCAAGTCTGCGATTATGCGCCAGCCCGGCGGCCATTCGCGGCCGGCCGGCATCCTCCGGGGCCCGGAATGACGGTCTTCTGCCGTCCTCCGCCCGGGATCAGTCGTTTTCCAGGCGCGTTCCGGCCATGCCGCCGGAATGACAGCCGGCCAACTGCGCCTGCGGGCGCCCGTCTCAAAGCTGAGGATGAACATGCTCGAAATACGAGATCTGCATGTTTCGGTGCACGGCACGCCCGTCCTGCGCGGCATCGACCTGACCATCGAATCCGGCGAAACCTTTATCCTGTTCGGCCCCAACGGCTCGGGAAAGACCACCCTGCTTATGACGCTCATGGGCTTTTCCGGCTATGAAGTGACCCGGGGCAGCATCATTTTTGACGGCAAGGACATCACCCACGCGCCCATGCACGAACGGGCCCGCCTGGGCATCGGCATGTCCTTCCAGCGGCCGCCCACCATCCACGGCCTGCCCACCCGCCGCATGGTGGAGCTCTGCGGCCGCGGGCGGGAGATGGACATTACGGAGATGGCCAGACGCGTCCACTTCGACGCCTTCCTCGACCGGGACGTCAACGCGGGCTTCTCCGGCGGCGAGATCAAACGCTCCGAACTGCTCCAGCTCATGGCCCAGCAGCCGCGGCTTCTGCTCTTTGACGAGCCCGAATCCGGCGTGGATCTGGAAAACATGGCGCTTGTCGGCCATACCGTGCGGGAACTGCTGGACGGCGTGCCCGCCTGCTGTAGCGCCACCCTGCGTGAACGGAACCGCAACCGCACCACCAGCGGGCTCATCATCACCCACACCGGCCACATCCTGGAATACGTCAATGCCGACCGGGGACAGGTCATGTATCACGGCAAGCTCTGCTGTGAAGCCCGGCCGCGCGTCATCCTCGACCACATCGCCAATCACGGCTATCAGGAATGCCTGCGCTGCCTTGCCGACGACAGCTACGGCAAGATAATGGAGGCCCCGCTGATATGAGCACCGTCGACCTTTCCCGCTTCAACTTCACCGGCGGCGAGAACGCCGCCCCCATCCAGGACCTGACGGCTCTGCCCGCTCAGGATCGCGAACGCCTTGTGCTGGCCGGCATCGACGTGCAGGACAAGCACGTCAGCGGCACCTTCATGCAGCTCAACCATGCGGACGTGCATTGCGGCACGCGCCACGAGGGCCTCGAGCTCATGGACATCCGCGCCGCCCTTGCCAAGTATGACGGCCTGCCCCAGCATTTCTGGCGGCTGCTCGACCCCGAGAAGGACGAGTTCACCCGCCTCACCCGCGAGCACTGCAACGGCGGCTACTTCATGCGGGTGGCCAGGGGCGTCAAGCTCGCCGAACCCGTCCAGTCCTGCATGTTCATCAAGGGCCAGAACGCGGGCCAGAGCATCCACAATATCGTCATCGTGGAGGAAGGCGCGGAGCTGCACGTCCTGGGCGGCTGCGCCACGGCCCATGACGCGGAACATTCCGCCCACCTCGGCATCACGGAATATTATGTGGAAAAGGGCGGCAAGCTGACCTTCACCATGATCCACAACTGGGGCGAGAGTACCACCGTGCGGCCGCGCTCCGCCGGCCGTGTGGAGGCCGGGGGCGTCTTCCAGAACAACTACATCCTGCTCAAGCCCGTAGGGGATCTGCAGATGTACCCCGGCATCACCCTGGCCGGAGACGGTGCCGTGGCCCGCTTCGACTCGGTCATCGTGGCTCCTGAAGGCTCCCATGTGGACAGCGGCAACCGCATCGAACTCAACGCCCCGCACACGCGCGGCGAGATCATCTCCCGCGCGGTGACCACAGGCGGCACCATCATCAACCGCGGCTTCATCGGCGCGGGGGCCACGCCCGTCAAGGGCCACCTGGAATGCAAGGGCCTCATCCTCGGCAACGGACGCATGCACGCCATCCCCGAGCTGGACAGCAATCAGGACGGCGTGGAGCTTTCCCACGAGGCGGCCGTGGGCAAGATCGCCCAGGAAGAGATCGAGTACCTCATGGCCCGCGGCCTGGACGAGGACGAAGCGGCGGCCACCATCGTACGCGGCTTCCTCAATGTGGACATCATGGGACTGCCCGCCCCGCTCCGCAAGACCATGGACGATCAGATCCGCCTGCTCCAGTGCGGCAAGGCCATGTAGCCCGGCCTCCCGAAGCCCGCGCTTGACCCGGACGGCCGCTTGCGGCTATAGTGCGCCTCGCGGGCCTATAGCTCAGTTGGTAGAGCCTCCGGCTCATAACCGGCAGGTCCCAGGTTCGAAGCCTGGTGGGCCCACCATGCAAAAAAACGACAGTCGTCAGTCCGACGGCTGTCGTTTTTTCGTTTTCGCACCGGCAGGCGAAACGCCGCACGCAAAAAAAGGAAAGGGAGCGCTCCCCTTCCTTTTTTGCGATCGTCCGTCCGCGAGTTTCGCCGGGAACGCTAGGCGTTCTCCTTCTCGCTCATCCATCGTTCAAGCGCGTCGATGATCTTGCGGGCCTGATCGGCGCTGGAGATGGTGAACTTGGACTGCATGCGATACTCGCCGCCGACCTTCTTGTAGCGACGGATGGTATACTTGTCCGGGCCGAAGTCATCCACCTGCGGCCGCCATTCCTGATAGCGGAAGAGGATGGTCGTCCATGCCCCCTTGCTCAGGATCACCTTATCCAGCTCCCGGAGGACGGTCTTGCCGTCCTCTTCATACTGAACGGTCAATTCATCAATGGATTCGTTCAATGTCATGCTCTCCGTCAGGCGGCATCATCCGCGCGCAGGTTAAGGATTCAAATCCCGGAGTAGTTGGCCAGAACGCCCTTGACCGTCTCCGGCAGCTCGGGGCGCTCCAGCTGCATGTCGGCCGGAGTAGGCCCATAATCCTGGCGCAGCTCCTTGGCTGAAGCCGTCATGGCCATAAAGTCTTCCATCATGGTCAGCTCCTGCCCGCTTCCCAGCTTGCGCCCCAGGAAACCCAGTACGACCTGATTGGCATCCATGACCGGTATGGACAGTTCAGGAATAGCCATAACCCCTCCTTGTTTTTTTTACAGGTATAGCCTTTTCGCTGCTCGTCTGCAAGCAAGGGGGATTCCGGCGGATCAGCGCCGCTGGGCATCCAGCAGCATGAGCGCATAGCGCTCCACCGGGGCGAAGTCGTCCCGCAGGGGAGGAATGGCCGGGTCGGGCGGTACGTCCATGCGGGCGGACAGCAGCGCGGCCATTTCGGGAGTGGGAGCCGCCTCTTCGTCCTGCCAGCCCGGCGCGCGCTTTTCGGGGAAGGCCAGCAGCATGAGGTTTTGCAGGCTCTCCGGCCGGTAGGGATTGCCCGCGCCAAAGACATGCACCTCGGCAAAGGCCGTCCGCAGGGCCTTGTAGATGCTCTGGAAGAGCTCCGCATCCCCGCCCTGCGCCGCGCCGATGACGTTCATAATCAGCGCCCCTCCCGGCGCCACCGCGGCCCGCATGCGGGCCGCCGCCTCGCATGTGCCCATGTGGAACGGAACGGAATAGCAGGAATTGAAGACATCCACGAACACGAGGTCATACCGTTCGCGCTGCCGCTCCAGAAAGGCGCGGGCGTCGGCATGGATGATGCGCAGACGCGGGTCGTCCGCGGGCAGGGCAAAATACTCCCGGGCGACCTGGGTCATGGCCGGGTCCAGCTCCACCACCGTGCAGCGCAGCCGCTCGTCAGCCAGTCCCGCACGGCCGGACAGCAGCCATTTGGGCACGGAATAGCCGCCGCCCCCCAGCATGAGGACACGGCTCGCCTGCGGCACGAGCAGCGGGCCCAGCGCATAATACCGGGTATAGGGGGCGTAGAGCTCGGCCGGATCATCCCGGTACATGCCGGACTGATGGAAGCCGGGGTCCGTGGCCACCAGCCGCACGGGACGCTCGCCGTCCTCGCCGTCCATGATGCGGATGCTGTTGTAAGGGCTCTCCACCAGCCGCCACGCGCCCTGCTGCGCCCGGCCCCCGCTCCAGAGAGCCAGCGCCGCCAGCAGGAGGAACAGGAGCAGACGTTTGACCGGACGGGACCGGTCCGCCAGCAGGGAGAGCACGCCCATGCCCAGCGCCACGCCCCAGAGGATGACGCTGCCCGGCCACCAGGAGATGAGGATGAAGCCGCCCAGAAAGGTCCCGGCGATGCTGCCCGCCGTGGACAGCGCATAGAGCCGCCCCACCGTCGCCCCGGCCGTTTCCAGCGAGGCCATGCGCAGACGGATGACGTAGGGGCCCACCATGCCGAGGCAGAAGCCCGGCAGGGCGAATATCCCCAGGGCGGCGGCCACGGCGGCCCATTGCAGACTGCGGATATGCCGTCCCGCCGCTTCTCCCACCGGCTGGTGAAAAAGGGCCGTCAGGGCGCAGCTGACGGCGCAGCAGGCCAGCAGCCCCGCCAGCGTCCGCCGGGAAAGCCGTCTGTCCGCCAGCCGCCCGCCCAGATAGCCGCCCACGGCCAGACAGGCCAGCACCACGCCGATGAGGCTCGTCCAGACCACGGCCGACGTGCCTACATGGGGCGCGAGCACACGGGCCCCCACCATTTCCAGCACCATGATCAGCGCACCGGAGCAAAAGATGATGATCTCAAGCATGGCCGCTCTCCCCCTGACGGCGGGTATCTTCCTCTCCGCCGCCGGAAGGTCGCCGAGCGGCAAAGAAGTCGCGCAGCACGGCGGCGCAGGCCTCCGAACATATGCCGCCCATATGCCAGACACGGTGGTTGAAAAACGGCGCATCCAGCAGCTCCGCGCAGGAGGACACCGCCCCGGCCAGCCGGTCCGCCGCCCCGTAGACCACGCCGGCCAGCCGGGCATGCGCCAGCGCGGCGGCGCACATGGCGCAGGGCTCCAGCGTCACCACCAGCACGCAGCCCCCCAGCCGGTAATTGCCCAGGGCGACGCCGGCCCGGCGCAGAGCCAGCACCTCGGCATGCGCCGTGGGATCATGCCGCCGCAGAGGCGCATTGTGGGCTTCGGCCAGCAGCCGTCCGTCGGGCGCGGCCAGCACCGCCCCCACGGGCACTTCGCCCGCCTCCGCCGCCCGGCGTGCCTGCTCGAGGGCCCGCCGCATGAGGCCCTCCCACGTCCAGCCGGGAGGCGGGTCGGGCCGGGGGCCAAGACAGGGCATGGGGCGCGGATCGGGGGCGGCCTCTCCGGCCGTCGGGCGGTACGCTACAGGATGACGATCTTGCACAGGTGGTCGACGACCTCTTCCGGCGTGTTGCAGACGGTCAGCAGCCTGTCCACCTCTTCGACGCTGATGTACCCGCCTTCGGTCATGGCGCCGCGCAGCCAGTCCAGCAGTCCGTTCCAGTAGGCGCCGTCATACAGGATCATGGGGAAGGGCCGGATGCGCTGGGTCTGGGCCAGCACGAAGGCCTCGGAAAGTTCGTCGATGGTGCCCATGCCGCCGGGCATGACCACATAGGCCATGGCGTACTTGACGAACATGAACTTGCGGATGAAAAAATAATTGAAATTGCAGCGCGTCTCCACATAGGCGTTGCAGCCCTGCTCGTGCGGCAATTCGATATGCAGGCCGACGGATTCCCCGCCCGCCTCGCTGGCGCCCTTGTTGGCCGCCTCCATGATGCCCGGTCCGCCGCCGGTGATGATGCCGAAGCCCTTCTTCACCAGCATGCCGGCGATCTTTTCCGCATCCTTGTACACCTGCATATCCGGCGTGGCGCGGGCCGAACCGAAAATGGAGATGCAGTTCATGGAAAGATGATTGAGCTTTTCCAGAGCTTCCACCATTTCGGCCATGATGCGGAAGGTCCGCCAGGATTCCGACGTGACGGAGGTCATGTCGTCCAGGATGTTCTGTCGCACTTCGGGCATGATCTTCTCCTTTGACCGGCGATAACGTGCGCCGGGTTTGCGGACAGCATATATGACAAGCCCCCCCTGCGTCAAAGTCCGCTTTCGGGCGGAGCCTTGCGCTTGCGCCGGAAGCCGGGCATAGTAGAGAATGATTTCATGCGGCGCGAGCCGCTGTATCCATCCTTACAAGGAGCACCTCATGAAGGTACAATTTCTGGGGGCGGCGCAGACCGTCACCGGTTCCTGCTATGTCATCGAGGCCTGCGGCAAGCGCTTCTGTGTGGATTGCGGCATGCATCAGGGCAACAAGGCCATTGAAGAACGCAACCGGGATGCGTCGGTCTACCGCCCCGAGACGCTGGACTTCATCCTCGTGACGCATGCCCATATCGACCATTCGGGCCTGCTGCCGCTCATGGTCAGGGAGGGCTACGCCAGACCCATCTACTGCACCCGCGCCACGGGCGAACTGCTGGAACTCATGCTGCAGGACAGCGCCCACATCCAGGAGATGGAAGCCCAGTGGGAAGCCAAGAAGTTCAGCCGCCGCGGGCTCGCCAACCCGCCGGAAGCCCTTTACACCACCGAGGACGCTCTCAAGACCAATGACCTGCTGCACACCGTGGAGTATCACAGCGAATTCGAGCCCGCCCCCGGCATCAAGGTCACCTATTACGACGCCGGGCATATCCTCGGTTCCGGCACGCTGCGCATCGAGGCCCACGAGGACGGCAAGACCACGAGCCTCATCTTTTCCGGCGACATCGGCCGCCCCCAGGCCCTCATCGTGCGCGACCCGGAAACCCCGCCCCAGGCCGACTACATCTTCATGGAATCGACCTACGGCGACCGCAACCACAAAAACGAGAGCAGCAGCGACGCCGAACTGGCCGACGCCATCGCCTACAGCTACGGCAAGGGGGAAAAGGTCATCATCCCGGCCTTCGCTGTGGAGCGCACCCAGGAGATCCTCTATTGCCTGCATGTGCTCCGCAGTCAGGGCAAACTGCCCGACGACATGCCCGTCTTCGTGGACAGCCCGCTGGCCATCCGCGCCACGGAAGTCTTCAAGCGCAACCGGGACCTCTTCGATGAGGACGCCACCCGCCTGCTGAACAAGGGCGAGGACCCCTTCGAGCTGCCCAATCTACGCTATACCCTCAATGTGGCGGAATCCCAGGCCATCAACGACTACCGGGGCCCGGCCATCGTCATCTCCGCCAGCGGCATGTGCAACGCCGGGCGCATCAAGCATCATCTCAAGCACAACATCTGGCGGCCGGGCGCGAGCATCGTCTTCGTGGGCTATCAGGCCGTGGGCACGCCGGGCCGCAAGATCGTGGACAAGGCCAGGACCATCACCCTCTTCGGCGAGGACATGGAAGTGGCGGCCCGCATCTACACCATCGGCGGATTTTCCGCCCATGCCGGTCAGTCCCAGCTGCTGGACTGGCTCAAGCCGCTGGCGGTCAAGGGCAGCCAGGTGGTGCTGGTGCATGGCGAAGAGAAGGCCCAGGGCATCCTTGCCGGCCTCATCAGGGAACAGTTCGGCATCACGCCCCTCATCCCCGCCTACCTCGAAGAGATGATGCTGGAAGGCAGCGAGGTACGCCAGACCGTGATGCACGAGGCCAAGGCCCATCCCCGCGTGGACTGGGACTTCCTCACCGGCGAGGTGGAACGCAAGTGGGCCATGTTCAAGGACCGGCTGGCCGATCTCGAACAGCGGCCGTGGGTGGAACAGACCGACATGCAGGACGCGCTGGAAAAGATGGATTACGCCCTCACCCGCCTCATCTCGCGCATGTAGGCGGCACATATCGTCACCGGCCGGGCGGGAAAGGGCGGCGCGGCTCCCCGACAGGGTGCGCCGTCCGCCCGTCCGCGCTCCGGCCCCTGCCGCGACCGCCGCGCGACGAACAGACGGCACTCCGCCGGAACGGAAGACATCACTATGCGAATCATTGCCGGAACACTGGGCGGACGCCGCCTGAAAACCGTGGAGGGCGAAGGCTACCGCCCGGCTATGGGCAAGACGCGCGAGGCGCTCTTCTCCATGCTGGAGGCGCGCGGCCTTGTCTGGGACGGCCTGCGGGTGCTGGATCTCTTTGCCGGCAGCGGCAGCCTGGCCTTCGAATGCCTGAGCCGGGGCGCTCAGGAGGCGCTGCTGGTGGAACAGTCCGCCGCGGCCGCCCGCTGCCTTGCCCGCAATATCGACGATCTCGGCCTTGGCGAGCGCGCCCGCCTGGTGCGGGAAGACGTACGGAAGACCCTGCTCCGCCCCCCGCGCTTCCCTTTCGGCCTCGTCTTTCTGGATCCCCCCTATCACAAGAACCTGTGCAACATGGCGCTGAGCGGCCTGGTGGAGCGCGGCTGGCTGACGCCCGGGGCCTTCATCACCGCCGAGGTCGAACTGGAGGCCGAGGTCCGAACGCCTGACGGACTGGAGCTGCTGACGGAACGCCATTTCGGCCAGACCCGCATCCTCATCTGGACAAACGCATGAAAACCGCCCTTTATCCCGGAACCTTCGATCCCCTGACCAACGGTCACATGGGGCTCATCCGCCGCGGCCTGGAAGTCTTCGATCAGATCATCGTCGCCGTGGCCGACAACACGCCCAAAAAACCGCTCTTCTCGCAGGAAGAGCGTGTGGAGATGGCCCGCGAGGCCCTTGCCGACGAAAGCCGCGTCCTGGTGGAGCCCTTTTCCGGGCTCACGGTGGAATACGCCTCCCAGCGCGGCGCCTGCGCCATCCTGCGCGGCCTGCGGGCGGTCAGCGACTTCGAGTACGAGTTCCAGCTCGCGCTTATGAACCGCCGCCTCCAGCGCCACATCCAGACGGTTTTCCTTATGACCGACTACCAGTGGCTGTTCATCAGCTCCACCATCGTCAAGGCCGCCGCCAGCCACGGCGCGGACATCCAGGGCCTCGTGCCGGAAAACGTCCGCCTGCGCCTCGAGGAAAAAAGCGCCCGCGGCGAAGTGCGGCAGGGCACGCCCTGTCTCTCGGCCCCCTTTGGCGGCTTTCGCCTGCCGGACAAGGCATGAGCGCGCCCCTGCCCGTCATCTGCCTTGCCGGGCCCACGGGCTGCGGCAAGACGGCGGCCGCCATCGAACTGGCCGCGGCCCTGGATGCGGAGATCGTCAATGCCGACTCCCGGCAGGTCTATGCCGACTTTCCCTGCATCACCGCCCAGCCCTCGGCCGAGGAGCGTGCGGCCTGTCCGCATCATCTGTACGGCTTCCTGCCCACGGAAGCCAGGATCAGCGCCGGGCGCTGGGCCGACATGGCCGTGGAGACCATCCGCCGGCTGCGGGACAGCGGCAAGCGCGCCCTGCTCGTGGGCGGCACGGGGCTCTATTTCCAGACGCTTTTACGCGGCATCGCCGACATCCCGCCCATCGCGCCGGAGATCAGCGCCCGCTGGACGCTGCGCCTTGCCCAGGAGGGGCCGGAGCGCCTGCATGCCGAACTCGGCCGCGGCGACCCGGCCTACGCGGCCCGCATCCATCCCCGGGACCGGCAACGCATCGTGCGGGCCCTCGAAGTGCTGGAGGCCACGGGCAGGCCCTTCAGCTGGTGGCATGAGCACGCCATGAGCGCGCCGCTCTGCGCCGGCCCCCTGTTCTATCTGGCTCCCACGCTGGACTGGCTGGAGCCCCGCCTTGCCCGCCGCATCGACCAGATGCTGGCGGCGGGCGCGCTCGAAGAAGCCCGCGCCGCCCGCCGCCGCAACGACGACCCCGCCGCGCCGGGCTGGTCCGGCATCGGCTGCGCCGAAGTGCTGGCCCATCTGCGCGGCGAGCTTTCCCTCGAGGATTGCCGCGCCCTCTGGCTGCGCCATACGCGCGCCTACGCCAAGCGCCAGCTCACCTGGTTTCGCGGACGACAGGAGGCCGTCGCCGTGCCGCCCGGCGAGACGGCGGCGCTCCTGCGCCGCCTGCGCAAGGCCGTGGACTGTGCCGCCTTCGTGCAGATGCGCACGCTCTCCTCTCTCTTGCCTTGACGCCCTCGCAGCCTGCGCGTACCCTAGGAATGCGTCATGCCGTGAAACGCATGGCGCGGCGGCGCAGGGCTCCCTTTCCGCCGCCGCACGCTCCGGGAGCAACTCTTACCGCAGGCCGTCGCCGGATGGAGAGAAGACACGCGGCAAGGCCACAAGGAACCGCTTATGAGGCACATTCTTTTCCCCCTGACAGGCCTGCTCCTGCTGTGTCTGGCCTGTCTCCTGCCTGCCGGAGCGCAGGCGGCCGCCGTCGATGAACTGGAAGCGACGGACAGCGGCGCACCCACGGCCATTATGATGCTGCCCGCCGGTGACAAGAACGTCGTGGGCAGCATGAAGCCCGTGGTCTTCAACCATCTGATCCACGAACGCAAGGTCGAGGACTGCACCGTCTGCCACCATACGGGCGACCCGCAGAAATGCAGCGACTGCCACACGCTCACCGGCGCGGCGGAAGGCAAGTACATCACCCTCGAACGGGCCATGCACGCCACCAATATCGCGCCGCGCACCGACGGCCCCACGCCGCAGAGCTGTGTGAGCTGCCATGAGCAGCAGCTCAAACGGCGCGAATGCGCGGGCTGCCACAGCATCGCCAAGCCGGCTCGCGATGACCGCTGGTGCGGCGTCTGTCACAGCGTGACGCCCGCCATGAGCGACACGCAGCTGCGGCAGGCGGCTGCCGGGACCCTGCCCGACGACGAGCGGGAGGAACTGGCCGCCCGTACCGTCCTGGAAAAGCGGTACGCCACCCCGCTGCGCCCGGAACTGCTGCCCAGCCGCATCCGTCTCGACAGCCTGTCCGACAAGTTCGACCCCAACTACTTCAATCACCGGCGCCATGTGGCTTCGCTCATGCGCCGCATCCAGGACGACAAGCTGGCCGCCGCCTTCCACAAGGACCCGGCCTCCCTCTGCACCGCCTGTCACCACAACAGCCCGGCATCGGCCACGCCTCCGCCCTGCGCCAGTTGCCACGCCGCCCGCATCGACCCGGCCAATCCCGGCAAGCCCAGCCTCAAGGCCGCCTATCATCTGCAATGCATGGGCTGCCATGACGGCATGAAGGTCGCCCGGCCGCTCAAGACATCCTGCGCCAGCTGTCACAAGCCGCGCACCGGCGAAGGGCAATAGGAGGACGCACGCATGAACCGCAGAAAATTCCTTGCCCTGCTGGGTACGGCAGGCGTCGGCGGGGCGCTTGCCGCGCCGGGCATGGCCGCGGCCAGGGCCCATGTCTTCCCGGGCTATGAAAACAGCTACGGCGTCCTGCACGACGTGACGCGCTGCATCGGCTGTCGTCAGTGCGAAGAGGCCTGCAATGCCGTCAACTCGCTGCCGCAGCCCAGGGAAGCCTTCGACGATCTGGACGTGCTGGGCGTACGCCGGCGCACCTCGGCCTATCAGTGGACGGTCGTCAATCAGTACACCATCGACGACAAGCCCTACTTCCGCAAGTTGCAGTGCTTCCACTGCAACGAGCCGGCCTGCGCCTCGGCCTGCTTTGCCAAATGCTTCACCAAGAATCCTGACGGCAGCGTTACCTACAACGGCAATCAGTGCGTGGGCTGCCGCTACTGCATGATCGCCTGTCCGTTCTATATCCCGGGCTTCCAGTATGACGAACCCTTCGACCCGCTGGTGCAGAAGTGCACCTTCTGCAAGCCACGCCTTGACAAGGGCCTGCTGCCCGGCTGCGTGGAGGCCTGCCCCATGGACGCCCTGACCTTCGGGCGACGCACCGACCTCATCCGTCTGGCCCGCAAGCGCATCGAAGAAAATCCCGGTCGCTACACGGACTACATCTACGGCGAATGGGACGCCGGCGGCACCGCCTGGATGGTGCTTGCGCCAGCCTCGAAGGAGACCGCCGGAAAGCCCGATGTGGGCCCGGCCGGCGCTACGGACGTCATGCATGCCATCGGCCTGGACACGCACCTCGGCTCCCAGCCCATGGGCGAACTGACCTATGGCGCGCTGGGCACGGTCCCGCTTATCGTCGCCTTCTGGCCCATCCTCTTCGGAGGGCTCTACGGCATCAGCAAAAGCCGCGAGGCCCGTAACGAGATGCGCAACAAGATCATGCGCGCCGCCGTGCGGCAGGATATGGCCGCCGCCATGGATGACGCCGTGCGCCGCATCGAACGTCAGCAGGGTTGCGAAGCGGCCGAGGTCGCCCGCCAGGCCCTCGAGGACGCCGTGGAAGAACGCCGCCAGGCCGCACTGGACGCCGGCCGCTTTGCCCGCAAGGAGGATCACTAATGGCCGAACATTACGACATCCCCATGCCCACAAGGGATCAGATGCTCAATCTGGCCCCGTTCTTCCGGCTGACGCCGGGGAACATCATCACCTACATCATCCTTGCCGTGGGGCTGGTGGTGACGGTCATGCGCTTCACCCTGGGCATCGGCGCGGTCTCCAACCTTGACGACAACTACCCCTGGGGCATCTGGATCGGCTTCGACCTGCTCTGCGGGGTGGCGCTGGCCGCCGGGGGCTACTTCACGACGGTCGCCTGCTATGTGCTCGGCCTCAAACGCTTCCATTCGGCCGTGCGTCCGGCGGTCACCACGGCCTTTCTCGGCTACTTCTTCGTGGTGGTGGCCCTGCATTACGACCTCGGTCATCCCCTGCGCCTGCCCTACGCCTTCTTCTACCCCGGCACGACGTCCGTCCTCTTCGAAGTGGGCCTGTGCGTGGCGACCTATGTGACGGTGCTCTTCTGCGAATTCTCCGTCATGCCCATCGAATGGCTGGCGCACCGCTTCCCGGTGCTGCGGTTCTTCCACAAGCTCATCTCGAAGACCGTCATCCTGCTGACCATCTTCGGGGTGACGCTCTCCACCCTGCACCAGTCCTCCCTGGGCTCGCTCTTCCTCATCGCGCCCGGCAAGCTGCATCCGCTCTGGTACTCGCCCTTCATGCCCATGTTCTTCTTCGTAAGCTCCATGGCCGCCGGGGCGTCCATGGTCATCTTTGAAGGCATGCTGACCCACAAGGGCCTGCAATTCTACATGGACACCAACCATGCCAAGGACGCCAAGCTCGTCACCCTGAGCTTCGGCCGGGCCGCCTCCTTCATCCTGATGGGCTATTTCATGCTCAAGCTCATCGACATGATCGTCCAGAACAACTTTGCCTATCTCTTCTCGGGCTACGGCATCCTCTGGCTGGTGGAGATGTTCGGTTTCGTCCTGCTGCCAGCCCTCATCTACGCCAAGGGGGCCCGCGACGGCAGCGAACACACCTGCCAGATCGCGTCCGCCATCACGGTGCTGGGCATCATCTTCAACCGCTTCAACGTGAGCATCATTGCCTTCAACTGGCATCTGCCCGCGGCCGAGCGCTATTTCCCGAGCTGGCAGGAGATCACGGTGTCCGTCTTCATCGTCACCCTGATCGTCACGGTCTACCGCTTCATCGTCTACCACATGCCGGTGCTCTACGAGCATCCCAACTTCCGGCATCACGGCTAGGGGGACCTCATGGAATTCCAGACCTTTTATCAGTACTTCCTGCACACCAAGGAATGGGCCTATCTGCTCATGTTCGTGACCCTGCCCCTCTATGTGCTGTTCTGGAACCTCGTCCTCTACCGCCCGGGCGAAAGCGACCGGCGACGGAGAAAAAAGTAAATGCCTCGCCGGGGGCGCGGACGACCGCGCCCCCTTGTCAGGAGGATACGCCATGTGCCTTGCCATCCCGGCCCAGATAGTGGAATTGCAGGATGCCGGCATGGCCCGCGTGCGGGTCGGCTCCAGCGAAACCTATCTCACGGCCTCCATGATGCTGCTGCCCGAAGAACCGCAGGTCGGCGACTACGTCATCGTCCATGCGGGCTTTGCCCTGCATTCTCTGACGCCCGAAGAAGCCCAGGAAAACCTCCGCGCCCTGCGCGAACTGGTGGAAGCCGACGAGGGCCGCCCAGCCCCGTTTTAGCGGCTGTCGGCCACTATTGTGATTTGCTTTGGGGAAGGGGAACCCCTAAGGCGGCCCGCAGAGCCGTGCCCGTCAGGCGGCGAGCCTAACGGGCATCAACAGCAGCGCGAGGGCTTCCCCTTCCCCCCAGCGAACTCTCAAATAAACGAACGCCCACCGGAAACACCGGCGGGCGTTTGCTGTCTTTTGCGGGTGGCTGTCCGAATATCATGCTGGCTTACGATGCGGCGGGCGGCCTGGGGCATCGCGATCCGGGCGGCGTCCAGGCTCCTGCCGCGCATGGCGGGGGGCATGCGACGCCCGCCGGGCAGAAGAATACGGACGGCCTTCGCGGGGGCTGCGCTGTGGAGCCGTGTCCTGCGTGTCCCGGGAGACATGCTTGCCGGCCCCCAGCCCGTGCCTGATGCGCGGCGTGATAACTCACCAACCAGCGGCGTGATAACTCCTTTCAAAAGTCTGCTGCATATTCGTCAACAAAATTACAAAAACCGAAGGGCGGGGATTTCCCCGCCCTCTCTGTTGGTGGTCTATTCGACCACACTCCCACATTCCGCTTGGACGCTTTCGAGCCGCTTCCGACTGATATCGTAATACTCTTGCGACAGCTCAATCCCAACATAGCTGCGTCCCGTCCTGACACACGCCTCGCCCACGCTGCCGCCTCCCATGAAGGGATCAAGCACGATCGCGCCAGGAGGCGTCACCGCGAGCAAGTCCTCAATCAGCGCCACGGGTTTGCTGGTCAGGTGCACCTTTTGCGAGGATATCACAGGGTGGGCGTACACGCCCGGCAGACAGGCCCGCGTATGGGCGATGAAGCGCCCCTTGACGGCGAACAGCACATACTCGCACTGCTGCCTGAATTTGCCTATCTGCGGGCGTGCACTCCGCTTGTCCCACGGGACGATGCCCAGCCATTTCCAGCCAGCCGCCTGCACAGCATCACTCAGGGACGGGAGCTGCCGCCAGTCCGTAAAGACCATGAGCGGCGCTCCGTCGCGGGCGACGCGCCAGCATTCCCCCAGCCAGAGCGTGCACCACATGATCCAGCTTCGCTGATCCTTGGCATCGCCCAGCATGGGCGGATACTGGCGTTTTGTGCCGCTGCTCTGATACTTTTGAGACGGGTCGGCCTGCCGCGCGCCCAGGGTGATGCCGCCGCTGGAATAGGGCGGATCGGTGAGGACGGCGTCCACGCTTGCCACGGGCAGGGTCGTGAGGACGCGCAGGGCATCCCCCTGATAGAGCGAGATGCCGTCCGTTTGAAAGCGAGAATCCATATATTTCCTCTCCAAACGGGGCTCGCGGCCCTCATCGCTGGAACTCTGGGTTCTCAGGAGTCAAACGGCATGGGCGGAACGGGCAAGCCTTCGCGCTCCATGATGCAGGCCCCTACGGCATACGCCTGCCGGGGCAGGATACCATTTCCCAGCGCCTTCAGGCGTCTGTGCCATTCGGGAAGGACCCGCCGAGGAACGGACGGGACATTCACGGGATGGTCCATCCTTCCGGCACGCCCATCATCCACTCGATGAAGGACGGGCCGGGATATGCGTGCCGGACGGCTTCGCGGCTTTGCCCGACAATCCGTATTCCAGGCCAATCAAGTACGCCGAAAGGCTGCTCGACTTCTCCCACGATTCTTTGGAGCGGAGATAGAAGCCGATACTCTGGGTCAGGGTAGTTACCGTGGGGGAAGGCAACAACAAACACGCGTTCGCGCCTGTGAGGGGCACCAAGGGCGGCTGCGGAAAGCACTTCCCATTCCGCATCATACCCGATCTCGGCCAAATCTTGCAGGACGATCTCAATCCCTCTGGCGAGCAGTCCGCGCACGTTTTCGATGATGACGTACCGGGGACGCATTTCCCCGATGAGCCGTGCGTATTCGAGCCACAGGCCGCTGCGCGTCCCTTCCTTGATTCCCGCATGTTTTCCTCCCTGGGATACATCCTGACAGGGGAAGCCGCCGCAGAACACGTCCACGGGCGGCAGTTCGTCGCCTTTCAGCGTCCGCACATCCTCATATATGGGGATGCCCGGCCAGTGCCTGGCGAGTACCGACCGGCAAAACTGGTCTACCTCGCAGAACCACCGATGCTCAAAACCCGCCCAGTGAAGGCCGAGGTCACAGAGTCCGGCCCCGCTAAACAGGCTGCCTACTTTCAGCATGAAACCGCTCCTGTGGACGTTCTGGACGCTCCGCACCGGGGCGCGTGCCCCGCAGGATGAAAAAGGTTTTGCAACGTCCGCACTTGAACTCCATGTCCAGGGCTTCCCCACGGGCAATGAGTTTGTTGCAATGCGGGCATCTGATTTCCGGCAAATCTCTCTTGTTCATAGCGGTAAAAGTGTTGCGCCCCGCTGAGAATCCACCTATTCTGCGTTTCGTCTCACCCCGAGACACAGAAACAGGCGGATACTCCGCAAACGGCTGGCTTCCGTTTGTGGGGCCGTGGTGCGACGCCCCTGCGCCGCGCCGGTGGGGGAGCCTTCAACTCCCCCGCCTCTGTCAAATCCCGTCCAGTTTCAGACCGGGTGCGGCGTTGACCGCCTTTTTCTTCAGCCTGTAGCGCGTGTGCTGATAGACGCGCAGCAGCATGGTCGGGTCCGCGTGTCCCATAACCTCGGCCACCGCCTTCACATCCGCGCCGTGTTCCAGCGCCTCCGTCGGCATGGCATGGCGCAGGCTGTATGGCGTGATGTGCCGCGTAATGCCCGCCGCCTTGCGGGCCTGGTGCCAGGCATGACCTATGCACCGAACCGGTCGCCCCCGCCAGTGGATGACCCACGGGCAGTCCCGCTGCTCGTCTTCCTCTTTCCACGCCCGCAACAGGGGTAGGATGTCGTCCCGGATGGGGACAATCCTGCTGTCCTCCTTCGCTCCCTTGGCGGCATTGGGCATTCTCATGTAGCCCGCCGCCAGCTCGACATCCGTCCAGACAAGCCGGAAAAGCTCGCTGGGGCCTATGCGCGGCCAGCCGCCATGCCCAGAACGATCACGCGCCGGATATGCGGCGCGGCCACTTTGTACATCCGTGCGGCCTCCGCCCGCGTGGGCGGATCGATGCGCCGCGCCCTTGGCCGGTGCAGGCGGAAACACGCCAGGGGCGACACAGGCAGACGCCCTGTTTCTACCGCCCAGGCCAATACCGTCCGCCATAGACGTACCCGGTGATGAGCCGTACTTGCCATGACGCCGCGGGCTTTCTGGGCCGCCAGAAACTCCCGCATCTGATCCGCGCCCACTCGGCGAGCCTGCCAGCCACCGAACAACGCGAGAATCTGATTAAGGTGATATCGTGTGCTGGTTCGCGTTACCTCCCGCGTTATCTGATGCGACAGATAGTCCTCTGCCAGTTGCCGGGCTGTCATGGCCGCCCGTTTGCGAGATGTTGTTGCCATATGACCTCCTTAAGGAGACATACGGCAGTTTGTCCGCCAACTCGTCTATAAGCGCCTGGGCTTCCGCACGGCTCATGCGCGGGCCGTGGTGCCCTTCCAGCCGTATCCACCAGCGGGTGGCTCGGCAGTTCTCGGCCCTGACGTGCCCGCCCGCCGTGGCGGTCAGCCCTCGGCAAACGCCGGGCAACCAGTTGGCTGGGCGCAGCAGGCCGCACAGGCCCTCGTCGTTCCAGGCTTGGCCCAGATGAGCCAGCCAGTCCCGCGCCATGAGCCGCCAGCCGCGCCAGAAACGGGGCTGATCGAACACGCAGCTCTCGACCTCGATGCGACCGCCGTGATGCGCCCAGGCGGCAAAGGCCCGCACGTCAAAGCGCTCCGGTTCCCCCCAATTGCGGATCAGACAGCGCCGCAGGATGACCCGCATACAGGACTGTACTTCCGGGCCGCGCCGCCCGAAGTCCTCAAGGATGCAGTCCTCGAAAATGACGGTCTTACCGCGCTCCACAGCCAGCTTGTCCGCATCCCCTGAGCCGCAGAGGAGCAGCTTGCCCGCGCCCCGGATGCGGCAGCGCCGGAAGATCGCGCGGCTTCCTCACGTCACGCCTACCGCCTCGTCCAGCCCTTCCAGCGGGCAGGCGGACAGGTCGATGAGGCAATCTTCGACAAGCCAAGATTGCCCGTCGCTCATGCCCAGGCCGTCACCGCCCGCGCCTGGGGCGGTGATGCGCTGATGTCTCACTTCCCGCATGGTTCCACCACCCCGCACAGCGGGCAAACCCAGCGCGGGCCGTCGGGGCCGAAGACGCAGCGCAGGGCGCGGCCACAGATCGGGCAGCAGGAAGGGACGAGGGGGCGGGCATGGCCACAGACCGGGCATGTCCGCCCAGGCAGTCTACACCGCATAGCTCACCTCCACGGCCCGCACGGCTTCCACCGTCTCGGCGGCGGCCACGGCGGCCAGCAGTTCGTCCCGGCGGGCGGTGTGGGTCTCGCGGACGAAGGCCAGCCCTTCGGCGTCCTCCACGGCAAAGAGGGCCGCGCCCACGGCCACGTCCTGCGCCGTCGGATTTTCCGCCGGCATGGTGAGGCTGGCGGCCAGGGCGGCGTCATAGCCAGACAGGATCTCGGCGGTTTTGACGGCGCGGGCTTCCTCCGGCGTCGGCCCGGCGGGCGGGCTGAACGTGATGCGGCCATCGGGGCCGACGGATGTATTCAACGGACTGACCAGATGCTCGAAACCGGCCATGCCCGCCTCGGCGATCTCCGTCGCCGTGAGTTCGCGCGCTCCCAGCGCGAGCAGGGCCCCGGCGTCGGCCTCGTTGTCGACATTGCGGATGCTGCCGTCATGGACAAGTATGTGCATGCGTTCTTCTCCTATTGATAGGCGCGAAGGGTCATGGCGCCCTGCATGTTGGTCAGGCCGATGACGACCGTCGCCGCCGTGGGGATGGTGATGAAGGTATTGGTGCTGGAGTTCTCCATCCCGCAGCCGATAAAGAAATATCTGGCGTAGACAGTGCTTGCCGAGGTCCCGGCGACGGCTCCCGAGAGGACCTTCAGGAAAACATAGGAGTAATCCCCGGTGGTATTGGTGTTGGAAGCCAGGATATAGAGCGGCTTGCCCACGGTCAGGCCGCTGAGGGTCCAGTTGCCGATCGTAGAGCGCGATCCCTTCAGGGTGACGCCCCCGGCTGTGGCGACAGCCTGATCAGCCTTGTTCAGGGCGCTGTTCGCCGTGCTCGTCGCCGTGCTGGCCGCCGTCGCCGCGGCGACGGCCTTGTCATATGCCGTCTTGACCGCCGTGTCCGAGGCGGCCAGCCGGCTTGTGGCGCTGTTCACGGCATCGGTGAGCGGCAGGTTTGCCGCCAGCACCTTGCCGCTGCCGTCAAAGCGGCCCGCCAGCGTGGCCAGTGCCTCCTGGAGCGCGGCAAGCTCCTCGGCGCTTACGCCGCCCAGCGCCGTGATGTCGATAGGGTCGCCCCCCTTCGCCCCGTGGGTATCGGCATGGGGCGGGATGATCTCCTTGCGCAGCAGGGGGCCCGCGCCCTCCTTCTGAAAAAGTCGTCGAAAAATGGCGGGAAAAGACATACAGCCTCCTATTTGCTGCGGACAAGGATGTCGCGGTCCGTGGCGATGGGGATATTCCAGACAATGGCGGACGACAGCGTGCCGGGCTCGCCGGATTCGGCATACTCCTGCCCGGCCGCGCAGGCCACGCCGTCAAGGTAGACTTCGAGTTGCGCGCCGCCGACGGCATACGGCGGCACGGTATACGACTGCCCCGCCGTGATGGCGGCGGAACGGCTCCCGGCGGGGGAATGCCGCTCCACAGCCTGCCCCACGGCGCGGAGGGAGTCCGGCAGCATACCCAGCGCGTTGCCTCTGGCATCCCTGATGATGTACGACATGGGACTCCCTCCCTGCAGTTAGGCCGCCGGACCGGCGGCCACCTTTTCAAACACGATGCCGGCGGAGTTCATGTCGGCGGGGATTTCGCCGCCCGCCTCGATGACGGCCACCATACGGCCGGAATAGTAGGTCTTGCCGTTGATGGTGACGGTTTCGCCGTCGGCGGAGATGCCGTCCAGCAGGGCGGCATTGGCGTGCTGGTGCCGTTTGGTCACGGCGTCGGACACGTCGGAAAGCGCAACGCCGCTGTCTTTGGCCACCGTGCCGGACGCGCCGTCAAAGGCCATGAGATTGCCGTCGGCGGCGGATGCCGGGCCGGTCACGGCGCGGTCAATGTTGTTCTGGATGACGGTCCAGTCGGTATCGGCGGCCCCTTCTTCGGCATGATCCTTGATGCACAGGATCAGGTCGCCCGGTTCGCAGACCTGACCGGCGTAGGTTCCGCCGGTTTTGACCACATACAGGTCGCCCAGCTTGTAGCTGTCGGCGGGCAGGGCCTCCACCGTGCCGCCCGTGCCCACGGTGCCGCACGGCCGGACGCCGGAGGCAAACGCGGCCTGCAAAGACGCGATCTTCGCCTCGACGTTGCCGCCGTCAGCCGTTTTGACCTGATCCGCCGTGGTTTCGGGAAGAATGGGGTTTTTCTGCGCATCCAGAAGTTTGACCTTGATAGGTTCAGCCATGATGTTCTTCTCCATTTTGAGGTTGTTAAGGTTCGACAAAAGCGGCCTCGCTCACGCGCTGTTCCAGCGCCGCGAGGCGATCCTCCACATCCGCCGGGACGGGTTGTCCCGACAACTTCGGCTGGAGGCTGTAAGGCCGCACCAGCACGCGCATTTCGCTCCCGGCCGGTACGGCGAAAAGCATGCGGATGGCGTCCGATGTCGGTTTCTCCGCCGAAGAAATTTCTTCAAACTGCTCTCCCGGATAGCAGGCCACGCCGTCCCAGAAGACATCCAGCAGATGTTTTCCCGGCGCATAGGTCAGTCCTTCCGGCAGGGGCAGCGTGCCGCCTTCCTCCACAGGCGCGTCCAGCGTCCAGACGGCCTCCCGGTTGCGGCGCAGGTCTTCCACCACGCCCGCGATCTGGAGCAGTTCCAGCCGCGAGGCGTAGCCCGCCTCGCTGACCACGATCTCCACGTCCGCCGTGCCGGACATGATGATGGGCACGGACAGCTCGTGCGTGGTGGCCTGCCCCAGCACGGATTTCAACTTGTAGAACGGGGCATGGTTGCCGTAGGCGTAGAGCACGGGCTCGCCGTCGTCCTCCAGCGGTTCGGCCCAGACGCCGAACTCGCGTATCCAGAAGCCGCCCTCCGTGGTCGGAATGACGATGTGCGCCCAGCAGATGTTGGGGTCTTCCTCGTCCTGCGACAGACTGTCGATGGGGCGGCGGTAGACCTCATGCACCAGCGCCACGGCATCATCAGTCGGCACGGGGACGTCGCCGTCACCGTCGCCCACGGCGATGACGCTGAGACGGACGGGCTTGCCCGCGGCATGGGCGGCGGCTTCCAGCGCCGCGCCGGCACGGGTGAGCAGGCAAAAATATTCGGGCTTGTCAGTGGCGACGCCGCCCACATCGGGCAGGTCGTCCGTGCCGCCGGGAACGACGGCTCTTACGGTTGCGGACATACGCGACTCCGGGTCATGGTCAACAGGGCAAGGGCAATGTAGCCGCGCCCGGCGGGCACGGGCCGCGGCGGCGTAAAGGGACGGAGGCGGCCGCGCGAGCGGATCAGGCTCGTGACGGCGATACGCGGGCGCGCGGGGGCCGCCGGCTCCGGCGGAAAAAGCAGACGCACGCGGCTCAGGGTACGCATGATGCCGGCCGTCGCCACATGAACGCGGGCGGGCGGCACGGGACGCGGCGGGAACCACAGGCGCACGCGGTTCAGGGTGCGCATGACGCCCGCCGTGGCCACGGCTATGGGTAGGGGCCTGCGGGTGAAGGTCTCAAGGTATTCAAGCCAGCTGCGCACGTTCTTGTAGTCAAAGATCAGCCGCACGGCGCTGGTCATGCCCGACTCGTCCAGGCCAAGCTCGCTCACGTCCAGACGCACGCGGAAGAAGAAGGGATCGCCGCCATAGGCGAACCACTCTTTTATGCTCGCCTCGGTGGGCAGCGCTGTTTCCAGCGCCGTGCGGACGGCCCAGGGCGTGCCCTTGTGCCGGTGCAGCTCAATGGCTCTTTTCAGCAGCGCCCGCCGGGCGGATTCCGTCCCCGCAAGGTTCCAGCCCTCATCGCCCATGACATGGAACTGTTCGGCAAGCGATGCCAGTGCCGAGGCGTCCACACGATCAAAAAGATTGACGATGGGCACGGAAACGGGCAGGGCGGAGAGTCTGGCGATGAGCCGCGCAAGGTTCTCCATCCGGCTGTCGCCCTGAAGCGACGGCTGGAGAAGTTCGTCCCCTCCATGACGCTCACCCGCACGCTCCGCTCTCGATTCCCGTAAGGGCTCGAAGACTCGCCCAACGGGAACGCTTCGCGCCTTTCGGTCGGCTCCTGTGCGGGATTCGCTGTCGCTCGCGATTGGCGCGGCAATCGCTTCGCTCCCGCTGCGCGGCGGGCCGCCTTCCGTGGCGGCCCCGAATATGACTGTCGGGTTCCGGCGCTTATCCATCTTTTCGCTCCCTGGCGGCACTGATGGTCATGTTGCGCCACAGCGCCCACTGTCCGCCGTCCAGCTCGCGATCTTCCGCCGGGGAGACGAGCCTGACGCGGTAGACGCCATAGACGGACAGGGCGGCGATGAGCTGCGTCCGCACGACATCCTTTCCGAGCGTCAGCCTGTAGTCGTCGGCCAGCGAGGCAAACGCGGCCCGCGCAAGGCGCAGGGTTTCCTCTTTGTCGGCCCAGGTGTACAGGGTCAGCTCGGCTTCAAGGTCAAGTTCGATCTTTTCCGGCCCGGAAACCTGAACGGTGTCCGTCAGCGGCCTGATCTTCTCGCCGCTGAGATAGGCCTCGACGACGGCCAGGAGCGCGGGGTTGGGCATGCCGTCTTCCGTCAGCACGACGAGACTCGCGACGCCCGGTTCAGGGGACCAGACATGCACATCCACGATGGAGGGCGAAGCGGACAGCGCGTGATAGCGGTAGGCCAGCTTGCTGCCCGCGACGGAAAAAGCCTCCGGGGCCAGCATGATGCGCTCCCGCAGATGCTCGTCGTCTTCGGCGTCCGAGCCGCCGCCCGTGGTATCCACGTTGGCCGCGCTCACATCCGCATCGGCAAGCGGATCGGCGAGCTGACACACGCCGCCGGGCAGGATGCCGTTGGCGGCTTCGCCCGCTTCCGCCGCATAGGCATGGACTTCGACGGACAGCTCGCCGGCCCTGATCAGGCACGCTTCCGCCGTGTCGAACCGGGCGGAGCCGTCCTGGCTGTAGACCTTCACGCCCGCCGGGATGTCCAGATCGGCGGCAAGGGCCTCTTTGAGCGCAAAGCGGATCGTGCAGGAAGCCGGTTCCGCCGCAAGCCGCGTCACGCCGACCAGCTCCCCCAGCATATCCAGCATGGGGGCCTGGGCGTAGCGCACGAGGTTCTGTTTCGCGGCCTCCTGAATGCCCACGCGGACAAGGTGTTCGCGATAGGCGATCAGATTGATGAGCAGCCGCTCGGCCTGCGCCGGGTACAGGGTACGACCGGCAAGCTCCTCGTACTCGCGGATACAGGACTCCAGCACGGCCTGCTGATCCGTCTCGATGAAGCGCGGTTCGGGAAGCTGACTCACAGGCCCACCTCCGTCACGCCGCCTTCCCCCAGGCCGGGAAGCGACCAGGTTATGCGGACGACGGCATGGCCGCCGCTCTGCTCCTTCCCCTGGCTAACCGTCACGCCGGAAACCGTGACGCGCGGCTCCCAGGCAAGAGCCTCCCGTACTTCCCGCACGATATGCGGCCGGGCCGCGTCCAGCGGCAGATCGAGATAGTTGCCCGCGTCGCAGCCGAACTCCGGCCGCAGAGGGTCGGAGCCTTTGGGCGTGGTCAGGATGATGCGGATGGACTGGCGCACATCCGCGATCTGCTGGACAACGCCATTGTCCGGGCCGTCGCCCCCCAGGGCAAGCTGCCAGTGGGGCGTGTCCGGCGTGGCGCGGTATGAGGTGGAAGCAAGCAGGTTCGCCATGCCCCCGTTATAGAAGGAGAGAAGGGGCCGCGTCTTCGAAAGGGCTTTCAAAAAAACGAAAGGCCCCGCCGGAGCGGGGCCTGTGATCGAAGGGCCATGTCATGCCGACGGGCGGCCGGTTGCCTTCCCGCACGGCGCGGGTTAGAAAACGTCCGTTGCGCGGTTTCCTCCATGCGCCCGGCACGGCGCAAACTCTCGCTTCTGCGGGTAGAGGAGGTTGGCCGCATGAGACGCCTTGTTGTCTTGGCGCTGCTGACGATCCTCTGTCTGATGCTCCGGGCCTCTTCCCGGATGTAGCATAAACAAAGGCCCCGTCCTGGCGGCAACCGGGACGGGGCGTAAACAAAGTGGCAAAAACCGCGTAACACTTAGGGGGCGCGCATGCGCCGTGCCTGCCGGGAGGGTGTCTCACCACCTTCCCGGCACCTTTTTTATAGTCATTTTCCCGGCGCGGCGCAAGCCTACCCCGCGGGCGGGCCGCTGGTTCCGCCGCCGGGCATGACGCCGCCGTGCACATGGCCTTGCAGGGAGACGCCGCCGGCCTTCACATCGTTGTCCGGCACGGTCACGTCCCCGCGCTTCACGGTCAGGGGGCCGTCGATCTCCGCCGTGGTGGGGCCGCCGCCCGCATAGCTTTGCATGGTCAGCGTGCCCTTCAGGGTGATGACCGGCGCGGCCAGGGTGAGGCCCGCTTTTGACTCCACGCGCGCGGGGCCGTCCGCCGTCACGTCCGCCCTGCCCGTGCAGGCGACGGAAATTTCCCCCTGTACCTCCGCCGTCAGTTTGTGTGCCGCGCGGTCATAGCGCAGCACCGTGCCGTCGGCATAGCGCCGCACGTCCACGTCCGGGCCTTCGGGCTGCGGCACGGGGTCGGCGTCCGACCAGACCGCGCCCAGGATGACGCCGTCTTCCCCCCGCAGGTCAAGCATCAGCGCCACCTGCTCCCCCACGTCCGGCAGATCGAGCGCCTTGTCCCTGTGCGTGCGGCGCTGGAGCACCGGCAGGAAGGCTGTTTCGAGATTGTCGTATTCCGGGAGGCTGACCCGCGCCCAGCCCCGCCCGGCGTCCACCGCCGTAACGATGCCGAAGGCGAACGTCGCCCCGGCTTCCTCCCGCGTATCGTGCCTCGCCCGGCTCATGCCTTCTTCTCCGGGGCCGCCGTCCGCGACAGCGTCAACGTCGTCACATAGCCGCTCCGGCTTATCTCGTGCCGGGAGCAGGTGACGAGATACTTGCCCGCCGGCGCGCCGAAGTCCTCCGCAAGCTCCACGGACACCCCGGCCCGCAGGGAAGGGTCGCCGAACAGGGAAAGCTCCGCCTGGCAGCGTTCCAGCTCCGCGTCCTGAAGGGCCGCGTTACCCTTGGCCTCAAGCTGGGCCTGGCTGCCGCGCCCCACGATGCGCAGCTCGTCCCCGCTGGACGTTTTCGCCTCCTTCTTTTTCCGCTTCTTTTGCGCCTGCGCCGTGGTCCCCACCACGGCGAGGCTGTCGTCGCTCCCCTTGCCGTAGACCTTGAGCCCCTTCTTGCCCGCGTCCTGCTTCTTGATCTTCACTTTCGAGGGGATGTCCTTCAGCTTGTCCCGGAAGCGGCAGGAACTCACGTCCTCGCGGTTGAACGTCCGCACGCTTTCCGCAGCCAGCACGCCGTCCTTGCGCTGGAAGATCATCTTCTTGCCGCTGATCTTGAAGGTGTGCCCGTACTCCCCGGCAAGCCGGGTCAGGAAGGCGAGGTCGCTTTCGTGATACTGCGTCACCCGGTCGATGGGAATGTCCGCCACTTCCCCAGCGGGCGTCAGGCCCAGCCGTCCGCAGACCACGCGGACGACGCCCGCAAGCGTGGTCTTCTCGTAACCCTTGCTCTTGCGCGTCCGGCACGAGACGCTGATGCCCGTGGCCAGGGCGCGGATGGAGACCTCGTCCGGCGGAAAGGACAGCTCGATCTCGTCAATCTCGAAAGAGCCGCAGGCGACAAGCTCCTGACCGGCGTAGCCGATGGACACCGCGAGGGAGTCCCCCTTGCCGGGATACCAGTCCCCGCGCCAGCGCCCGTCCGTATCCTCAAGCCGCAGCTCCAGCTCGTCCGACTCCCCGGACAGCTTGTCCGTATAGCCCACGCTGACGAGGTACGGACTGATGTCCGCGGAGATGTCCTTCCCCTCGTACACGATCCGCGCCTGGGGCGCGGGAACGTCCACAGCCCCGATCATGATGCTTCTCCTTCGGCCCCGGCGCACCAGGGCGGCAGATCCGTATGTTCCAGCTCCGCGGGCCTGATGACCGGGATGAATATCCGCACGCCGCCCGGAAGGACAGGCCGGATCGGCATGTGGGGGTTGGCCGCGATGATGCGCTCCACTTCCGAAACGTCCCCGTAGTAGCGCCAGGCCAGCGTATCCCAGCGCTCGCCCTCGCTTGTGATGTGCACCAGCCTGTCCATCATGTCTTTCCTCATGACGCCCGCCCGCACGTCCTGTGCGGGACGGGCTCTCGCTCGCGTTTTACGCGGAAAACGCTTCGCTCGCGCTGCGCGGCGGCCGCCATCCCTGACGGCGCGGCTATCGCCCCGCCGTCACGTTGAAGGTCTCGCGGGCGGCGATGCCCGCGGAAAAGCTCTGGAGGACGGGGGCGCAGCGATCAAGAGCCACCTTGCCCTCAAAGAGACAGGCGTCGATCTGTCCCAGCGTCCGCCCGATGTCGCCCGTATCCGCGCCCAGGGCGGAGGCCAGGGCCGCGCCGTCCCGCATGAGACCGGTCAGCTCCCCGGCGGCGCGCACGGCCTCCCGGATGTCCTCCGCCGGCAGGGCGGAAGCGCACGCGCCCAAGGCTCCCGCAAGGCCGGACGACAGGCCCCCGGCCCTGCCGAAAAGTCCGGCCAGTCTGTCCGTGCCGCCCAGCGCCAGCGCGACGACTTCAAAGGGACTGCCCGCGTTCGCCACGTCCCGCGCCAGCCCCACAATATTTGTAACATCGTTGACGATTCCCCGCGCCTGTTGCGCGCAGGAGACCGCCGTGCGCATGGTGTCCCACATGCCGCCGGCCAGAGGCGCGGCCAGGGAAAGCAGGGAGGTCGAACCGGGGTACACGGCCAGGGACGGCGCGCCGTTACTCACCGCCGGACGCTCCGGCGGCTTTGCCGGGTCGCCCGTGTATTCCTTCAGCTCCGCCTGCATGGAGATGAGCCAGGGTGTCCCCGTGGGGCCGCACTGCTCAAGCGTGGTCGAAAGCCGCTCCAGAACGAAATACCCCCACCAGGAGCCGTCCCCGAACACCAGCGGGTGCGCCTGATGCTCCCGGAGCATGGTCTCCAGCTTCTTTTTCTCCTCGACCGGGGTGCAGAAGCTGAAATGCAGGTCAAAGGTCAGGCTCAGCGTGTCCAGCTCCCGTCCCGTGTATTGCAGGCGCGGGGCGCGGGAGAACAGGGCATGTTCCGCGTAGGCCGCGCCCTGCTGTACGTCAAGCCCGGAAGGGGAAAGCCGGGGGGAAAAGAGCGCGTCCCCCAGCGTGGCGAAGACGCTAAACATAGGCTCGTCGCTCCCTGTCGTGCATGAGCCGGCGGATCATGCGCTCCAGCTCCGGCAGCGTCATGGCAAGCGCGCCCCGCACGTCCTTTTCCGTCGCGCTCCCCTGAATGGTGATGGTCGGGGAGAACTGGACGGACACGCCCGCCTGGCCGAAGCCCTCCCGCCCGCCGTCCCGCGAGGCCGCGGCGATCTTCGCCGGGCCGTCCGGGGATGTCAGCAAATCCGGGGCCCGCCAGCCGGTCCCCGGCCGCCCGACGGAGGGAAGTTCGGGGGCGGCCAGCTTCGGGGCCGTCCACCCCCTTGCCGCCGCCGAGGCAAGCCCGGCGGACGCGGATGCCGCCGCATCCTCCCCCGCCTTTATGCCCAGCGCCGCGCCCTGCGCCACGTTCAGGCCGTACCCGGCGAAGACCCTGCTCGGACTGGCGATGCCGAGCCAGCCCTTGAATTTGTTCTTCACGCTTTCGGCCATGCCGGCAACGGCGTCGCCCGCCGCGGCAATGCCGGATTTGATGCCTTCCACCAGCCCGGAAGCCAGGTTCTTTCCCATTTCAAGAAACTTTCCGGGCAGGCTTCCGAGGTAGACGATGCCCTTTTGAAACGACGCTTTGACGGCGTTCCAGCCGGCCTCAAGGGCCGCGCTTACGCCCCCCTCCGGGAAAATGGAAGCGGCAAGATTTCTGCCCCATTGCAGAAGGCGCG
>NZ_CALUYG010000023.1 GCF_944324935.1 uncultured Desulfovibrio sp. | reverse complement strand
CGGTTACAAGACAACTGTGGAAAAAATGAGGGAAGACGGGGTCTTCTTTGTGTCAACTTTCGTTTGACAATCTGCCACAAAGGGTCGCCTTCCCCCCACAAGCGCATTCATCTACTTGCCGAGATTGACGACTTCACTGAAGTCGAGTTCGCCATCGGCGTTGACGGTCAGGCGCAGGTGCTGGCCGTCGCGGACCTCGCCGCCCACGAGCTTGCGGGCGAGGGGCGTTTCCACATGGTGCTGGACGTAGCGCTTGAGCGGACGCGCGCCGTAGACGGGGTCATAGGCGGCGTCGGCGATGAAGTCGCGGGCCTCGTCGCTGAGGTCGAGCGTGATCTTGCGTTCTTCCAGACGGCGGCGCAGACGGTCGATCTGGAGATCGACGATGCGGCCCACCTGATCGCGGCGCAGCGGCAGGAAGACCACGGTTTCGTCCACGCGGTTGAGGAATTCCGGCCGGAAGTGGTGGCGCAGATCTTCCATGACCTTGTCGCGTGCGCCGGGCTTGAGCGTGCCGTCCTCGTTGATGCCGTCCAGCAGATGGACGGAGCCGATGTTGGACGTCATAATCACGATGCAGTTGCGGAAATCCACGGTGCGGCCCTGGCTGTCGGTCAGGCGGCCGTCGTCCAGCAGTTGCAGGAGCGTGTTGAAGACATCCGGGTGGGCCTTTTCGATCTCGTCGAAGAGCACCACGGAATAGGGCTTGCGGCGCACGGCCTCGGTGAGCTGGCCGCCTTCGTCATAGCCCACATATCCCGGAGGCGCCCCGATGAGGCGGGACACCGAATGCTTTTCCATGTATTCGCTCATGTCGAGGCGCACCATGTTGTCCTCGGTATCGAAGAGGGCTTCGGCCAGCGCCTTGCAGAGTTCGGTCTTGCCCACGCCCGTGGGCCCGAGGAAGATGAAGCTGCCGGTGGGACGGGCCGGATCGGCGAGCCCGGCGCGGGCGCGCAGCACGGCGTCGGCCACGGCGGTAACGGCTTCATCCTGTCCCACCACGCGTTCGTGGAGCTGATCGGCCAGGCGGAGCAGCTTTTCGCGCTCGGATTCCATGAGGCGCGTCACCGGTATGCCCGTCCAGCGGGCCACGATCTCGGCCACATCGTCGGGGCGCACTTCTTCCTTGAGCAGGCGCTGGGCCCCGGCATCCTGCGAGGCCGAGGCGGCCTCGAGCTTCTTCTGGAGATCCAGCAGGGTGGAATACTTGAGCTCGGCGGCCTTGTTGAGGTCATAGTTGCGCTCGGCCTGTTCGATGGCCAGCTTGACCTGTTCGATCTCGCCCTTGATGCGGCGCACCTCGTCGATGGAGCCTTTTTCGCGTTCCCACTGGCTGCGCAGTTCGCCCTGTTGCACCCGCAGTTCGCCCAGTTCGCCTTCCAGCTTTTCCAGCCGTTCGCGGGAGGCTTCGTCCGTTTCGCGGCGCAGGGCCTCGCGTTCAATCTCGAGCTGCATGACCTTACGATTCACTTCGTCAAGGTCGGCGGGCAGGGAGTCGATCTCCGTGCGGATAAGGGCGGCGGCCTCGTCGATGAGGTCGATGGCCTTGTCCGGCAGCTGGCGGTCGGTGATGTAGCGATGCGAGAGCGTCACGGCCTCCACGATGGCCGAGTCGCTGATGCGTACGCCGTGATGCACCTCGAAGCGTTCCTTGAGGCCGCGCAGGATGGAGATGGCGTCCTCCACCGAGGGTTCATCCACGATGACCGGCTGGAAGCGGCGCTCGAGGGCCGGGTCCTTTTCGATGTACTTGCGGTACTCGTCAAGGGTGGTGGCGCCGATGCAGTGCAGTTCGCCGCGGGCCAGCATGGGCTTGAGCAGGTTGCCGGCATCCATGGCGCCGTCGGTCTTGCCCGCGCCCACGATGGTATGGAGCTCGTCGATGAAGAGGATGATCTTGCCTTCGCTCTTCTCCACTTCATTGAGCACGGCCTTCAGGCGTTCCTCGAATTCGCCGCGGTACTTGGCCCCGGCGATGAGCGCGCCCATATCCAGCGCAAAGAGCTTGTGCCCCTTGAGCCCTTCGGGCACGTCGCCCTTGAGGATACGGAAGGCCAGCCCTTCCACGATGGCGGTCTTGCCCACGCCGGCCTCGCCCATGAGCACCGGGTTGTTCTTGGTGCGGCGGGAAAGAATGCGGATGACGCGCCGGATCTCGGCGTCGCGCCCGATGACCGGGTCCATCTTGCCTTCGCGGGCGGCTTCCACAAGGTCACGGGCATACTTGCTCAGGGCCTCGAAGGTATCTTCGGGGTTGGCGCTGGTGACGCGCGCACCGCCGCGCAGTTCTTCCATAGCCTTGCCGAAGGTGGCGCGGCTGATGCCGTATTCCTTGAGCAGATTGCCCAGCGTGCTCAGCTGCGGCACATCCGTCAGCGCAAGGAAGAGATGATCCACGCTGACGTACTCATCCTTCATGCGCCGGGATTCCTTTTCGGCATCGCTCAGCACCTTGCCCAGTTCCTGGGTGATCATAATCTTGGAGGTATCCATGCCCGGGCCGGACACGGAAGGCCGCTTGCGCAGCGCTTCTTCCATGCCCACGGCAAAGGCGCGGGTCTGCACGCCCATCTGTTCCAGGATGCGGGGCACGATGCCGTTTTCCTGCCGCACGAGAGCCAGCGCCAGATGCTCGACGTCGGTCTCCTGATGGCCCATGCCCGCCGCGATGCTCTGCGCCTCGGTGACGGCCTCGCGGGCCTTGTCAGTAAATTTGTTGATGTCCATACCTCTTGCCTCCTTGCCATGCACTCGCTTCGCCGCGCGCAGGAACGCGCCGCGCCGCGGCGAAAAAATCTAGTCGTCCAGCCCGCGCAGGTCGCGCACCCGGCGCTCCAGCTGATCCACCCGCTCGAGCAGGTCCACGATGATGGTCCCGCCCAGCACGGGCAACTCGAAATCGCAGCAGATGCGCTCCAGCTTGCGGACGCGGTAGATGTCCACATCCCGGAACAGGGGCTGCTCCGAAGTCTGGCCGATGTCCAGCCAGCCAAGCGCCAGCAGTTCGCGCAGGCGGTCGGGATCGATGCCCGTACTGGCCACGAATTCTTCCCACACCATGTAGCCGGACGGCGTGGGCAGGGTGATGTTTTTGCGTAACAGGCTCATGTGCGGCCTCCCTTACGAACGATGTTGACGGGCGGAAAAGGCGGACGTTTCGGCCAGCTTGTTCCAGAGTTCCCGCTCGCTGTCGGAGAGCTGCTCCGGCACGCGGATCATAACGCGGGCCAGCAGATCCCCGCGGGCGGCGGCACTGCCGAGCCCCTTGCCCCGCAGCCGGAACTTGCGGCCGGAGGATGTGCCCGCCGGGATGTTGAGTTCCACCTCGCCGTCCAGCGTCCGCACGGGAACACGCGCCCCGAGCACGGCCTCCCACGGGGCCAGCCAGACGTCGCTTTGCAGATTGTCGCCATCCACGCGGAAGTGCGGATGCGGCAGATAGCGTATCCGCAGGAAAAGGTCTCCCGCACTGCCGCCCGGCGCCGCCTCGCCCTGACCGGCCAGGCGCAGCTTGGCCCCCTCGCGGATGCCGGCCGGCACATTGACCTCCAGGGTCTTGGGGCCGCTCCCGGTCTGTATGGTCACGCTGCGCTTGCCGCCACGCGCCACATCTTCCAGCGAGAGGGAAAGCTCGGCCTCCACGTCCCGCCCCCGCCGGGGACGCGCGCTGAACCCGCTGAAGGGATCCGCCCCGAAACCGGCGTTGGTGCGTCCGCCGCGCGAGCCGCGCGCCCCGCCGAAGAGGGTCTCGAAAAAGTCCGAGAAGCCCGCGCCGTCGAAGCCCTGCCCGTTGAAGGAGAAGTGCATGTTCTCGAAGCCCGGCGCGCCCTGAAAATTCTGCCCGTGCTGCCAGTTGGGCCCGAGCTGATCATAGAGCTTGCGCTTTTCCGGGTCCTTCAGGACCTCGTAGGCCTCGTTGATCTCCTTGAATTTCTCTTCGGCCTGCTTGTTGCCCGGATTGAGGTCGGGGTGATACTGCCGGGCCAGCTTCTTGTAGGCCCGGGAAATCTGTTCGGCGGAGGCGCTGCGCTCCACGCCGAGCAGCTTGTAATAATCCTTGTATTCTACTGCCATAGAACCATCCCCCACTGTGGGTTTCTGAGAGAGATGGTAAGACTTTGCCGTGTCGCGTCAATATCCCGACGCCAAAAAAATCTTTTTTTCAAGATGCGACGCATGCGCATGGCCGACGGCGGGAAAGGACCGGCACGGGATGCCGGACCGGCCCTCCCTGTCGCCGGGCGGCGGCCGCCCGGCATCCGGGCATGATCGCCTCCCGGTGGGCAAGGAGGGGAAACCTCTTCGCACACCAAACGAGCCCCCGACGGGCGGCCGGAGGCCGTGCCTGTCAGGCGACGCAGGAGCCCTACAGGCATCGACAGCAGAGCGCGACCCGACGGGCGGCCGGAGGCCGTGCCTGTCGGCGACGCAGGAGCCCTACAGGCATCGACAGCGGAGCGCGACCCGACGGGCGGCCGGAGGCCGTGCCTGTCAGGCGACGCAGGAGCCCTACAGGCATCGACAGCAGAGCGAGGGGCCCTTCCCCCAGGCAGACAATGGCGTTAACGGGTTCTAGCCGGCAAAGGCACGCTGCACATGCGGTTGCAGGAGCAGGCAGAGCCAGGGCAGGAGCAGCAGCCAGAGATGACGGGCCAGGCGGGGCCGGTAGAGCGGCACGGCCCAGAGGCAGGCGGCCAGGGTCAGCATGGCGGCGGCCGGGGCGGTATGGAGGGTCGCCAGGGCCGTGGGATCTTCCGTCAGGCTGCCCAGCGGACGCCCGGAAAGCAGGAAAAGGAGCGGCTGCAAAAGGACGTCACTCCAGCGGTCGATGCAGGTGGGCAAAAGCCCCAGGACCGCCCAGATGCCGCACCAGCGCACCGCCCGATCCCAGTTTTTGCCCAGCAGGAGCGGCGTCCGGGCATTGGCGTAGAGCACCAGCAGGGCCACGCCGCCGGCTGCCGTGAGGTGAGAGAAGGCGATGCCGAAGCTCGCCCCGAACACCAGACGGAACAGGTCGCCGCGGGCCATGCCCTGGGGCGGCGGAGCCAGAACGCCGCCCTGGACAAGGATGAGGCCAAACAGGCACAGCAGCGCCGTGACGGTGAGCAGCATGGGACGGCGGATGGCCGCCCCGTCGTAAAGGCAGGTCTCGTCGGGACGCAGCGAAGGGAACTCGGGCAGGCGGGCGTTGGCCTTCTGCACAAGCGCCAGAAAGAGCGCGGCCAGACCGCAGGCCAGCAGGCTGGCGGCGGTCTGCTGCCAGTGCCAGCGCGGGAGGGTGGACATATCGTCCATCTGCCAGAGGGTCAGCCCGAAATGCAGGAGCAGTAGAGCGACGGAGCACCAGCACAGACGCAGACTCAGCAGGGTAAGGCGGCGCGCGCCCCAGATGGCCAGCCGCCCGTTGCCGCGCCGGCCCAGCGGATAGGTGAGCAGGAGGATGAACGGCATGAGCTCGGCGGCCTGCAGGACATATTTAAGGAGGAGGGTCAGTTCCAGCATGATGCTCGGGGGTAAGGGTGAGAGCGCCGGCTTCCGGGGCCCCAAACGAAACGAAGCCGGACAGTTATCCGGCTTCGTCCGCGGGTTTGCAGCATCGGCGGAGCCGATGGGGGGGAGGGCCGCAAGCCCGTATGCGGCTATTCGACAACGGTTGCCCGCTTGATGATGACGGGCTCATTGGGCACGTCATCATGGTATCCGCGGGAACCGGTAGGGACGGCGGCGATCTTGTCCACCACGTTCTGTCCCTTGATGACCTTGCCGAACACGGCATAGCCCCAGCCTTCCGGCGTGGCGCTGCGGTAGTTCAGGAAGGCATTGTCCCTGGTGTTGATGAAGAACTGGGCCGTGGCGGAGTGCGGTTCGCTGGTCCGGGCCATGGCCACGGTATACTTTTTGTTCTGGAGCCCGTTGGACGCCTCGTTCTTCACCGGGGCGCGCGTGGGCTTTTCCTTGAGATCGGGGGTCATGCCGCCGCCCTGGATCATAAAGTCCTTGATGACGCGATGGAAGATCGTACCGTCATAATGACCGGCCTTGACGTACTGCACGAAGTTGGAGACCGTCATGGGCGCCTTGCGGGCATCCAGACGCAACAGGATGTCGCCGTAACTGGTCTCCAGTCTGACGACGGGATCCGCGCCCGCCGCCGCGGCCGGCAGGGAGCAGCAGAGGCACAGCATGCCTACGCCGAGCAGAACACACAAAGCGATACGTTTGATAGCGGGCATCGGACACCTCGTGAAAAATCTCTTTGCTTCCTTTAGCCCAATCGCCGGAAACTGGCAAGTGCGCGCTGTCCCTCTTTCGTGTTTTTTTTGTGACATCCGCACACAAGGCTTGCCAAGACGGCATTTCGTCTTATATTCTATGCTGACTGAAATTTTCTCGTCCCGACGAGTTTTCCTTTCCCCAACGGAGGTCATATGGAAACGCGTGCTTATTCCAAGGCCCAGAGCAACGTCAGCGTTGCCGGCATCTTCATGGGCCATGTCTACCGCTGGATGACCATCGGTCTCGGCGTCACCGCCTTCACGGCCTTTGCCGTGGCCGGCAGCCCGGCGCTCGTGGAGGCCATCTTCGGCAATTTCCTGATCATGGTCGTGCTCATCGTGGCGCAGATCGGCCTTGTGGTCGCGCTCAGCGCCGCCATCCACAAACTGTCGGCGGGCACGGCCACGGGCATCTTTCTGCTGTATGCCCTGCTCAACGGCCTGACCCTGTCCAGCATATTCATCGTCTACCCCATCGGCAACATCGCCAACGCCTTTCTGACCTGCACGGGCATGTTCCTGGTCATGTCCGTTTACGGCACGGTCACCAAGCGTGACCTGACCGGCATGGGCAGCTTCCTGTTCATGGGGCTCATCGGCATCATCATCGCCTCCATCGTGAACATCTTTCTTGGCAGCAGCATGCTGGACTTCGTCATCAGCTGCGCGGGCGTCATCATCTTTACCGGCCTGACGGCCTATGACACCCAGAAGCTCCGCCAGTTCGGCGAAGCCGCCCCGCTGGACGACGCTTCCGCCATCCGGCGCGGGGCCATCCTCGGCGCGCTGACCCTCTATCTGGACTTCATCAACCTCTTCCTCATGCTGCTGCGCCTGTTCGGCAACCGCGACTAGCGCCGGCCCGAGCGGCAGACTGCCGCACGCAACGTACCCATCTGGCGGGGGCAAGGAACGACCTTGCCCCCGCCATGCGTCTTTTTTCCGTCTGCCGTCAGCCCCGCGCATCCCGCGGCAGGCATCAGGATATTCGTCATGAGCACCCGTCGCCCCCCCGCCCAGCCCGTACGCCCAGTCCGGCCGGCCCTCTCCGATGCCGAAGAGGCCGCTTCCGCCCCCCCGCCTCCCCGGAAACAGGAGCTCGTCTGGCCGCCTGCCGGCGACAGCCCGGCACTTGTGCCCTCCGCATCCGACCTGGCCGACAAGGACGACTGCGAGGCCGGAGACGGCAGCGCCGCCGACCAGCCGGACCGCCTTGCCGCCGACGACGAAGGTCCCGGCGATGACGCGCCGGACGGACGTGTCCACACTTTGCCCCACCGCATCCTGACCGCCCTTGCCCGCCAGCACCGCCCCATGCGGCTGGACGGCCTGCTGCGGGTACTCGGCCTGCCGCGCCGGGCCCGGAAGGAGCTGGAGACCGCCCTTGACGGGCTGGCGCGCGAGGGCAAGGCCGTACGCCAGCGTGGCGGACTCTGGTCGCGGGCCGACAGTCTGCGGGAGGTCCGCGGCCGCTACATGGCCCTGCGCAGCGGCGCGGGCGGCTTCGTCACGCCGCTCGATGCGCGCGGACAGGTGAGCGGGCCGGATGTTTTCATCCATCCCCCGCAGGCCGGGGAAGCCTGGCACACGGACATGGTGCGGGTGCTGCTGGCCCCGCGAGGGCGGCAGGTGCGCGGGCGCAGCCCTGAAGGCCGCATCGTGGAAGTGCTGGAACGCGGCTGCCGCCAGCTGCCGGCCCATGTGCTGGACCGGGCGGGCGGCCGCCTGCACTGCCGGGCGGCGGACAGCCGTCTGGATGTGTCCTTCAGCGTGGACATGCCCCCGGCGCTGGACACGCCGCCGCCACGCGGGGCGCTCGTCCTGCTCGAGCCGGAACGCCGTCTGGCCTCCGATCTCTGGCAGGCCCGCCTGTTGGAGGTCATCGGCCATGAGGACAGCGTGGCCGTGCAGGAAAATCTGGTCAAGCTCAACCATCAGGTCCCGCTGGCCTTCCCGCCCCGCGCCGAAGCCGAGGCGCTGGCCCTGCCTGCCGACCCCTCGGCCGGGGACATGGCCGGGCGCGAGGACTTGCGCCCGCTGGTGCTGGTGACCATCGACGGGGCCGACGCCCGCGACTTCGACGACGCCATCGGCGTTGCGGCCCTGCCCGACGGCTGGCGGCTGCGCGTGGCCATCGCCGACGTGAGCCACTATGTGCGCCCGCGTACGGCGCTGGATGCGGAAGCGCTGGCGCGCGGCAATTCCTGGTATTTCCCCGCCTCGGTGGAACCCATGCTGCCCCCGGCCCTGAGCAACGGCCTGTGCAGCCTCAATCCCGGGACGGACCGCCTCTGCCTGACGGCGGACGTACGCATCGACAGGCGGGGGCTGCCGGTGGACGCGCGTTTCTTCCCGGCGGTCATGCGCTCCGCAGCCCGCCTCACCTATGAGGAGACGGAAGCCGCCCTCGTGCGCCGGGAGCCCGACGCCCGCGCCCGTCTGGAGGCCCTGCCGCGCGGGGACGAGATCGTCGCCATGCTGGAGGAGGCCTTCCGTCTGTACGAGGCCCTGCATGCCGCGCGCACCGCACGCGGCAGTCTGGACTTCGACCTGCCCGAAGCCCGGTACGACCTGACGCCGGACGGGCGTCTGGCCGGCATCGGACGGCGCGAGCGCCTCACCGCCCACCGCCTCATCGAGGAGTGCATGCTGGCGGCCAATGAGGCCGTGGCGCGTTTCCTCGGCGGCACGACGCCGCAGGGGGCGGCGACGCCCTTCCTCTACCGCGTGCATCCCCGGCCCGACGCCGAACGGCTCGAGGCGCTGTTCGCCTCCCTGAAGGCCATCGCGCCGGAGCTGCTGCCGGCGCGGCCGGACGCGGCCTCCCTGCGGGGCATCCTGGAGGGGGTGCGGGAGACGGATCAGGAATTCCTCGTCAACCGCCTCTGCCTGCGCGCCATGCCCCAGGCCCGCTACCAGCCGTGGAACGAGGGCCATTTCGGCCTGGCCTCCCCGGCCTACTGTCACTTCACCTCGCCCATTCGCCGGTACGCGGATCTGCTGGTGCACCGGGCGCTCAAGCAGAAGCTTGGCCAGAGCGCGGGCAGCGTGCCCGGCGGACAGAAACTGCTGCGGGTGGCGGATCAGCTCAACCGCCGGGAGCGCGAAGCCCTGGAATGCGAGCGGGAGATGGCCCGGCGGCTGGCCTGCATCGCCCTGCGCGACAGCATCGGCCGGCGTTTCGACGGCGTGGTGTCCGGCGTGACCGAGTTCGGCGTCTTCGTGGAACTGGAGAGCATGCCCGTGGAGGGCATGATCCGGGTCGAGGATCTGGGCAACGACTGGTTTTCGCTGGACGAACGCCGCCATGCGCTGGTGGGACAGCGCGGCGGCGTCATCTGGGCGCTGGGCCGGCCGGTGGCGGTGCGCCTTGCCGACGTGCATACCGGACGGCTGGAGATCCGCCTCGTGCCGGCTGACGCCGGGCTTGACGCGCGCGGCCGTCCCGCCGGACGGCGCCCCTTCTCCCGGCAGCGCCGCGCTCCGCGCGGCAATGAGACCGCGCCGCGTCGCGTCGACCGGTCGCCCCGGCGCACTTCCCAGCGACAGGAGCGACGGCAAAAATGCGGGAGGAAAGGCTGATGGGCCTGCTCTCCGGCAGTCAGCGCATGGGCGCGGCGGCCCTGCTGCTGGCCGCCAGCACCATTCTCTCCCGCCTCATGGGCCTCGTGCGCGACAAGATCATTTCCTGGCAGTTCGGCGCGGGCAGCGAGGCGGACATGTACTTCGCCGCCTTCATGGTGCCGGACATCATCAACAGTCTGCTGGCCGGGGGGATCATGTCCATCACCATGCTCCCCCTGCTGTCCCGGCGCTTCGCCGAGGACGAGGCGGACGCCTGGCGCTTCTTTTCCTGCGTCTTCTGCTGGATGCTCCTCGCCTCGCTGCTGGTGACGGGCGCGGGCATGCTGGGGGCCGAGCCCCTCGCCCGCCTCACCGCGCCCGGCTTCGACGCGGCGCAGGTCGCGCGGCTGGCCTTCTTCATGCGGATCATCCTGCCGGCGCAGGTCTTCTTCCTCTGCGGGGCCTGCATGACGGCACTGCTCTTCCTGCGGCGGCAGTTCCGCGTCCCGGCCCTGACGCCGCTCATCTACAACGGCAGCATCATCCTCGGCGGGCTCTGCCTGCCGTGGTGCGCCCAGGCGCTCTCCCTGCCGCCGGAGTGGGAGCTCGGCGGCATGAGCGGCTATTGCGTGGGCGTGACCGTCGGGGCGGCCGTGGGGGCCTTCTGGCTGCCCTGGCGGGTGGCGCGCGCCCAGGGACTGCATCTGGAATGGCGGCTCGCCCATCCGCTGTTCCGGCGCTTCCTGCTGACGGCCCTGCCGCTCATGCTGGGCCAGACCATCATCCTCATGGACGAACAGTTCCTGCGCCTGTTCGGCACCATGCTGCCCGACGGCAACGTCAGCCTGCTCAACTACGCCCGCCGCATCACCCAGGTCCCGGTAGGTCTCATGGGGCAGGCCGCCGCCGTGGCCTCCTATCCCTTCCTTGTGGCGCTGGTCACCAGCGGCGAGCGGGAACGCTTCGACAGCACCCTTTCCACGGCCCTGCGGGCCAGCGTCGGCCTGATCATCCCCGCCGCCATCTGGCTGGGGCTGGCCGCCCGGCCGGTGCTCGCCGTCATCTTCCAGGGCGGACGCTTCGGCGCGGCGGAAACGCTGGCCTGCACGCCGCTCCTCCAGATCATGCTGGCCGCCACGCCGCTGTGGATCATCTACATGGTGCTGGTGCGGGCCTTCTATGCCGGCGGCGACACCCTCACCCCGGCCGTCACCGGAACCATTATGACCGTACTGGCCCTGCCCTGCTATTATTTCTGGGCCGTGCCGCACGGGGCCTGGGCCATCAGCGCCGTCTCCAGCCTGAGCGTCAGCGCCTATGTGCTCTGGCTCATGGCCATCTGGCGGCGGCGCAGGGGCGGCGGCGCCTTTGCCGGACTGGGAAGTCTGGCCCTGCGCGTGCTGCTCTGCGGCCTGCCCGCGGGCGCGGCGGCCGCCTGGGCGCAGGCCCTGCCCTGGGGCGCGTGGTGCGCCGCATGGCTGGGCGGACCTCTCCCGCCGCTGGTCGACGCCCTCCTGCTGCTGGCCGTGAGCGGCGGCCTGTTCTGCCTGCTCTTTGCCGCCCTTGCCTGGCGGCTGGCCCCGGAAGTGCTTGCCCCCGTCCTGCGCCGGCTGCAACGCCGCGAACAGGTGAAGCCCGCCCCCTGAGATGGTCGAGCGGCGGGCTATGCGGAATTCCCCTTGACAGGACAGGGATTTTTACTATAGTTGCCCATTCCGAAGAATTACCAGCGCCGCGGCGCTATGGAGGTACACAGTATGACTGCTCTGCAGAATGCCGTCAAAACGGCTGATGGTGTGGCTGTGAACGGCATCACCGTTCTCCCCGTGGTGGAAAAGTGCGAAGGCTGCGATCGCGTGCGGGAGTTCGAAGGCCAGAACTTCTGCTCCAGCTACCCCAATCCCGAACGCAAGTGGGCGGGCGGGCGCTGCAACTTCGCCACCCATGTGAAGGTGCAGGTGGCTGCCGCCGCCAAGGTCAACCCCCTCAAGGCGTCCAAGCGCGCCGCCAAGGGCCGCTAGACCGCCCAGTTTTCCGTGTCGTCCCTCCCGAGGGGCGTCCCCTGTTTTCCAAGGAGGCTCGTCGGGCCTCCTTTTTTTGCATCCCGCCGGGATGTTTTCGGAGTCTGCCATGTCCGCACAACCGCTGCTTGACGCGCTGCTGCATCATCTGAGCGCGCAGGGCGATACCGTGGAGAACCTGCAACGCCGCCTCACGGCCTTTCGGGCGCTCGGCCCGGAAAACGGCGGCGACGGCGAAATGCCCAAAGCCCGCCAGATAGCCGACCTGCTCGGCGGCCCGGGCTCCCCCTTCACGCTGCGCTGGTGCAATGCGCCGGACGAACGCGTGTCCTGCGGCGAGCGGCCCAACCTCATCGCCCGTCTGCCCGGCAGGGAAACGCGGACCCTCTGGCTCTTCGCCCATACGGACGTGGTCCCCGCCGGGCCGGAGACCTCCTGGACCAGCGATCCCTGGACCGTGCGCCGGGAAGGCGACCTGCTCTACGGCCGCGGCGTGGAAGACAATCAGCAGGGTCTCGTAAGCATGCTGCTGCTGGCCGCCGCCCTGCGCGCCGCGCTGGAGGCCGGCGCGGAGCGTCCCACGCCGGGCCTCGGTCTGGTCTTCATGGCCGATGAGGAGTGCGGCAACGCCCGGGGATTGCAATACGTCCTCGAACAGGCCGGGGATCTGTTCCGGCCGGAAGATCTGTATATCGTGCCCGATTCGGGCTCGCCGGACGGCTCGGAAGTGGAAGTGGCCGAAAAACATGTACTCTGGCTGCGCGTACGCACCGCCGGCCGCCAGTGTCATGCCTCGCAGCCGCAATGCGGGGCCAACGCCTTCGTGGCCGGGGCCGCCGCCGTGCTGGCCTGCGCCGGACTGGCGGAGGATTTCCCGGAGACGGACGCGCTCTTCCAGCCGCCCTGTTCCACCTTCGTGCCCACACGCCATGAGGGCGGGGCCGACAGCATCAACATCCTGCCGGGCGACGACTGCTTTTATGTGGACTGCCGCCTGCTGCCGGACGTGACGCCCGAAAGCGTGCTGGCCGCCGCGCGGGCGCGCACGGCGGAGACGGCCCGCCGCTACGGCGTGGACATCACGGTGGACATCCACCACCATCAGGCGGCCAGCGTCACCCCGCGGGACAGCCCCGTGGTCGGCGCGCTGGCCGAAGCCGTCGCCGCCGTCTACGGCGTGACGGCCCGCCCCGTGGGCATCGGCGGAGCCACGGTGGCGGCGCTGCTGCGCCGTCAGGGCCTGCCCGCCGTGGTCTGGAGCCGCCTGTGCAACACCTGCCATCAGCCCGACGAACACTCGTCCATCGCCGCCACCATCGGCGACGCCAAGGTCTTTGCCCATGTGCTCTGCCGCTCTTGACCTCTCCGACCGGGATCGCTTCGCGGCCATCGTGGTGGGCGGCGGCCATGCCGGCTGCGAAGCCGCCGCCGCGCTGGCCCGGCTGGGACATCCCACCCTGCTCGTGACCGGCAACGTGGACCGTCTGGGCCATCTGTCCTGCAATCCGGCCATCGGCGGCCTGGCCAAGGGGCAGATGGTCCGCGAGATCGACGCCCTCGGCGGCATGATGGGCCTCTGGGCCGACGCGGCGGGCATCCAGTTCCGCACGCTCAACATGAGCAAGGGCCCGGCCGTGCGCTCCACGCGCGCCCAGATGGACCGACAGGCCTACATGAAGGCCGTGCGTACCACTCTGTTCGGCCTGCCGCACCTGCGCATCTGGCAGGACGAGGTGGTGGACGTCCTCACGGACGACGGCGGCGTCCGCGGCGTGCTGACCGCGCTGGGCCTGCGCTTTTACGCGCCGCACGTCCTGCTCACCACCGGGACTTTTCTGGAGGGACGCATCCATGTGGGGCTGACCCACCTGCCCGGCGGCCGGCTGGGCGACGCGCCGGCCCACGGGCTTTCCGCCGCGCTGCGGCGGCTGGGCTTCCGGCTGGGCCGCCTCAAGACCGGCACATGTCCGCGTCTGCTGCGCTCGTCCATCAACTACGATCAGCTCGAGGAACAGCGGGGGGACACGCCGCCGCCGCGCTTCAGCTTCCGCGGGCCGGGCCCCGTGCTGCCGCAGGTGAGCTGCCACATCACCTGGACCAATGAGGCCGCCCATGCGGCCATCCGCAGCGGTTTCGACCGCTCGCCGCTGTTCACGGGCGTCATCGAAGGCACGGGCGCGCGCTACTGCCCCTCGGTGGAGGACAAGGTGGCCCGCTTCCCCGACCGTGAACGCCACCAGATCTTTCTGGAGCCCGAAGGCCTCGACAGCGCCGAAGTCTACGCCAACGGCATCTCCACCAGTCTGCCGCTGGACGTGCAACAGGCCATGCTGGCTGCCATCCCCGGGCTGGAGCATGCCGTCATGGTGCGGCCCGGCTACGCCATCGAATACGATTACGCCAATCCCATACAGCTCGCCGGCACGCTGGAGAGCAAAGCCGTGCCCGGTCTCTGGCTGGCCGGGCAGATCAACGGCACGTCCGGCTATGAGGAAGCGGCGGCCCAGGGCCTGTGGGCGGCGCTCAACATCTCCTGCCGGCTGCGCGACCTGCCGCCTTTCCTGCCGGACCGCGCCTCCTCCTACATGGCCGTGCTGGTGGACGACCTCGTCACGCTGGGCACGGAGGAGCCGTACCGCATGTTCACCTCCCGCGCCGAACACCGCCTGCTCCTGCGGGAGGACAATGCCGACATCCGTCTGACGCCGCTGGGGCGGGAGCTGGGCCTTGTGGACGATGTCCACTGGGCGCTCTTCCAGCGCAAGCGGGAAGGGGCGGCGAAGCTGCGCCGTCTGCTGGAGACGGAACGCCTGCCGGCGACCCTGCCGGACGCGAGCCTGCACGGGCGCACCCTGGCCGAGGCCCTGCGACGGCCCGAGCTGGAGCTTGAGCGCCTGGCCGACTGGCATGCCGGCCTTGCCGCCCTGCTGGCCGAGGAGGCCGATGCCGCCTTCAGCGTACAGGTGGACATCAAGTACGCGGGCTACCTGGAACGCCAGCGCGAGCTGGTGGCCAGGGCCAGGTCGCTGGAATCGGTTCCCTTGCCGGAAGATCTGGACTATAGTGCCGTGGTCGGCCTCTCTCGCGAGGTGGAAGAAAAGCTGCAACGCGTACGACCACGCAATCTGGGACAGGCCGGACGCATTTCCGGCGTGACTCCCGCGGCCGTCAGTTGTCTGGAGATCCATTTGCACAAGCTGGGCCTGCTGCGCACCTCCCCGCCGGCAGCCACCCGCTGAATCGCCGAACCGCCGTGCCGCTCGTCGTCACCGTCTGGAGAAACGCATGTCGCCACTGCTGATCATCTCACTGAGCCTTGTCGGAGGGCTGCTCCTTTTCATCCTGGGCTATTTTTGGCAAAAGCACGCCCATTCCCGCCATTCGCAAAAACATTTCCACACCATCGTCCGCAGCATCCTGGACGATGCCCTGCTCTCGCGCGAGATCTTCGAGATCGAGCCGGACGCGCCGGGCATCGGCTGTCGCAGCTACCGGGGCCAGCTCGAAACGCAGGAAAAGGACAAGCTGCTTTTCCGCATGCTGGACCCCATTGCCCATTCCCTGACCAACGCGCCGGCCTATCTGCTGTTTCGCGCCAAAGAACAGGCCGGCCAGCAATATTTCAAATTCTGCTGCGAGATTCGCAAGGTCATCCCCGACGAACCCTTCCAGGCTGTGGAGATGAGCTTTCCCGTCAGCATGGAGATCGGACACAAGCGCTCGTTCGCCCGCATCGTCCCGCCGCAGGACAAGATACGCCTGCTGAGCCTCTGGACCATCACGCCCCAGCAGCCCATGCCTCTCAGCCTTGAGCAGGTCGGCCCGCCCGTTCTGGCGGCCAAGCGCGGCGCGGCCTCACCGCCGCTCTTCCTGGCGGACATCTCCGCCTCGGGCATGGCCATCGGTTTTCCGCTGGAGAAGAAAGAGGCCGCTCCCCCCGTTGACCTTGAAAGAGGTTCCCCGTTATTCTGCCTGCTGGTATTCGAGATGGACGGTCAGCCCGTCACCTTCTGGGCGACCTGTTCGGTCAACAATACCCGCCTGCGGGAAAATCCGCCGGCCCTTCTGGTGGGGCTGGAGTTCACCAACTGGGCGCTGCTCCAGCCCGGCGAACGTGTCCTGAAGTGGTTTCATGCATCCCCGCTCAAAGGCGTCGACCCCATCCTGCGCTGGGTCGAGAGCCTGAGCGGACATCATCACTAACTCCCTTCAACAAAGGAGGTCATTGTGGACGGTGGTTCCGAGAGTCACAGTAGTATCTGGTCGCGTCTTGGACGCCTGTTCGGGCGCGACGACGAGGAATCCCTCGAAAAAGCCATCCTGGAAGCCCGGGCCGAAGGCGAAGTGGAACCCGACGAGGAATCCATGCTGCTCGGCATCCTGCGCTTCAACGACCTGCAAGTGCAGGACACCATGACGCCGCGCACCGACATCGACTGCGTGCCGGAAGACATGCCCCTGGCGGAGGTGGCGCGCGTCATCGTGACGTCCGGCCACTCCCGCATCCCCGTTTTCCGGGAGACCCGCGACAACATCGTCGGCATCCTGCACGCCAAGGACATCCTCAGCTGCCTGCTTTCGCCGGAGACCGGCTCCCAGACCCTTTCCGCCATCATGCGCGATCCCTTCTTCGTGCCGGAGACCAAACCCATACGTACCCTGCTGCAGGAATTTCGGGCCCGCAAACAGCATATCGCCATCGCGCTTGACGAATACGGCGGCACATCCGGCCTCATCACCATCGAGGATCTGCTCGAGGAGATCGTGGGCGACATCGAGGACGAACACGATGCCCCCCGCCAGGAAGACATCCGGGAGATCGAACCGCGGATCTACGAGCTGACCGGCCGTGCCCTGCTGGAAGACCTGCAGGAACTCGGCGTGGACATCGAGTCCGACGAGGTGGACACCATCGGCGGCTATCTGAGCATGGAAGCCGGCCATGTGCCCGGCCCCGGCGAACGCTTTGCCCTGCATGGCTGGCTTTTCACGGTGCAGGATGCGGACAAGAAGCTTATCCGGCGGCTGCGTATGGAGCCCGACCCGGAGGCCGCCCCCGCCCACGATGAGGAGTAGCATGCTGCCGGCCTGGCCCCCGTCCCGCGAGGGCATACTGTCGCGCGCGCTCCTGCCGCTGGCCGTCGCCGGCTGCCTCTGGCTGGGCTTTGCGCATCCCCTCCCCTTCCTGCCGGATGCCCTGCCGCCTCTGGCGCTGCTCGTGCCGCCGCTGCTGGCGCTCATCGGCCTGCGGGCCGGACAGGCCGGGCAGGCTTTCCGGCGCGGCTGGCTGGCGGCCTGGGGCGGACATCTGGCGGCGCTCTACTGGCTGTATCTGCCCATTTATCAGGTGGGCGGGCTGCCGTGGTGGCTGGCCGTCCCCTGCGCGGCCTTCGTGGCGGCCTGTCTGGCCAGCGCGGGCGGGCTCTTTGCCTGGGCCGCCCACCTGCTGCGACGGCGCACGCCGCTGGTGCTGGCCCTCTCGCTGGGCCTGTGCTGGTATCTGCTGGAATGGGGCTACGCGGTGGTGGCGGGCTTTCCCTGGCTGCCGCTGTACGGGGCGCTCGCGGCCTGGCCGTTGCTCATCCAGCCGGCGGACCTGCTGGGCGGCTATCTGCTGGACGGCTCCTGGGCCTTTCTCCTCGTTTTATTGTTCATGGCGCCGCACGGCAGGCGTTATCCGCTGCTTGCCCTGCTGCTCATGCTCGCCGCGCTGGCCTACGGCTGGTGGCGTCTCGAGAGCGAGCCCCCTGATCCCCTGCCGCAGGGCAGCGGCAGCTTTGCCGTGCTCTTCGCCGAGGGCAACATCGACCAGAACCAGAAATGGCTGCCGGCCTTCCAGCGCAGCACCGTCCAGACCTATCTTCGCCTGACGGAAGAGATGCTGGCCGCCCATCCCGGCGAACATCCGCTCATCATCTGGCCGGAAACGGCCCTGCCTTTCAACCTCATGGCCGCCAATCCGCACACGCCGCGCATACGCGAACTGGCCGCCCGGGCACGCTGCCCCCTGCTGACCGGCGCTCCCGGCTTTGAAGGCAGCCGGGCGGACATGCGGGTCTACAACCGGGCCTATCTCATCGGCCCGGACGGCAGCCTGGCGGGCTACTACGACAAGGAGCACCTCGTGCCCTTCGGCGAATATGTGCCGGACTGGCTGCAGTGGAATTTTCTGGAAGGCCTGCTGCAGCAGGTGGGCGTCTATACTCCCGGAACCCGCCTGAGCCCCCTGCGCAGCAGCGGTCTTGAACTGGGGATGCTCATCTGTTATGAAGGAATATTTCCGTGGCTTGCCCAGCAACGGGTGCGCGACGGCGCCAACGTGCTGGTGGACATCAGCAACGACGGCTGGTTCGGCCGCTCGCCGGCGGCATTACAGCATCTGCGCCTCACGGCCGTACGCGCCGTGGAGCAGAACCGCTGGATCCTGCGAGGGACCAATACCGGCATCTCGGCCGTCATCGACGCGCGCGGCCGCGTCGTCCTGCGGGGGGGACAGTTTGAAGAGGCCGCCCACTGGGGACGGGCCCGCATCCTGTCGGAAACGACCCCCTACCACCGCATCGCCCGCTGGCTCCCCGCCGCGGCGGCCCTGCTCCTGCTGGGCCTGCTGTTTTTCGGCCCTGTGCGCCGCAACTTCTAACCCCTTGAAATCCCATGCTGCAAATCAGTGATCTCCGGGCCCGTTCCCAGACCCTTACCCAGCGTTTCGACAACCTCTGGGGGCGTCTTTGACGTCGCTTCCGATCAGAAACGACTTGCCGCCATCGAGCAGGAGCTTTCCCGTCCCGGAGCCTGGGACAAGCCGGAAGCTCTGACCCCCCTCCTGCGGGAGAAACGCCAGCTGGAAGATGAAGTGGAACGGCTGAACCGCCTGAAAACCGCCCATGACGATATGCTGGCCTGGCTGGAACTGGCCGCGGAGGACGGCGGCGAGGAGGCACTCGAGTCCCTGCACGACCAGCAGGATGCCCTGGATGCCCTGCTGGAGGATACCGAGCTCGTCATGCTGCTCTCCGGCGAGGAGGACAATCAGGACGCCATCCTGGAGATCCATCCCGGCGCGGGCGGCACGGAGTCGCAGGACTGGGCGGAAATGCTCCTGCGCATGTACACCCGCTGGGCCGCCCGCCGTGGTTACGAGGTGGAGGAGCTGGACTTCCTGCCCGGCGATGAGGCCGGCATAAAGAGCGTCACCCTGCGCATCGTCGGGCCGCACGCCTTCGGCTTTTTGCGCAGCGAACGCGGCATCCACCGGCTCATCCGCATCTCCCCCTTCGACGCCTCGGGCCGCCGCCACACCTCTTTCGCCTCGGTGGACGTCATCCCCGATGCGGGCAACGACATCGAGCTGGACATCAAGGAAAGCGATCTGCGCTTCGACACCTTCCGCTCCAGCGGCCCCGGCGGGCAGAGCGTCAACACCACGAGCTCCGCCGTGCGCGTGACCCACATCCCCACCGGCATCTCGGCCCAGTGCCAGAACGAGAAGTCGCAGCATCACAACAAGGAATCCGCCCTGCGCATCCTCAAGGCCCGTCTCTACAATCTCGAGCTGCAAAAACGGGAGGCGGAACGGCAGGCGCAGTACGCCGGCAAGGACGCCATCGCCTTCGGCAGCCAGATACGCACCTACACCCTCCAGCCTTACCGGCTGGTCAAGGATCATCGCACCAACAGCGAAGCCGGGGATGTGGAGGCGGTGCTCAACGGCCAGATAGACCAGTTCCAGCACGACTACCTCCTTTACCGCCATGAGCAGCAACGCTGATTTTGACGATCTGCTGACCGAATTGCGGGAGCTGCGGGATGCCCCGCCCTCCGGTACGGGGACCGAACTGCTGGTTCTGCGCCGCGTGCACGGCATGACGCCGGAAAAATGGCGCGCCTTCCGCCAGCGTTACCCCAACAGCCGCTGGGGGGCCCTGCCGCTCAACGACTCCGCGGTGACACGGGCGCTGAGCGGCCTCATGGACAAAAGCTCCTCGGATCTCTGCCCCGATGCCTGTCCGCCCCTGCAAGCCACGGATCATGTACTGGCGCGCATGCTGTGCAGCGAGCTCTTTCTTTCCCAGATGGAACGCGACCTGCAACGCCTGCAACGCAGCGGCGGACAGCTCTCGCTCATCTGCATGGATCTGACGGACGAGGCCCGCGCGAGCGCGCGCTGTACGCACATCATGGTGCGGCTTGCCGGCATCGTCGCGCAGAGTATGGAAGCCTGCGATACCCTGGGCGCGCTGCCGGAGCGCGGCATAGCGCTCATGCTGCCGGGCTACGGGCCGCTGCGGGCCAGGTCGCTGGCCATGCGCCTGCGCGACCGCTACCTGCTCGACAGCCCGCCGGAGGATGCCTGCGGCTTCGCCGTGCTCAGCTTTGCGCAGACGTCACGCATGGCGGTAGCGGATCTGCTGGCGCGCATCGAGCCGCTGCTTGACCAGGCGCGCCTCCAGCCGGACAATGTGCAGTGCGAGACCGTCAACACCCTGCGGCAGCCCGACACCCTCGTGCAGTCGCAGGAAAAACGCTTTCTCTTCTTTGGGGGTGCCTGATGGCCAACACAACCTTGAGCATTGCCGTTATGAGCGGCAAGGGCGGCGTGGGCAAGACCAATCTGTCCCTGAATCTGGCCTGCGGCCTCTATCAGGCCGGGTATACGGCTCTTCTTATGGACTGCGACCTCGGGCTGGCCAATCTGGACGTGCTGCTGGGCATCATCCCCGAAGGCAACCTCCAGCATGCCCTCATGGGACAGATGCCCCTGAGCAAGGTCCTCTACCCGGTGGAGCCTCGCGGTTTCGACGTGCTGCCCGCCGCCTCCGGCGTGCCCGAACTGGTGGATCTCAGCCCGGAGATGCGTCACGAACTCCTGCAAAAGCTGGAACCCGTCTTTTCGGGATACGACTACGTCTTCATGGATCTCGGCGCGGGCATCTCCGATACCGTGCAGAGCTTCGCGGCCATGGCGGCCATGCGGCTCGTGGTCATCACCCCCGAGCCGACCTCCCTCACGGACAGCTACGCCTTTATGAAAGTCCTGAGCACCCGCCACGCCATGAAGGATTTCATGGTGGTGGTCAATCAGGCCGGTTCCGCCCGCGAGGCGCAGGCCGCCTTTGACAAGCTCAAGGGCGCCTGCGCCCATTTCCTCAAGTTTGAGCCTGTCTTGCTCGGGCATGTACGCACCGACGCCAAACTGACCGAGGCCGTCTGCCGGCAACAGCCCCTCATGCGCTACGCGCCGGGCAGCCCCGCCGCCCAGGATATGGAAAAGATCGCCGCCCGCCTGCAAAAATGCCGGCTGGCCATGCTCGACCAGCTTGCCCAACGTCCCGTCCTCCAGGACCCCGCGCTCTAAAGCCTTTACCTTGAAGCCAAAACAGGGTAATGAACACACTTGCGTCATTGCCTAAAAGAGGCCAGCTTCCTGACGCACTCCCCCCCAACTTCTAGGAGGCATGATGAACAAGAGCGAGCTTATCAAGACTCTGGCCGAGGAAGCCAATCTGGCGATGGAGGACGCCACGCTGGTTGTCAATACCTTTGTCGACGCCATGAAGGACGCTCTCATCGCCGGGGACCGCATCGAGATCCGCGGTTTCGGCAGTTTCAAGGTCAAGGAATACAGCGGATACGCCGGGCGCAACCCCAAAACCGGGGAAAGCGTCTCGGTCATCCCCAAACGGCTGCCCTTCTTCCGGGCAGGCAAGGAATTGAAGGAATACATCAATCAGTAAGCCGGGCCGGGCTGCCGGCAAGGAGGATATATGCTGTTTTCCGGTGCGATGACTGCTCTGGTGACCCCGTTCAAAAACGGCGCTGTGGACGAAGACGCCTACCGCGCGCTTATCGAATGGCAGATCGCGGAAGGTATCCACGGCCTCGTGCCCTGCGGCACCACCGGCGAATCCGCCACCCTCACCCATGAGGAGCACGAGCGCGTCATCGGCATCTGCATCGAACAGGTGGCCGGACGCGTGCCCGTGCTGGCCGGCGCGGGCTCCAACAACACCGAGGAAGCCATCCGCCTGACCCGCTTTGCCCGCAAGGCCGGCGCGGACGGCGCCCTGCTCATCACGCCCTATTACAACAAACCCACGCAGGAGGGGCTGTACCGCCACTTCCGCGCCATCGCCGGCGCGGTGGACATCCCGCTCGTGCCCTACAATGTGCCGGGCCGTACGGGCTGCAACATGCTGCCCGCCACCCTGGGCCGCCTTGCCCGGGAATGCCCGACCATCGTGGGCGTGAAGGAAGCCACCGGCGATCTGCATCAGGGCAGCCAGACCATCGCCGCCTGTCCCAGGGGCTTCAGCGTGCTCTCCGGTGACGACTTCACCGCGCTGCCACTTATGAGCATCGGCGGCAGCGGGGTCATCTCCGTCACGTCCAACATCATGCCGGGCGCCATGTCCCGTATGTGCACCCTCTTCAAGGAAGGCAACCTTGCCGAGGCCGCGCGCCTGCATCACGAACTCTACGATCTGCATCAGGCCATGTTCGTGGAAAGCAATCCCATCCCGGTCAAGACCGCTCTTGCCCTCATGGGCAAGATGGATCTGGAATTGCGCCTGCCCCTCTGCCCCCTGTCCGACGCTCACCTCGACGAACTCAAGGCGGCGCTGCACAGACACGCTCTCATCGCCTGATCGCCGGACACCTTACCGGGAATACGGTCGGCCGCCGTAAGGAGGCCGACTTTTTTCATTGGGGACAGCTCCCGGATCCCCCCGGGAGCGTTCCACAACCTCAGCACCGGAGACAGACCATGAACGTCCTCCTCGTCAACGGCAGCCCGCACGCCAAGGGCTCCACCGCCACCGCCCTCCAGACCATCGCCACCCGTCTGAGCGAGAACGGCATCGACTCCACCCTGCTCCATGTGGGCCACAAGGCCGTTCGCGGCTGTATCGCCTGCGGCAAATGCGTGCAGACCGGCCAGTGCATCTTCGAGGACGACCCGGTCAATGAAGGCATCCGCCTCCTCAAGGAAGCCGACGGCATCATCGTGGGCTCGCCCGTCTATTACGCCGGGCCCAACGCCACCCTCTGCGCCTTTCTCGACCGCGTCTTCTACTGCAAGGCCGCACCCTACGCCTTCAAGCCCGCGGCCGTGGTGGTGAGCTGTCGCCGCGGCGGCGCTTCCGCCTCCTTCGACCGGCTCAACAAATACTTTACCATGTGCCGCATGCCGCTGGTCAGCTCCCAGTACTGGAACTCCATCCACGGCAACAATGCCGAAGAAGCCCGGCAGGACAAGGAAGGCCTCCAGACCATGCGCACCCTCGCCGACAACATGAGCTGGATGCTCAAGTGCATCGCCGCCGGCAAGGCCGCCGGCATCATGCCGCCTACGCCCGAACCCTGGGAAAAGACCAACTTCATCCGGTAAACTTTTGGCAGGATACCGGATGTGAGGGGAGGGGGCCCCCGCGCCGGCAGCGACCGAAAGGCGGCCCGCAGGGCCGTGCCCGTCAGGCGACGCAGGAGCCTTACGGGCATCAACAGCAGAGCGAGGGGGTCCCCCTTCCCCCCAACGCGACTATTCCCAGAACTACACGGGGGAGCGGCGGAGCACGGCTTGCCGGACGGCCCGGAATTCCTGCCGCAGGGCCGGATAGTCGAAGCGGGGGTAGCGGCCGTCCTGATAGACGATCTCGCCCTGGATCATGGTCAGGCGCACTTCATGCCCGCTGGCGGCATAGACCAGATGGGAGACGGGGTGATAGAGGGGCTGGAGGTTGGGCACATCCAGATCCAGCGCCACGAGGTCGGCGGGCAGCCCCACGGCGAGCTGGCCGAGGCGGCTGTCGTGCAGGGCGCGCGCGCCGTGGCGGGTGGCCATGTCCAGCACCTGCTGTGCCCGCAGGGCGGTGGGATCGCCGGAGGACACCTTGTGCAACAGGGCTGTCTGACGCATCTCGGCGAACATGTTGAGCTGATTGTTGCTGGCGGCCCCATCGGTGCCGAGGGCCACATCCAGCCCGGCATCGAGCAGCTGGCGGACGGGCATGATGCCGGAGGCCAGCTTCATGTTGGAGGAGGGGTTGTGCACGGGCACGACGTCGCAACTGGCCAGCAGTGCGGCTTCATCGGGCGTGACGTCCACCAGATGAGCCACCGTGCAGGGGACCTCGAACAATCCGCAGTCCGCGGCCTGCGCCACCGGGCGCTTGCCGTGCAGGGAGAGACACTGGGCGGTCTCGTCCGGACTTTCGGCGAGGTGGATATGCAGCGGCAGGGCCAGGCCGGCCGCCAGGTCCCGGCAGGCCCGCAGTATCTCCGGCGTGGTGGTGTAGACGCTGTGCGGCATGACGGCCAGGTGCAGGCGGTCGCTGCCCTGCCAGCGCTCGCTCAGGCGCAAGGTGGTCTCCAGCGCGGCCCGGTAGTCCGGGCAGCAGGCGGACGGGAACTGGAAGGCCCCCTCGCCGGCGACGCAGCGGATGCCTGCCGTATGGGCGGCCTCCAGCACCTGCTCTTCATGGATGTACATGTCCAGACAGGCCGTCGTGCCGGTACGGAGCATCTCCGCAAAGCCGAGCAGGCTGCCCAGCCGCACCTCTTCGGGGGTGAGTCCCGCCTCCACGGGAAAGATGCGCTGCCGGAGCCAGTCGATGAGCGGCATGTCGTCGGCCAGGCCGCGCAGCATGGTCATGGCGGCGTGGGTATGGGCATTGACGAGGCCCGGCAGAACGAGCATGCTGGAGCAATCCAGCACATCGGCGGCCTGCCAGCGGACCGTCAGGTCTGCCTGAGGCCCCATATCGACCACCCGCCCTTGCCGGACGGCAAGGGCGGCGTCTTCGAGGATGCGGCGCTGATCATCCTGTGTGATGAGCAGTCCCGCCAGAATGAGCGTATCGCAAGCGTTCATGCAACTTCCTTTCCGCGGTGGCGGAAGGGTATCTATAGCCCGTTCGCGGGCCGGGAGCAAGAATGTCGTGTCTGCTGCTGCACGGGCTGGCAGGCAGCCCGTTCGAGATGCAGCCGCTGGCCGGGGCCCTGGAAGCGGCCGGCCTTGCGGTGTGCAACGAGCTCCTGCCGGGGCATGGCGGCGCGCTGTCCGCCTATCTTGAAAGCGACTATGGCCAGTGGCGGACGGCGGCGCTGGCACGCTACCGGGAGCTTGGCCGCCAGGGGCCTGTCTGGCTGGCCGGCTATTCGCTGGGCGGACTGCTGGCGCTGGAAATCTGCGCTGCCGCCGCCCGGGGAGAGCTGCCGCCCCCGGCCGGACTGCTGGCCCTGGCCGTGCCGCTCTATTTCCGCAAGTGGCATCCGTATTTCTGTGCCGCGCCGCAATTCCGCTTCCTGCGCTGGCGGGCGCGTCTGCGGCCCTGCGTGTCCCGGCCCCCGCGGTCGGCGGCGGCGCGAGAGGTCGCCCCCTGGCAGGGGCACGAGACCGTCTATTATCTGCCCCACTTCGTGGAGCTGGAAGCGGCTCAGCGCCGCCTGCGCCCCCTGCTGGGCACGCTGCGTACGCCGCTGTGCATCGTGCAGTTGCGCCATGACGTCTGCTGCCATCCCTGGAACAGCCTCTATCTGCTGCGCCGCTGGGGCGGCGGGGAGGCCGAACTCCATCTGCTGCGTACCGGCAGCCCGCACGGCGGGCATCTGCCCACGACTCACCGCGAATGCCGGGAACGGGTGGCGGAACTGGCCGTGGACTTCGCCCGGCGCTGTCTTGCGCCGGCAGCGGATGAACCCGCCGGCACGCCGGGTGACTGCGCGGCCGGAAACTGAGACTTGCATGTTTTGCGGGAGCAGGATAGGATACACAACCATTGTTCCGCAAACCATGAGCAGCTCCAGCTGACGGCGCTGCCACACATTCCTTTCGGAGGTACGCCTTGTTCCATTCCATCGCTTTTGCCATGGGCACGCCCCAGGCCGGCGGCGCTCCCGCCAGCGGCACCGACATGCTGGTGCAGTTCCTGCCGCTCATCCTCATGTTCGCCATCTTCTGGTTTCTGCTCATCCGTCCGCAGCAGAAGCGCGCCAAGGCGCACAAGCAGATGCTCTCCGAGCTCAAGCGCGGCGACCGCATCATGACGTCCGGCGGCTTCATCGGCCGCATCCTGGAGATCGACGACGAACAGATCCTGCTGGAGTGCGGCGAGGCCAAATTGCGCCTGAACCGCGGCGCCGTCGGGGCCGTGCTGGACAAGAACGGCAAGGTCGAAGAATCCAAGTAGGCGCTGCCCGACAGGCGGACGACCGTCTGACCTCTTTCCGATCCGGCCCCGCTGCGGCGGGGCCGTGATGCTGTTTGCCGGACACGCGCGCCACGCTGCCCGGCTCCTTATTTTTGAGCAAAAGGTAACCCCATGATAGGATTGCGTACACGTTTCGGCGTCGCTCTTGTCGTTTTTGTGCTGTGCCTTGTCTATGCCCTGCCCAGCATGCCCGGCATCGGGACGGCCCTGCACTCTGTCCTGCCGGACAAAAAGATCAACCTCGGCCTTGACCTTAAGGGCGGCATCCATCTCACCCTGGCGGTGGGCGTGGATCAGGCGGTCAGCAATTCGCTGGCCCTGGCCGGGCAGGATATCCGCCGCCTGGGCAAGGATGAGAAGATCGTCGTCCTCCGGCCACGCGTGGTGGGCGGCGACCGCCTGGAATTCCTCCTGCCGCGCGGCGACGACCGCCAGAAGCTGGAAGAACTGCTGCACAAGCACTATCCGCAGCTCGTCTTTGATGAGCCCGTGGCCGGCGACTCCGGCCAGCTCCGCTTCGTGGGACGCTTCACCGAGGCGGAGGCCAACCGTCTGAAGGACATGGCCGTCGACCAGGCCCTGCGCACCATCCGCAACCGCATCGACCAGTTCGGCGTGGCCGAACCGGACATCCGCAAGCAGGCGGGCTACCGTATCCAGGTGCAGTTGCCGGGCCTCTCCGACCCGCGTCGCGCCGTGCAGGTGCTGGGGCAGACGGCACACCTCTCCTTCCATCTGGTGCGTGAGGATGTGGATCCCCGTAAGCCCGTGCTGCCCTCGGGCGTCATGGCGCTGCCGCATCTGGAGCGGGGCGCGGCAAACGGGGAGGAACAGCTCATCGCCGTGGAAAAGGACGCCATGCTCTCCGGCGAGGATGTGGCCGACGCCCAGCCGACCTTTGAGCAGGGACAGGCCGCCGTCAGCCTGACGTTCAACAGCCGCGGGGCCGACATCTTCGAGCGCGTCACCGGCGAGAACGTGGGACGGCGCATGGCCATCGTGCTGGACGGCAAGGTCTATTCCGCGCCGGTCATCAAGCAGCGCATCGGCGGCGGCCGGGCCTCCATCTCCGGCAGCTTCACCACGCAGGAAGCCTCGGACCTTGCCGTGGTGCTGCGCTCCGGCTCCCTGCCCGCCCCCGTCACCGTGGAAGAAGAACGCACCGTGGGGCCCTCCCTGGGACAGGAATCCATCGACAGCGGCGTCCAGGCCGCCGTGGCGGGCGCTGCCGCCGTGGTGGTCTTCATGGCGTTCTACTACGGGCTGAGCGGCGTCATCGCCGACGTCATGCTCATCTTCACCATGCTCATCATCATGGCCGGCATGGCCGCCTTCGGCGCGACCCTCACCCTGCCCGGCATCGCGGGCATCGTGCTGACCATCGGCATGGCCGTGGACGCCAACGTGCTCATCTACGAGCGCATACGCGAGGAGCTGCTCCACGGCTTCTCGCCGCTGGCGGCGGTCAAGGCCGGCTTTGAGCGCGCCACCATCTCCATCACCGACTCCAACCTGACGACCATCATCGCCACGATCATCCTCTACCAGTTCGGCACAGGCCCCATCCGCGGCTTCGCGGTGACACTGTCGCTGGGCATCCTGGCCTCCATGTTCACGGCGATCTTTGTATCGCGCGCCATCTTCGAATACTGGGCGCGCAAGTGCGGCCCCAAGGGCATCAGCATCTAGGGCCGGGAGGAACGAACATGGCCTTTGCATTCATCAAGCACGGTACGCATATCGACTTCATCGGCAAGCGGCACATCGCCTATGCCCTCTCCGCCCTGCTCCTGCTGGTGGGGCTGGCCTCCGCCCTCTGGGGCAACGGCCTGCGCCTCGGCATCGACTTTGCCGGCGGCGTGGTGGCGCAGGTGCAGTTTGCCCAGCCCGTACAGGATGAGGCGCTCAAGAAAAGCCTGACCGCCACCGGCCTGCCCGGCGTCTCCACCCAGCGCTACGGCGACGACGGCCGTCAGTTCCTGCTGCGCGTCGCCACGGCCGAGGACAGCAGCTCCTCCGCCCTGCGCACCAGCATCCTGGACGCCCTGCACGCGGCCTTTCCCGACAATCCCGTGGAGATCCAGCGCTTCGAGGTGGTCGGCCCCAAGGTGGGCGACGATTTGACCAACAAGGCGCTGGCCGCCCTCTACTATGCGGTGCTGCTCATCGCCGTCTACATCTCCGGCCGCTTCGAACAGCGCTGGATGGCGGGCATCATCATGGCCGCCGCCCTCTGGGGCAGCATGTACGTCGTGGGCATGACCGGCCTCGGCATGGGCTGGCTTGTGCTGGCCGCGCTGGCGGTCACGTTGGGAGTCTGCTTCGTGCTCAAGCTCAACTTCGCCCTCGGGGCCGTGGTGGGCCTGCTGCATGACGTCTTCATCACCGTGGGCCTGCTCTCCCTGCTCGATGTGGAGATCGACCTCAACGTCATGGCCGCCCTGCTGACCCTCATCGGCTATTCCCTCAACGACACCATCATCGTCTATGACCGCCTGCGCGAAAACCTGCGGGCCGCCCCCACGGAAAAGCTGGACGAGCTCATCAACCGCAGCGTGAACCAGACGCTCTCGCGTACCATCCTCACCAGCGGCACGACCTTCATCGCCACCCTGGCCCTCTATCTGCTGGGCGGCGGCGTCATCCACGATTTCGCCCTGACCATGCTCATCGGCGTGTTCGTGGGCACGGCCTCCTCCATCTACGTCTCCTCGGCCGTCCTGCTGGCCCTGGGCGATACGGAACTCTACGTCCGGCAGCAGCAAAAGCCGGAATACGAAAAGCCGGGCGAACACGGCATCGTGTAGCACGGCGTGTTATAGGGGCGTTCTGTTCCGGGGGGAGTTCTGTTCCGGGGGGAGAGGACCCCCGCGCCTGGCGCGGGCGGGGGTTCACCTCCCCCAGGCCCCCCACCCTTCCCCCAGCGCGCTTTTAAAGCAGTTTGCCTTTGAAAAAGGCAAACTGCTCGGCGGCAGCACAGGGCCGCCCGGCCCAAAGTGAACGGAAAAACCGCGCTTTTTCCGCGAAACACCAGGCCGTATGGTTTGCAACGCAACGCCTTTCAAACGAAAAATGCGCTGACTCTACAGCCCCGCCCGCCATGAAGGGCGATGCGCTCAGCGTCCCTGCCTTTCCCCTGATAAAAGCGCGCTGGGGAAGGGTTGAGGGGCTTGGGGGGGAAGGATTACGGGGACGCCTTTTCTCGCTTCGCTGCGAAAAGGCTGAGCCCTCACGCGCCGGCGGCGACCGAAAGGCGGCCGCAGGCCGTGCCTGTTAGGCGACGGAGGAGCCTTACAGGCATCGACAGCAGAGCGCGACCGAAAGGCGGCCGCAGGCCGTGCCCGTCAGGCGACAAAGGAGCCTTACGGGCATCGACAGCAACGCGAGGGGTTTCCCTTCCCCCCAGACAAACAGCACAACACATCAACAGGTCTGGAACGCTCAGACGCCGGGATGATGGCAGCGCACCCGCCAGCCCTCCTCGAGCGTCCGCCAGTCGGGGACCGCGCGGCGGCAATCTTCCGTGGCACGGGCGCAGCGCGGATGGAAGGCGCAGCCCGGCGGCGGGTCCAGCGGACTGGGCAGCTCGTCGCTCTTGCCTGCCGCGGGCAGCCGCGTGCCGTCGGCCGTGGGCATGGCGGCCACCAGCGCCTGAGTATACGGATGGGCCGGACTCTGGAGCAGGCGCTCGCGCGGGCCCTCCTCCACCAGACGGCCCAGATACATGACCGCCACGCGCGGACACATGAAGCTGACCACCGACAGATCGTGGGAAATGAAGAGATAGGCCGGGCCGAAGTCCTCCTGCACGTCCCTGAGCAGATTGAGCACCTGCGCCTGTACGGAGGCATCCAGCGCGGAGACGGGCTCGTCGCAGACGACGAGGTCCGGCCGTGTGATCAGGGCCCGCGCCACGGCGATGCGCTGCCGCTGTCCGCCGGAAAATTCATGCGGATAGCGCCGCTCCAGCCCGGCCAGCCCCACGCGGGCGAACATGTCCGCCACGCGGGCCGCGCGCTCGGCACGGCTCAGGCTCGTGTCGCGCCGCAAGGGTTCCTCCACCGACGTGCCCACCCGCCAGCGGGGATTGAGCGAGGAAAAGGGGTCCTGGAAGACCATCTGCACCCGTCCGGCCGCGCTGCTGTTCGGCCCGGCCGGCGGCAGGGGCTGCCCGCCGAAGAGCACCTCCCCTTCACTGGGCGGCAGCAGACCGCAGACCATGCGCCCCAGCGTGGACTTGCCGCAGCCGGATTCTCCCACGAGCCCGAGGCTCTCCCCGGCCCGCAGCGTCATGTCCACGCCGGCTACGGCCGTCAACAGGGCCCGTTCCGCCCAGAGGCCGCGCCGCACGGCAAAGCGCCGCCAGACGTTGCGAAGTTGCAGCAGCGGCGCGCCGTTCATGCCAGCGACCCTTCCGGCGAGACCTGCGCGCTGTCGAAGGTCGCCATATCATTATAGATGGCCGCGGCGCAGCGCAGCAGATGACAGGCCACGGCCGCGCCCGTACCTTCGCCGAGCCGCATGCCCAGCGAGAGCAGCGGGCCGTTCGCGGCGAGCCGGGAGACGGCGGGCACATGCCCGGGCTCGGCCGAGGCATGGGCCAGGATGGCGTAATCGGCCAGCGTGGGGCAGATGCGTTCGGCGGCCGCATAGGCGGCGGAACAGATGAAGCCGTCCACCAGCACGGGCAGACGGCGGGAGGCCGCCCCCAGCATGATGCCGGCCATGATCACCAGCTCAAAGCCGCCCACGGCCGCCAGCACGGCAAGCGGATCGGCCTGGGCATGGCCGGCGGGGTCAAGGCCGTTGACGGCAAGGGCCGTCCGTACCACCTCCGCCTTGTGGGCGATCATGGTGCTGTCGGCCCCGGCGCCGGGGCCCACGGCCCGCTCGGGCGTGAAGCCCAGCAGAGCGCAATTGACGGCCGCCGCGGCCGTGCTGTTGCCGATGCCCATTTCCCCCGTGGCAAAGCAGACATAGCCCTGCGCGGCCAGCTCGCGCACCAGCCGCACGCCGCGCCGCAGGCCCTCGAGGCAGATCTCCCGCGTCATGGCCGGGCCCCGGCTCATGTCCGCCGTGCCGTCGCCGAGACGCAGGTCCACAAGCTGAGGATGCGGCGCATAGGGCCCGCCCGCGCAGCCGGCATCCACCACGCGCAGATCCATCCCGGAAGTGCGGCTCAGGACATTGACCCCCGCGCCGCCGTTGCAGAAATTGGCCACCATCTGCCGGGTCACGATCTGCGGGCAGGGCGAGACGCCCTGCGCGGTCACGCCGTGATCGCCGGCAACGGTGAGCATCATGGCCGGACTGACGCGCAGGGGTCTTGCCTCGGGGCGCATGGCCGCCAGACGCCGGGCCAGCTCCTCGAGCCGCCCCAGACTGCCGCGCGGCTTGGTAAGTTGATCGAGATGCGCTTGCGCGGCCTCGAGCGCCGCCGCGTCCACAGGAACGATCCGCAGGCCGGGAAGGATCTCCTCAAGCCGGGGACAGGAAGAAATATCGTTGTGCATCGGCCTGTGTTAGCCTTTTGCCGCCAGGGGCGCAAGCGCCGCGGCCCGCGGCGGGCCCCTTTACGCTCCCGCCGCAAGAGGCTATGCAGGAACGGCAAACCGAACCGCTCGTCCCGCAAGGAGAACGCATGAACATGACACGCTTTTTCCGCCGCTGCGCGGTCGTGCTGCCGGCTGTCTGCCTGCTGCTCCTCCGCCCCCTGCCGTCGGTCGCCATCCCCCCGGACAGTCCGCGCCTGACGCCCGTGGTACGGGCCGTGCAGCTTGCCGCGCCCGCCGTGGTCAACATCACGAGCACCAGCGTCATCGACGCCGGATCGCGCGCCATGAACCCGCTGGAACAATTCTTCGGCCCCGGCTTCCAGCCCTTCGGCGGCATGCCGCCCGCCCGGCGGCGGAAACGGGTCAGCCTGGGCTCGGGCGTCATCGTGGACGGCAGCCGCGGCTATGTGCTCACCAACGCCCACGTCATCTCCGGGGGGGGCGAAGTGACGGTGAACCTGCTGGACGGCCGGGAATTCCCGGCCATCGTGCGGGGAGCCGACCCGGATTTCGACATCGCCGTCCTGGAGATACAGGGCCCGCACGATCTGCCCTCCCTGCGTCCCGCGGCCTCCCCCGACCTCCTGCCGGGCGAAACCGTCATCGCCATCGGCAATCCCTTCGGCTTCAACCACACGGTCACCACGGGCGTCGTTTCCGCGCTGGGGCGCTCCATCCGCGGCGAGAGCGGCCTTTTCACCGACCTCATCCAGACGGACGCGGCCATCAATCCCGGCAACAGCGGAGGGCCGCTGCTGGATCTGGAAGGCCGCCTCGTGGGCATCAATACCGCCGTCCATGCCAAGGGGGAAGGCATCGGCTTTGCCATCCCCATCCACAAGGCCCTGAGGGTCATGGACAATCTGATGGATCACGGCAAGCGCTCGCCGCTCTGGCTGGGCCTGCATGTGGAAAATCTGGACCAGCGCATGGCCCAGGCCCTGGGCCTGCGGGAGATGCGCGGGCTCCTGGTGGCCGCCGTCTACGCGCATACGCCCGCCGCCGCGGCCGGACTGGAGCCCGGCGACGTCATCGAAAGCATCAACGGCGTCGTGCTCGACGATCGCGGGGACTATCTCGACCTGCTGCGCAACCAGCTCCCCGGCGAGCAGCTCCGCCTTGTGGTGCAGCGGGCGGGCGGCCGGCAGGAGCTGCGGCTCGCGCCGGTGGAATTTGACGACAGCACGGCCCGGCGCATCATGGAGTCCCACTGGGGCTTCACGTTGCAGCCTTCGGGCGGGCGCCTGGTCGTGGCCTCCGTCCGCCCGGACGGCCCGGCCAACTTCCTGCGGCGTGGCGATGTGCTGGCCGGCATCGGCGGTAAGGCCCTGCGCTCGCAGGATGAACTTTTGCAGGCTTTCCGGCAGTTGCGCCTTGCCGGACAGGTGCTCCTCCAGGTGGAGCGGGGCGGCCGTCTGTACTATGCCCGCCTGCTGCCGTAAGCGCCTTTCGCGCGCACGTTCCCGCCCTGCCGGGAGGCAGGGCGAAAAATGCCGCCCGCCCCTTGACAGGGAACAGGCGGGAAAGCTATCCATGCCAGAGCGGCCGCGGGCCGCAAAAACCGCTGAAACATCCGTTTCAAATCTGGAGGACTCAAATGGGCTACAATGTGACTGTTGATGCTGACAAGTGCGTGGGCTGTGGCGAATGCGTGGACGTGTGTCCCGTGGAAGTGTACGAACTGAAAGACGGCAAGTCCGATCCCGCCAACGCCGAAGAATGCCTCGGCTGCGAATCCTGCGTGGAAGTGTGCGAACATAACGCCATCACCGTGGAAGAAAACTAGGTTGTAAGGGGCGCGCCGCGCTCCACTCCTTTGTGCCGCCGGGCGTTTCCACGTCTGGCGGCATTTTGCATACCTTCCGGGAAACGCCATGATACCTGATCTTACCCCCATCTTTCAGCAATACGAGGCCCTGCGCGCACAGGCGGACGCGGTGTTCGCCACCGTGCGCGATCAGTTCCCCCACTGTGTCGCCTGCAAGGAAGGGTGCAGCGACTGCTGTCATGCCCTTTTCGACCTTTCGCTCGTGGAGGCCATGTACCTCAACCGGGCCTTCCAGGAGCACTTCGGCTACGGGCCGGAACGCTCGGCCATCCTGGAGCGCGCTTCCGAAACGGACAGGCAGCTCACCCGACTGAAGCGCGATCTTTTCCGCGAGGAAAAGGCCGGCAAGAGCGCGGAGGACATCATGGCCGAGGCCGCGCGCGTCAAGTCCCGCTGCCCCCTGCTGGGCGACGACGACCGCTGCCTCATGTATGACGCCCGGCCCATCACCTGCCGCATCTACGGCGTGCCCACTTCCATTGCCGGGCAGGGTCATGTCTGCGGCTTTGCCGCCTTTGAGAAGGGGCAGAAATATCCCACCGTCCATCTGGACAGGATCCAGGGCCAGCTCGCCGGCCTGAGCCGGGCCATTGCCGAGACCGTGGAGAGCCGCTTCAGGGAGCTGCACGAGGTCTATGTGCCCCTGTCCATGGCGCTGCTGACCCGCTATGACGAGTCCTATCTGGGCATCGGCCCGGCCAAACGCGAGGACTAAGCCCATGCCGTCCATACTTGGCGCCATCCCCGCTTCCGTCTTCCGTGACGGGACCCCGCAAAAGCTCACGGAAGCGGAAGAACAGCAGAAACGTGAAATCTATGAAAAAATGAACCCGCGCCGCCGCAAGTTCGTGGACAGGATCGGGTACGACAACTGGGATCCCTTCCAGAAACCCAACGACCCGCTGGATCTGCGCATGGACGTCAGCAAGCGCACCACCCAGCAGCTGGTTCGCGAATTCCTCCAGGAAGCGGGCAAGAAGGGCCATTACAGCAACGACTACGGACGCGGCGCGCTGGAATGCGCGCTGGGCGTGGTCAACCGGGACGAGAAGTATCTGGGCATCCTGGATTTCTGTCTCTGGTACCATGATCTCCTGAAAAAAGAGGGCCACCTTTTATGAAGAAAAGCTATGACGACATCGACGAATACATCGCCGACCTCAAGGCCGAGATCGAAGCCAACGACCAGTGCGCCACCCACTATTACAATCTGGGGCTGGCCCTGCTGAGCAAGCGCGACTTTGTAGGGGCCGAAGGGGCCCTGCTGGACGCCGTACGCAATTCCCCGCATCTGGCCGAGGCCTATGTGCAGCTTGGCGGCATCTGTCTGGAACGCGGCGACCTCGACGGCTGCCTGCGCTACAATGAGGAAGCCGCCAACTGCCGCGCCAAGTTCCCCGTGCCGTGGAGCAACATCGCCTTCGTGCATCTGCAGCGCGGCGAACCGGACAAGGCCATCGCGGCCCTGAACAAGGCCCTCAAGTGGGATCCTGACTTCCTCCAGGCCAAGAACGCCCTGGCCACCGCCCATTATATGAAGGCGGAGTGGGACACCTGCGAAAAGCTCTGCAAGGAGATCATCGCCAAGGAACCCGCCTTTGCCCCGGCCTGGAACAATCTTGCCCTTGTCCAGTTCGAGCAGGGCAACTATGCCGCCGCGCGGGAATCGGTGAAGGAGGCCCAGCGCCTCGGCTTCGAGGTCCCCCAGGGTTTTCTGGACGAACTGGCCCTGCAGGGCGTGTAGCGCGCTCCTGCCGCGCCGGCGGACGGCTCCCGCCCGGGGGGCATCCGCCCGCCGCAGGCATCGTGCGCCCCCACCGGCAAAAAAGCCCCCGCAACGGGGGCTTTTTTGCCGGACAGGGACCTTTCACGGGCGGTCGATTTTCGCGCCTGTCCCACCGCAGCGCTGCTGCGCGCCAACGGGACCGTACCGCTATCTGGCCACGAGCCCCCCATCCACGAGATAGAGCCCGCCGGTCATAAAGCTTGCGGCATCGCCGGCCAGAAAGAATATCAGTTCCGCCACTTCATGGGCTTCGCCCACGCGGCCCAAGGGGTATTGCGCCGCTTCGGCCTCCCAGTAGGCATCCGTATTCCCCCCGTGCGTGATGTCCGCAAACTTTTGGAACAGGGATTCCGTCAGCGGCGTTCTGATGGTCCCCGCGCAAACGGCATTGACCCGTATCCCGCGCGGTCCCAGGTCAATGGCCAGGCTCCTGGCGATCTGGCCGATGGCGCCCTTGGTCAGCCCGTACCCGAAGCTGTTGGCCTTGCCCACATAGCACTGATCCGACGCATTGATGACGACGCTCCCTCCCCGCGCAAGCAGCGGAACGGCGGCCCGCAGCGTATTGACCGTGCCGCGGATGTTGACGTCGATCATCAGATCGAGTTCTTCGTCGCTGATGTCCAGCAGGGTATTGCATCGATGGATGCCCGCATTGGCGATGATGCCGTCGATCCCGCCGAATGCGTCGCGGGCGCCTGCCACGGCGTTTTCCACATCAGTCCTGTTTCGCGTGTCGCCCTGGAAAAAAAGCACACCTTCCAGCTGCTCCGCCGTTTTCCTGCCTTCAGCGGCATTCACGTCCATGAACGCGACCTGCCAGCCGCCATGATGGAACTTGCGGACGCACGCATTGCCTATCCCTGTCGAGCCCCCTGTAATGAAAACAGTCTTTTGCATCATGCTCTCCTGTTTGTTTCATGTGGCGTTGATACCGCGGCGACATCACACAAAAACAATTCTTCCCTCCGCCGTGAAGCACCACAGAACGAGCGATACATCAGCATCACCGCAAAATGGCAGCACGTCAAGCCGGTTTTGACTGGCGATTGCCTTCAGAGCAAGAGTCTTTGTGCGATTTTCTGCACTATCCCGGCATGTTCCCTGCGGTCGGAAAAACCGGCCCGCAGACGGCATGCCGCGGGTGTAAAGGGAGAAGGCGAGCGAGGAAGAGGGAGAAGAAAAAACGTCCGTCCTTCGTGCGACAGATCCGCCTGACCGTCCCGCCGCTGTGCGGCAGAAGTTTCCGCCATTTTCGGCATATTCTTTGCAAAGTGTGTCTTGCGGCGAGATTTGCCGCCCGTCTTCCGGAGCCCATCTGAAGGAGATCCCCGTATGGATATGCAGATCCGTTTTCGCAATAACGACCTTGCTCCCTACATGCCCACGCAACAGGAACGCATGAACAGTGCGCTGTCCGCCGGACAGGCGGCCTCTTCCGCCGCCCCCGAACTGGAACAGCGCCCCGTGGAGACCCCGCACATGCTCAACAGCGAGGAACTCCAGCAGGCCCTGCAACAGGTCGAAGCCCAGGCCGCGCAGCAGAACGAACAGATGCTGCAGGCCCACTCCGGCCTTAACGAACAGCGGGTGGCCCGCCTGCTGGGCCTGCTGGACTAGGGCCTCTCAGCACGCATCGTCCCCCGCGGCAGCGCCGATACAGCAAATGAGTCGTCTCGTGTCTCCGCCTCTTCCCCGGTAATCGCGCCGGGGAAGGGATGAGGCGCATGAGGCGCGACAGACGCACACCTTTTGCGCGCGTCGGCCGTGCAACGCCGCACATCCGCCGGCGTGGACGTGTCCGACAATGTCCATCCGACAGAAACGCCCCTTTTCCGTCCGCGGATCAGGGGCGTTTCCGCGCCGGCGGCGCAAAAGCCGGGCGTCGCAGGTGTGGCTTGCGGCCTCAGTCGAGCCATCTTGGCCGCCTATTCCGGCAGGGGGACTTTCTCCAGCCCCACCAGCGCCGCCTCGTGCGCATGCGGGGAGTCGCTCTCCCAGAGCGGTATCGGCGAATCCGCCCGGGTCAGGTGCGGGGCCAGCGCCGTACAGGCCACCAGAAGGACCTGTGCTCCCCGCGCGGCCATGCCGTCCAGCATCCGCCGCATGATCTTCCGGTCAGGGGCGCGCGGCGATCCGCACCAGAGTTCCCGGAAGATCAGCTCATGACACCAGCGACGCTCCTCCTCGCCGGAGGTGATGACCGTGAGCCCCGGCCGCTCCAGCGGTTCACGGTGAAACTCCTGCTCCATGACCTGCCGGGTCCCCACAAGGCCCACGCGTGAAAAACCGGCGGCCCGCAGACGGCAGGCCGCCACATCGGCCACATGCAGCAGGGGGATGCCCACCGCCGCCCGCACCGGCGCGGCCACCCGGTGCATGATATTGGCGCGGATGACCAGAAAATCCGCCCCGCCGCGTTCCAGCGCCTGTCCCACATCGCCCCATTGCCCCGCCACGAGGCTTTGGCCGTGGGAAGAGTCGGGAACTCGAGGCAAATCCGCCCCAAGCGGCAAGCGGGGCGTGTACGGTTTACTTTGCTTACAAATTGAAATTACGTATAAAATCTGCGTTAACAGGTCCTAATCCGGCATATCCAGCGCCAGCCCCACCGGACAATGATCCGAGCCGTAGACATCGTCCTCGATCCAGGCATTGGCGATGGCCGGCTTCAGTTCCTCGGACACAAAAAAGTAGTCGATGCGCCAGCCGATGTTCTTTTCTCGCGCCCGTGTCTTGTAGGACCACCACGAATACCGTCCGGCCTCATCCCCGTGGACATACCGGAAAGTGTCCACATAGCCCAGTGCGGAAAAACTGTCCAGAAAGGCGCGCTCCTCCGGCAGGAAGCCGGTATTTTTCTCATTCTGACGGGGCCTGGCCAGATCGACGGGCCGGTGGGCGATGTTGAAATCCCCGCAGACCACAATAGGTTTTTGCTTGCGGCAGGCTTCGGCATAGCGCACGAAAGCGTCGAAAAAGCCCATTTTGTAGGGGACCCGCTTGAAACGCCCCGTGGGCTTGCCGTTCTCGTCCAGCTCTTCCGCGCCGCCGTTGGGGAAATAGCCGTTGAAAAAGTGAAAGTGCTCGAATTCCAGATGCAGCAGCCGCCCTTCGCCCTGCCACTGCGGTTCCGGCAGCTCGCGACGTACGGCAAGCGGCGTCAGACGGCTGAACACGGCCACGCCGGAATAGCCCTTTTTGACCGTGCTGGAGGCCCAGTGGCTCTCCCAGCCCTGCGGGAAGGCCACCTCCGGCGAAAGCTGCTCCGGCTGAGCCTTAGTCTCCTGCAGAGCAACCACCTGGGCGTCGCTTTCCGTGAACCAGCGCCATTCCGCCTTGGCGGAGACCGCACGCAGGCCGTTGACGTTCCATGAAACAAGCTTGATGCGCATGCGCGCCTCCTTATGATTGTCCGGCTGGCTGTTTGCTCTCTTGCCCGGCGGGAAAGGCCGCCGCTCCTCTCCCGCGCTCCCGCACTATAGGAAGGCGCGCGCCTGCGCGCAAGGCGGACCTGCCGCAAAAAACGCCGCTCCCGGGCGCAGCTCTCCCGCCCATGCCGGCGGAAACTTCGCGCCACGCGGGGGCGGGCACGCTAACCTGTCCGAATCACATTGCATCACGCGCCACTTTTGGGCATACTCCTTTCGCGGGCTCGCAAAGCTGCGCCGCTGAAGGGCCCGCTTTTCCGCCACGGCATCGCCGTGCCGGAAAACAGGCCGCCTTTCCCGCAGCGGCCGCACGGTGTTCCGTCGCCCGGCGCACCGCGGGATTTTCTGTGAGAAGAGGAGTCCGTCATGGATATGCTTCCCATTCGTCGCGCCATCCTGAGTGTCACCGACAAGACCGGTCTGGTGGATTTCGCCCGCTTCCTTTCCTCGCACGGGGTGGAGCTGGTCTCCACGGGCGGTACGCAAAAAGCCCTCGAGGCCGCCGGGCTGCCGGTGACCGCCGTCAGCTCCGTTACCGGCTTCCCTGAGATCCTTGGCGGACGGGTCAAGACCCTGCACCCCAAGATCCATGCCGGCATCCTGGCCAGCAAGGACAACCCCGAGCATCTGGCGACCCTGGCGGAAAAGGGCATCCGTCCCTTTGACCTTGTCTGCGTGAACCTCTATGACTTCGCCGGCGCCGTGGAGCGCAAGCTCTCGATCGAGCAGGCCGTGGAGGAAATCGACATCGGCGGCCCCTGCATGATCCGCGCCGCGGCCAAGAACTTCCATAGCATCCTCGTGCTGCCCGGCATCCAGTGGTATGGCCGCGCTCAGGAAGAGCTGGAAGCCAACAATATGCAGGTGGGCCTGGAATTCCGGCAGATGATGGCCTCGCGCGCTTTTGAAGCCACCTCGCGCTATGATTCCCTCATCAGTTCCTACCTGCGCCCGGGAGCCTGATCATCGCCAGGATCGAAGGAAACCTGCAAGGCCTCAAGGCCAGCCAGACCCGCGCGCTCGACCGCCTGCTGCACCGGCGCTTCCCGCAGGAGGCCGTCTACGGGCTCGAGCAGGCGCGGGAACTGGCTCTGCTGTCGCGCGCCATCGGACGTCAGGTCGGCCTGCTCATCGACCGGCGCGGGCGGGTGGAGATGGTCATCGTCGGCGAGCCGGGGAGCATCCTCATCCCCGAGCTGCCGCGCGCCCGCTCGGGCGCCGATCGCCTGCGGGGGCTGCGCCTGCTGCATACCCACCTCAGCCCCGACGGCCTCAGCCAGGAAGACCTCATGGACATGCTCTTCCTGCGGCTGGATGCCGTGGCCGTGCTGACCGTCAGCCCGGCGGGTGATCCCGTGCAGTGGCAGACGGCGCATCTGCTGCCCGCGCCGCTGCCCGCGTCTGACGGCGGCAAAGCCGTTCCCTACCGGCTGGAGCCGCCGCGCCCCTGGGATCAGCCGGAGGCCCAGCTCACCGCCACGGCCGAAGCGCTAGAAAGCGAACTGGCCCGCCGCAGCGACGCCAGCCGGACAGCGGCGGGCACGCCACGGGCCATCCTGGTCTCCGTCTCGTCCGAACCGCGCCTCATCCAGGAGCAGCATCTGGACGAGCTGGCCGAACTGGCCCGCACCGCGGGGCTGGACGTGGCCGGCCGCATGGTGCAGCGCGTGGCGCAGGTCAATCCCAAGTACATCCTCGGCAAGGGCAAGATGGCCGAACTGGAAGTGCTGGCCCTGCAGGGGCAGGCCGATTCGCTGATCTTCGATGGCGAGCTGGCCCCGGCCCAGCTCCATAATCTGGCCGACATCACCGAACGCAAGGTCATGGACCGCACCCAGCTCATCCTGGACATCTTTGCCCAGCATGCGGTGACCCGGGCCGGCAAGCTGCAAGTGGAGCTGGCGCAGCTGCGCTATACGCTGCCCCGGCTCACCGGGAAAAACCGGGCTATGGACCGGCTCATGGGCGGCATTGGCGGGCGCGGCCCCGGGGAGACCAAGCTGGAGACCGACCGCCGCCGCAGCCGGGAGCGCATGGCCCGTCTGCGGAGGGAGCTGGAACAGCTCCGCCGCCAGCGCGGTTTCACGCGCGGCCGCCGCTCGCGCCGGGGCATCCCGCTGGCCGCGCTGGTGGGCTACACCAATGCCGGCAAATCAACCCTGCTCAACAGCCTCACCCGTTCCGACGTGCTGGCCGAGAACAAGCTGTTCGCCACGCTGGATCCCACGACCCGCCGCCTGCGCTTCCCCGCCGAGCGGGAGATCATCCTGGCCGATACCGTGGGCTTCATCCGCAATCTGCCACAGGAGCTCATGGACGCCTTTCGCGCCACCCTGGAGGAGCTGGAATCCGCCGACCTGCTCCTGCATGTGGCAGATGCCTCGCATCCCGACATGCTGCAACAGCTTACGGCAGTGGAAACCATCCTGGAAGAACTGGAGCTGCACCACATCCCGCGTCTGCTGCTGCTCAACAAATGGGATTCCCTCCCCCTGCCGGCGCGCGCGGAGATGCTGGACAGCTTCCCCGACGCGCTTCCGGTGTCCGCCCTGCGGGGCGAGGGGCTCCGGCCCTTGCTCCAGATGCTGGAGAGCCGGCTCCTGCACGCCGGGACCACCGCAGCCAGCCTGCCTGACGACATCGCGAACGTGCTCCAGTGAGCCGCCGCGCCCGCGCCGCGACCGCAGGTCTGCCCGCACGCCCTGCCGCCCCGCCCGTGCCGGCCAAAAAGCAGCGGCAGCCCCGGGGAAAGGCTGCCGCTCGGACAAGGAAGGAAAACAAGGAAGGAAAATACGGGGATCTCGTTCGTCTTACAGGCTGCGCTCCTCGAGCGAGGACGCGCCGGAGGCGGGCCGGGAGGCATCGTTGCCCGCCGCGGCGTCCTTGCCGGCCGGACGGGACGGCGAGGCCGCATCGACGGCCACCGGAGACAGGGTGTCGCTCTTGTCGGTGGGCGGCGTCATAAGATAGCTCTTCACCGAGGTCACGCCCTCCACATGCCGCGCGGCATCCAGCGCCAGGCCGCGCTCGGCGGCATTTTCCACCACGCCCAGCAGCACGACGCGCCCGGCATTGACTTCGGTGTCGATGCGCGTGGAGCTCAGCTTGTCCTTGCGGATAAGCGCCGTCCGCAGCCGGGCAGAGAGCACGAGATCGCTGGTCTCGCTGGTGGCCGGGGAGAACCAATGCGTGGTGACGGAGCGCACGCCCTGATGGCGGCGGGCTATGGTCACAGCCTTGTCGCGCATGTTCTGCGGTACTTCCCCCACCAGGAACACATTCCCGTAATAGCAGTAGACCGCCGTCCCCCAGCCCTGACTGAAACTGTTGTCCAGCAGGTCGGTCTTGATGGCCGTGGCGATGCCCTTGTCGTCGGTGATGGTATCCATGAGGCGCTTGTCGTCATACAGACCATAGGCGCTGTATCCGCACCCGGACAGCGGCAGCATGATCAGCAGCAAGAGCACGCAAAGCAGCAGACGCACGATCACAGTCTCCTTTCTCTCTTCCCGGCCTGCCTCATGCGGGGGCGTCACGCTCGGCAGACCGGATGCCGGCCCTCAGGCATTTTCCGGCGCACGCCGGATGCGCGCGCCCACAGCGCCGAGCTTGTCCTCGATGCGCTCATACCCCCGGTCAAGGTGGTAAATGCGCTGCACCTGGGTCGTGCCCCGTGCCGCGAGCCCGGCCAGCACCAGCGAAGCGCTCGCCCGCAGGTCGGACGCCATGACCGGCGCGCCGATGAGATGATCCACCCCGCGCACCATAGCCGTATGCCCGGAAATGCGGACATCCGCCCCCATGCGGGCCAGCTCCTGCACATGCATGAAGCGATTCTCGAAAATGCTCTCTTCCACCATGCTGGCCCCTTCCGCAAGGCACATGAGGGCCATGATCTGCGCCTGCATGTCCGTGGGAAAGCCCGGATAGGGCTGGGTCTTGACGTCTATTCCGCGCAGGGGCCGGTCGCAGCGCGCCCGCACGCCCTCCGGCGTCCGGCTGATCTCCATGCCCATGCCGGTAAGCTTGAGGATGACGGCTTCCAGCTCTTCGTAGGGACAATTGGGCAGCAGGAGGTCCCCGCCGGTGATGCCGGCCGCGGCAAGGAACGTACCGGCCTCGATGCGGTCCGGCATGATGCTGTAGGTCGTGCCGTGCAGCGAGCTGACGCCGCGGATGCGGATGCTGCTGCTGCCCTCGCCTTCGATCTGCGCGCCGCAGGCCCGCAGGAAGCGCGCCAGGTCCACCACCTCCGGCTCGCGGGCGGCATTTTCCAGCAGGGTCTCCCCTTCGGCCAGTACGGCGGCCATGAGCAGATTTTCCGTCCCGCCCACGGTAGGCATGTCGAAGGTGACGTGGGCGCCGTGCAGCCGGCGGCAGCTCCCCATGATGTAGCCTTCCGCCAGTTCGAAGTGCGCGCCCATGAGCTCGAGCCCCTTGAGGTGCTGATCCACGGGACGCGCCCCGATGGCGCAGCCGCCCGGCAGCGCCACGCGCGCCTGACCGATGCGCGCCAGCAGCGGGCCCAGGCACAGCACGGAAGCCCGCATAGTCTTGACCAGATCATACGGCGCTTCGGGGTGCAGCTGACCGGGACGAATCTCCGCCCGGTGAGCGGCGCAGGCGCAGGCGCAGCCCAGCACGTCCAGCAGGTGCAGCGTGGTGTGGATGTCGCGCAGATCCGGCACGTTCTCGAGCCGGGCCGTACCATCCAGCAGGATGGTCGCAAAGAGAATGGGCAGGGCGGCATTTTTGGAGCCGTTGACGTCTATGGTCCCCTGCAGTCTGACGCCGCCCTCGATGATGAGCTTGTCCATGCTGTCCCGCTGAAAAAAACATGTTCTCTGCTGATGCCCGGCCACATCCGTCCGCCCTGCATGCGGCGGCTGAACCCCCGTCCGCACAGGTGGCCGATGTGTTCATCCTAGAAGGTTTTCTAGAAAAAATCCAGATGTCACGCCCTGCAAAAATTTTTCTTGCCAAGCTGTGCCGATTCGGCTATACCTCTTTCTTGCACGGCGGAAGTAGCTCAGTTGGTAGAGCACCTGGTTGTGGCCCAGGTGGCCGAGGGTTCAAGCCCCTTCTTTCGCCCCAGAAATTTACCCCGCGTTTTCGCGGGGTTTTTTCGTTTCCGCTGCCCGACCGTCCCGCGCCCGGCGACGTTCGGCTTGCCAAGCCTGCCGCTTTCGCCTATAGCTACCGCAACGGAGCGTGGCGCAGTTTGGTAGCGCACCTGCTTTGGGAGCAGGGGGTCGCTGGTTCGAATCCAGTCGCTCCGACCATATGAAATCAAGAGGTTATACCCTATTGGGGGTATGACCTCTTTTGCGTTTTGCGACCATCTTGCAACCATAGTCTGCTGGTGCCCCCTCAGCCGCTTATCTATCCTGCCCTGATTTCCTTCGGGGCGTCGGCTATGCCGACGCGACCTTTGGGGCGCACCGCGCCTCAAATGTTGAGCGAAAAAGTGGCTTTCTTGTGGCCGCGTACAGTGCAAAACGAACAGGTACGGATATTTCATCAGCGATAATAAAGCTTTTTTCTCATGTTCCAAAAGAATTTTTCAGGAGCATCACATATGAT
>NZ_CALUYG010000022.1 GCF_944324935.1 uncultured Desulfovibrio sp. | reverse complement strand
ATGTCATGTCTGCTCATAACAAACAGGAAAGCAGGAGTCATTCAAGATGTCCAGCTTTTTTAGAAACAGCCCCTAGGACCTGCCGGCACACATCCCACACCGTATTGCAAAAGGGAGATCGGCTCCGCGCGCACCGCCCGCACCCGGGCGTGGGGCAGCCTTGTGCCCTTCGCTCTTGCGGCGAAGAGCCTTACGGGCATCGACACCAGCGGAGGGCTTTCCCTTCCGCCCGGCACGGACAGGGCCAACAGCCCTAAGCGCTGCGACGCCCGTCAGTGTCGCCGTCCGCGTCGTGCGCGGGCCGGCTCTCCAGCTCGGCAAAACCCCGCTCCACTTCGCTGCGGAAGGCTTGCGCGAAGCGCGCTTCGGAAAACTCCTCGGCGTGTGCGTGCAGCACGGAGGGCGAGAAGGACTCCTCCAGCGCCTCGAAGCGCAGGATGGCCGCTTGCAGGCAGTCGGCGCGCTGCTCGTCGAACAGCAGCCCGGTCAGGCCCTCCTGGACGGTCTCCCGCGCGCCGCCCCGCCCGTAGGCGATGACGGGGACGCCGGCCGACATGGCCTCAACGGGGATGATGCCGAAATCCTCTTCGCCGGGAAAGAGCAGCGCCCGGCTCCTGGCGAGCAGCGCACGCACCTCGGCATCGTCGAGCCGGCCCAGAAAGCGGACGGTCGGCCCCGCCAGGGCTTCCAGCCGCCGCCGTTCCTCGCCGTCGCCGATGATCAGCAGCTGACGGCCCAGCCGGTTACAGGCCTCGATGGCCAGATCCACCCGCTTGTAATGCGTGAGACGTCCAAAGCAGAGATAGTGCTCCCCTCCGGCCTGCGCGCGGGGGGCGTAGGCCTGCGTATCCACCGGGGGATGGACGACATGGGCCTCGCGCCGCCAGTATTTGCGGATGCGCCGGGCCACATGCCGGGAGTTGGCCACGATGCGGTCAACGCGCATGGCGCTGAGGACATCCCACTGCCGCAGGCGGGGCAGCAGGAAGCGTGAGCACAGCCGGGTAAAGCGGCCCGCGTTCACCTGGTAGACGGGCCAGTTGTCCCAGAGATAGCGCATGGGCGAATGACAGTAGCACAGATGCAGGGCGTCCGGGCGGGTGATGACGCCCTTGGCCGGCCCGGATTCACTGGAGATGACGAGGTCATATCCCGTCAGATCCAGCTGTTCCAGGGCCAGCGGCATGAGGGGCAGATACTTCTGATAATGCCGCGCGCTGCCGGGCAGGGCATTGATGAAGGTGGTGCGGATGGCGTGCCGGCGCAGCTCCGGCGGCAGGTTTTCCGGCCGCAGCACATGCGTGTAGATGTCGGCCTCCGGGTAGAGGCGGCAGATGGCCTCCAGCACCTTCTCGCCACCTCCCATGACGGCGAGCCAGTAATGGACGAGGGCGACGCGCATCAGGCGGCAGGGCGGTCGCCGATGGCGGCGGTGATCTGGGCTTCGGCGGCCAGCTTGCCGTCAACGTAGGCTTTGGCGTCCATCTTGCACATGCGTAGCTTCATACGCAGATTGGCGCATTCCAGATCGAGTCTGTCCCCCGGGACGACCTGCCGGCGGAACTTGACCCCGTCCAGCCCGGTGAAGAGGAAGAGCTTGTCCGTGAGGTCGCCCATGCCCGCCGCGGCCAGCAGGCCGCCGGTCTGCGCCAGCGCCTCGAGGATGAGCACGCCGGGCATGATGGGCACGCCCGGGAAATGGCCCTGGAAAAAGGGTTCATTCATGGTGACGTTTTTATACGCCCGGATGTGCGAACCGGGAACGCACTCCACCACCCGATCCACCAGCAGGAAGGGGTAACGGTGAGGGAGGATGGCCTGGATGCGCTGGATGTCCATGCTTATGGGCGTTTCCTGAGACATGTGATCTCCTTTTCGTGAGACGGTGATTCGTTCACCTTAGCCTGTGACGTACCGGGGCACAAGGGCTGTCTGCCGTCACTCACAAAAAAACCCGGCACGAGGCCGGGTCATCTTGCTTTCTGGCGGTGGGGCTTACTTCTTGTCGCCCTTTTCCTTGAAGATCTTGTTGACTTCAGCCAGCACGTCGGGGGTCAGATCCATGCTCTGATCGGCATAGAGGACGCCGCCGGCGGTGATGTCCACCACAAAGGTGAAGCCCTTGCGCTTGGCCACTTCATAGGTGGCATTGAACACCATGGTCACCATATCCTGGCGCAGCTTGACTTCTTCCTGCTCCACCTTGCGCATGAAATTACGGGTCTTCTGATCAAGTTCCTGCTTGGACTTGATGAACGCCAGCTTCTTTTCTTCGCTGGCCTTGGGCCCCTTGAGGTCTTCGGCCTTCTTCTTGAGCGCCTCGCCCTGCTTTTCGAGGGATTCGCGTTCCTTGCCGAACTGCTTTTCCATCTTTTCCTTGGCAGCCTTGGCGGGCTCGCTCTGGGTGGCGACGGCCTGCATATCCACGACGCCGATCTTGGGAGTCAGCGGCGCAGCCGCGTCGGCGGCAAAGGCGGCGCCAGCCAGCATCAGGCTCAGGGCAAGGGTCAGAAGCAGAACTTTACGCATGGGAAATACTCCATTTCGGTAGTCGGACATTATGGGTCAGGTATCCGCGGCAGCATCGCCTTCGGGCGCTGTGCGCTGGCCGTAACCGCCGCCTGAGCGGCCGCGTTCGGCGCGCCTATCACATAGCACCAGACGTATCGCCCGTCAATGAATTCTGTGCGGTGCGGCGCTTGGAAAGCCTGTCCCGGTAGGCAAGGATGCCTTCGGCCAGCCCTTCGGCCAGCGCATGCCGGTACTTGGCATCCAGCAGGCGTTTCGCCTCCTGCCCATGCGTGCAGTAGCCCACTTCCACGAGAACGGCAGGCATGTTGGCGCCAAGCAGTACATGGAACGGCGCGGACTTGGTGCCGTTGTTGCGGACAGTGTAGCCCCGGCGCTTGAGGCGGAAGAGAGACAGGCGCTGGATGTCCGACGCCAGACGGCGTGATTCGTCCACGCGAGCTGACAGCATGAGATCGGCAAGCATGCTCTGCATGTTGCCGAGACGGCGCTCGCTGCGGGCGTTTTCCAGCGCCGCCACCCGGGCGGCGTGCTGGTTGCTGGCGAAATCGAGGTAGTAGGTCTCCAGCCCATGCACGCTGCGGTCCTCGTTGGCATTGACATGGATGGAGACGAAAAGGTCGCATTCCCTGCGGTTGGCCGTCGCCGTCCGCTGGCTGAGGCCCACGGCCCGGTCGTCCTTGCGGCTGTAGACCACGTCCAGGCCGTTGGCTTCCAGCAGGCGGCCGAGGCGCAGGGCAATGTCAAGGGTGATGATGCGTTCCACCACCTTGTTGTGGCTGGTCCCCGGATCCCGCCCGCCGTGGCCGGCGTCGATGAAGACGCGCTGTACGCTCAGGCCGAGCTGGCTGGCCATGTCGGCCACTTGCCGGGTGCTGATGCGCCGATTCGGTCGTGTCGCCTCGGCCACGTCCACGTCTCCCTTTTCCGCGCGGGGGAGCCGGTTCTTGCCGGCGGTGACGCGAACGACGATGCGGCTGGGATTCTCTTCCGAGTCCGTATCGAAGCGGGCGACCTCGCGGAAGGAGAGCTCCACCTGAGCGTCTTCCTTCAGCTTCTTCACCGCGATGTTCTGGAGCAGGCTGCCGTTGACCTTGACGCCCTTACGCACATCCTCGGCAATGGCGGTATCCTTGAGGCGGAGCACAAGGCGCGCGGGGCGGGTCTTGCTGCCGCGGACCAGGCGGGTATCATATGTCGTGGAAGCGTTCAGCTCCAGCACCACCTCGACGCTGTCCTTGCCCGTCGAGTCCCAGGAAAGCATCTGCAACTCCGGCGTCACCGGGCGCGCCGCCTGCACGGACTTTCCCCGAGAGGGGCCGCCCGCAAGTTCCGCCCGCAGTTCGCGCCCCTTCGCGGCCATGTCGCCCCGGGGATAGTCCTTGAGCTGGGCGGCAAGGAGATCCCGCGCGGCCCCGTCGTCGTCCAGCTCTCTGGCGGACAGCAGTGCCGCCTGATACAGCGCGTCATCGGCCAGCGCGCTGTTGGGATAGCGTTCGCGCACGGCGACGTAGAGGGCGACGGCCTGACGAAACTCCCTGTCAAGGTGGGAGCAGCGGGCCAGCGCTTCGCGGCAGGCGGCCGCGCGATAGAGCGCACCCGCGGCAATGGCCGGCGAAGGCTTGGCGGCATGCACCGACAGGAAGCGCTTTTCGAGCTTTTCCCACGGTTCGCGCCAGCAGGCGCGCTTCTTGTCCTTGCGCAGGGCGTCCATATCCGCCTTGGCCTGCTGGTAGACGGCCTGCGGACGCCGGGCCGGACTGACGTCGGGGATGTCGGCTTCGGGGACGGGCTGTTCCGCGGCTGCCGGGGCCGCTTGCGCCGCCGGCCCCGTTTCGGCGAGGCTGGCCGCCAGGTTGCGGCGCAGTTCCCGAGCCTGGGGGCGCATGTCGCCGCGAGGGTACTGCCGTTCAAGTCGGTCCAGCAGGTTCAGCGCCGCCTTGTCGTCCTTGAGGTAGGAAGCCGTCAGCAGGGCTGCGCGAAACAGGGCGTCGTCGGCAAGGCGGCTGTCGGCGTGCTTGAGCGCGAGCTCTTCGTAGCAGTCCACGGCGCGCTGGGCATCCTTGCGGGTGAAGGAGCGCCGCGCCAGCTGCTCAAGACTCTCACCGGCCCTGAAGAGCGCGGCGGCCCGGTTGGGCCAGTCCGCATCGCTGCGGTAGATGTCGCCAAATTCCTGTGCCAGCTTTTCCCAGGGTTCCCGCTGCATGGAGCGCTTTTCGTCCAGTTTCAGACGTTCGACGCCGGCCTTGGCGTCCGCATAGCGCTTTTCCGTGGGCGGGAGCGCCGAGTATCCGGCATCATAGCAGAGCACGACCAGAGCGAAAAGAGCCAGCATGAAGGCCAGAGGCGGCGCAAGACGGCGCAGGGCGCTCGTCCCGGTTCCCACCTTTTCGGAAGTCTTGATTCGCTTTGCCATTCTCATTTCCCGCGCGGCCGGACGAAACCGGCGTTGTCTCTCCACGGATGCCTTGCATGCGGTTGCAGGGGGGAGGCAAGGATCAGGAGTATGCTCGTATTTCTTTCGTATTCTATACGTAGTCGTTGGGAAATTTTTTGGCAAGGATTATTTTTTTAGAAATGCTCTAAAAAAAGTATACGCGGTAATGATAAAAAGCATGCTTCTGCATCATGGAATATACACAATGATGTTTTATCTTTTTTATATCGTTTTTCGCAGTCGTTCGCTTCTCTTGTGCAGAAGAAATAAAGAAATAAAAAAGGCGCCCTCCGAAGAGGACGCCTTGAAGATAGCCTGTGGGAACAGATCAGAAGAACTGCCCCATACTGAACTCCAGTCGCCCGGGTTCGCGCTCATTGTCGTAGTCCTTGCTGAGCGGGATGCCGTAGGCGATGCGCAGATCGCCCATAGGCGAGCGCCAGCGCAGCTCCAGACCGGCGGAGTAGACGATCTTGTCGTACAGCTCGTCGGACTGCGTCTTGGAGTCGATATTGAAGCCGGCGTCCACAAAGGGCACGAGCGCAAGCCCCATATCCTTCTGGAAAGTCCAGACGTATTCGAGGTTCACCACGCCCATGCGGTCGCCGCCGATCTGGTCGCCGCCGTACTTGTAGTCGCGGGGCGAAAGGTCGGAGTAGGAGTAGCCGCGGATGGTCTCCATGCCGCCGACCCAGAAGCGTTCAAAGACGGGGACGCGACTGTCCGTATTCTGGAAGACGCCGCCGACACGGGCCCGCAGGTGGATGGTGTTCTCGGGATTGAACGACCAGAAGCCCTGCCAGTCGGCCACGGCCTTGATGAAGTTGTCCGTACCGCCGAGACCGCCGCCGCCGTATTCGGCCCAGAGGCGGGCGATGGTCCCCTTGGTGGGCCTGTCGCGGGCGTCGGTGGTGTCGCGCAGGATGCGGGCATTGATGGCGCTGGTCCAGTTATAGCCCGTGTAGTCGGTGATGTAGGGTGAGGCATCGTCGCCCACATCCGACAGGTAGTAGCGTTCCAGCCGGTAGCCTACGCCCACGGAGGTGTATTCGCCCAGCGGGTAGGAGAAGTTGATGGTGTCGCCCAGCGTTTCCTTGGTGAAGTCGTCCCAGTAGTCACGGACGTAGTACAGGTCGTTGCCGATGCTGAGGTCCGTGTCGTAGACGCGGGGATTGGTGAAGGAGAGAATGCCGGAGGTGCGCCGCCAGGAGAAAAAGCCCTGCAGTTGCAGCCAGTAGCCGCGGCCGAAGAGGTTGCGCTCCATGATGGAGGCGGAAACGCCCACATCATAATAGGTCGAATAGCCGATGCCGCCCATGAGCGCGCCGGTATTGGTCTCGTTGACCTTGACCTTGAGGTCGACTTCATCATCCTTGCCGGTGGGCACGAGTTCCGTGTCCACGGCGGAGAAGTAGCGCAGGCGGTTGAGACGTTCGGTGGAGCGCCGCAGCTTGGCCCCGTCGTACATGTCGCCGTCGCCCAGGCGCATTTCGCGGAGGATGACGTTGTCGCGCGTCTTGACGTTGCCCTCGACGATGAGCCGCCGGATGAAGACCTTCTGCTTCTTGCTGATCTGATAGCCCACATCCACGAGGGGAGCATCGCCGTCCACCTTGAGGATGCGGGTGTCCACTTCGGCAAAGGCATAGCCCTGATCAGCATAGTAGTTGGTCAGGCGCTTGGTGTCCTCCTGCATGACGGTCACGGAGAAATAATCGTTCTCGTCGCGCCAGTTGTCCATCTCCACCTGAGCGAGCATGGCTTCTTCGGTATCGATGACATCCCCGCCGAACTTGACGTCGCGCACCTTGTAGCGCGGCCCCTCGTTGACGAGGAAGGTGATGTAAATGCCGTCATCCTTGTACTGGATGTCGGGCGCGGCCACCTGGATGTCCACAAAGCCCTGGCTCAGACCATAGGCGGCGATGGCGTTGGTGTCGCGCTCGATGTATTCGTCCTTGAGCACGCCGGTGCCGGTGAACCAGGAGAGGATGGTGCGCGGGCGCAGGGCAAGGTACTTGTCGAGGCCGCTGCGATCCAGCTCCTTGATGCCGTCGATCTTGACTTCCTTGATGTAGAGCTTGTTGCCCTCGTCAACGGTGATGACGAGGACGGCGCCCTTGCCGCCCTGCCGGGAGTCCAGCCGGTAGGAGGCCTTGGCCAGGTAGTAGCCTTCCTTGCGGTAGAGTTCGTTGATCTTCTGGAGGTCGTCGGAAATGAGCTGCTCATTGAGCACATTGCCGCTGCGGGTCCCCATTGCCGCCAAAACGTCGTCGGCGTCCACGGCATCGGAACCTTCGACGATGATGTTTTCGATGCGGGGCTTCTCGCTGACCGTGAAGACGAGCACATTGCCTTCCAGCGTCGCCTGTACGTCGTTGAAGTAGCCCATTTCCCAGATGCGCTTGACTTCCTCGTTGATGGCGTCGGCATCCGGACTGTCGCCGCGGCGGATGGTCAGCCGGGTCAGCACCACGTCCGGATCCATGACCTGGAGCCCGCGTACCTGCACATCGGCAAGCCCCTTGGCCGAGCCCTGCATGGGCACGAAGCTCGGCGTCCTGCCAGCGGCCGGTGCGGCAAGGGGGGTGGCGGCCGGCGCGGACGCCTCACCGGCGCCCATGACACTGGCGGCCCGCCCGGCCAGATCGCTGGCGCATTCGGCGAGCGCAAGGAGGGAATCCCGCTCGAAGCGGGCCGGGACAGCCTGCCCCTCCTTCACGGGGACAAGGCGGGTATCCATGCTGAATCCTGAGCCAAGCTGATTGAAATTGCCGTATACCACCAGATCGGCGCCGGCCATGCGGCCCAGGCGTCTGGCTTCGGCAAGGTCTATGCTGCCGTTGCCGCCCCGGGCCAGCAGGCCGCGGGCTTTGTCCATGGGGATGGGGGTGAGGCCGTTTTGCGCCAGCTGGTCACAAATGAGCTGGGGCACATCCCGGGAGGCATTGGGCATTTCCGGGCCGGCATTGGCCTGGAACGGAAGGACGAGTACCGTCTGTCCGGCGGCCCGGGCCGCCGTGAACGCGCACGTCAGCAGCAGCGTCGGCAAAAGGAAAAGGAAGGCGAGCCTATGCAAACACTTTTTCATACAATATCCCCGCTCTGAGTTCCAAACTGCGGTGCATGGCAGCGGCCAGATCCGTATTGTGCGTGACCACCACGAGCGTCATGCCCAGTTCCTTGTTCAGCGTGGTCAGCAGCTCGCCGACCTGCGCTCCGGTATGCTCATCCAGATTTCCCGTAGGCTCGTCGGCCAGCAGGACCCGTGGGCGCATGAGGATGGCGCGCGCAATGGCCACGCGCTGTCGTTCGCCGCCGGACATGGTGGCGACGGGGCTCTGCATCCGGTGCGAAAGCCCGACCCTCTCCAGCATTTCCCGAGCGAGCGGCAGCACATCGGCATGGCGACGCCCGGCTATGAAAGCGGGCATCGCCACATTTTCCACCGCCGTAAATTCCGGCAGCAGATGATGGAATTGAAAGACGAAGCCCAGCGACGTATTGCGAAAGCGGGCTTTCGCGTCCGCGTCCATGCTGGCCAGGTCTTTACCGTCAAAGCAGACGTGTCCAGAGGAGGGAGTATCAAGAGCTCCCATAAGATGCAAGAGGGTCGACTTGCCCGAGCCCGAGGCCCCTACAATGGCCAGAGATTCTCCTTCATCAATTACCATATTGATATTCTTGAAAATCTCTAGATTTTCAGGCCCGTCGAAATGTTTGCTCACATCATGGAATCGGTAGAGTTCGGACATGGCGGTTATTCGTAGCGCAGCGCGTCGGCCGGAACGAGCCGGGCGGCCTGCCGCGCCGGGTAGAGAGTGGCCAGGAAGCAGAGCAGCATGGCGCTGGCCCCCACGATGAGCACGTCGGGGACGGTGATGATGATGGGCAGATGGTCGAGCGTGTAGACGTTTTCCGGCAGCTTGATGAAGCGGTACTTGCGCAGGGCCCAGCCCAGGGTGAGCCCCATGCCGTAGCCCAGCAGCGTGCCGACCAGGCCGATGATGGTCCCCTGGAGCATGAAGATGTTGCGGATCATGCGGCTGGTGGCGCCCATGGACATCATTATGGCGATATCGCGCGTCTTTTCCATGACCAGCATGACCAGCGAGGTAACGATGGAAAAGGAGCCGATGAGCACCACCATGGCCAGCAGGATGAACATGCCGACCTTTTCCAGCTTGAGCGCGGCAAAGAGGTTGGCGTTCATCTCCATCCAGTGCCGGACATAGAAAGGGCTGCCCAGTTCGTCGGCCAGATCGTTGGCGATGACGTCGGCGCGAAAGAGATCGTCCACCGTGATCTCGATGCCGGTCAGGTAGCCGTCGGGCAGGCCCAGCACGCTGCGGGCCACGTCCAGCGCAATGAAGGCCAGGGAGGAGTCGTACTCGAACATGCCGGTCTTGAAGGTTCCCACCACCACAAAGGGCTTGACGTCCGGCTGGTAGCCGACGGCCCCCTTCTTGCCGGAGGGCGTGAGCAGGTTGACCCGGCTGCCGAGCACCACGCCGAGCCGCCGGGCCAGTTCATCGCCGATGATGATGCCCGGCAGGCCGTCGCGCACAAGATCGCTCACCGCGCCCTGGCGCAGCTTGCCAAGCATGGTGACCACCTCGGGCGCCGTGGCCGGATCCACACCGCGTAGTACGATGCCCTTGACGCTGCCGTTGGCGGAGATCATGCACTCGGTATAGATGAACGGCGTCGCGCCGGTGACATGCGGCACGGTCAGCGCCCGTTCCCGCAGATCAGGCAGCCGCTGGAAGGCAGCCGGCTGGTAGGACATGATGATGCCGTGGGCGTTGGCCCCCAGGATCTTGTCCCGCATGTCGGTGGTCAGGCCGTTGTAGACCCCCAGCACGACCACCAGTGCGCCGACCCCCAGGGCCACGCCCAGGATGGACATGATCGAGATGACCGAAATGAAGGTCTGCTTGCGGCGCGAGAACAGATAGCGCCGGGCCACGAAAAAGGCGAAGGAGGATCGGCCCACCTAATACTCCGGCCGCAGCAGCGGGAAAAGGATGACCTCGCGGATGGAGGCCGAGTCCGTCAGCAGCATCACCAGCCGGTCGATGCCGACGCCCTGACCGGCGGCGGGCGGCATGCCGTACTCGAGGGCGCGGAGGTAGTCCTCGTCCATGCAGTGCGCCTCGTCGTCCCCGGCTTCCTTTTCGCGGACCTGCGCCTCGAAGCGGCTGCGCTGATCCATGGGGTCGTTGAGTTCGGAGAAGGCGTTGGCCATTTCCCTGCCGGTCATAAAGAGTTCGAAACGGTCAGTGATGTCCGGGTTTTCGTCATTGCGCCGCGACAGGGGCGAGATGGCCGTGGGGTAATGGTAGATGAAATGCGGCTGTACCAGCTTTTCCTCCACGTCCAGATCGAAAAGCTTGGCCTGCATCTTGCCCAGCTCCTCGCCCTCGGCGACCTTTTCGCCGCGTTCGGTGAGATGGGCCCGGACCTTGTGGTAGTCGGTATAGAACTGGGGCGAGTGGCCGCCCACCTTTTCCAGCGATTCATGGAAGGTCATGCGCTGCCAGTGCCCGGGCGTGAGGTCGATCTCCTGCCCCTGATAGGTGATGACGGTGCTGCCGCAGACTTTTTGCGCCAGCCGGGCAAAGAGCTCTTCGGTGAGATCCATGAGGTCGCGGAAGGTGGCATAGGCCCAGTAGAATTCGCACATGGTGAATTCGGGGTTATGGCGGGTGTCTATGCCTTCATTGCGGAAATTGCGGTTGAGCTCGAAGACCTTTTCAAAGCCGCCCACCAGCAGGCGCTTGAGATAGAGCTCCGGCGCGATGCGCATGTAGAGTTGCAGATCGAGCGCATTGTGGTGTGTGATGAAGGGACGCGCGGTGGCGCCGCCGGCAAGCGGCTGCATCATGGGCGTTTCCACTTCCATGAAGCCCTTCTCCTGGAGGAAGGAACGGAATTCGCTCACGATGAGGCTGCGCTTGCGGAAAATGTCCCGCGCCCGCTCGTTGACCGTCAGATCGACGTACCGCTGGCGGTAGCGGGTCTCCATATCTTTGAGACCGTGATATTTTTCCGGCAGGGGCCGCATGGAGCGGGTGATGAGCTTGAGGCTGCGGCAGGCGATGGTCAGTTCGTTGGTCTTGGTGCGGAACAAGTGCCCGGAAACGCCGACGATGTCGCCCACATCAAGCTTCTTGACCACGGCAAAGGTCTCCGCCGGCAGCTCGTCGCGGCTGGCGTAGCACTGGATGCGCCCGCTCTGATCCATAAGGTGGAAGAAAAGCACCTTGCCGAAACTGCGCAGCGACACGATGCGCCCGGCCAGGGCGAAGACGTCCCCGGCCTGCTCCAGGGCCTCGCCCTCCAGCTCGCCGCACTGCTCGAGCACTTCGCCGATGGCGTGCTCCTTGCGGAAGTCGTTGGGGAAAAGGGGCACGCCCGCATCCAGCAGGTCACAGGCCTTTACCACGCGATTCTTGACCACCTCGTTGAGGTCGTCGCGTTTGGCAAGTCCTTCCAGCATGGGCAGGAAGTACGCGGCATGGGCGGACTTGGTGTTCAGCTTCACCTTGGGCTTCTGCGGATTCTTTTCCCGATCTTCCACGGTACATCTCCTCGCGGCAAACGCGTCAATAATTGCTGGAGCAGCCTAGTCCAAGCCACGGCGGCAGTCAAGAACCTGCCGTCGCGCCGGCCGGGCGTCGCCGCAGGCGGCCGGGCGTTTGCCGCCGGCTTGTCTTTCCTGCCGTGATACGCCATAGTGCGGCCCTTGGCATCCACTACTCAGAGCGAGGCGCAGATGAAAAAATTGAGCATTTCCTTTCTGGGGCGCGACTGCCCCGGAGCCGTGTCCACGGTAAGCCAGATCCTCGGCCAGAGCGGCTGCAACATCGTGGAAGTGACGCAGACCATCCTGTCCGGCGAGTTTGCCGCCATCTTCATCGTCCAGGCGCCCGACACGCTGGAACAGGAAGGCCTGAGGCGTATGCTGCTGACCGGGCTGGAGGCCGCCGGGCAGGATCTGTCCGTGCTGGTGCGTCCCGCCGTGGAGGGACAGTGGGGGACGGGGCTTGTCTGCGATCCGTTCGTGGTGACGGCGGACGGGCCGGACCACACCGGGCAGATCGCGGCCATGAGCCGCATATTCGCCCAGCACAGCATCAATATCGAAAGCCTCAAGGCCATCCTCGGCGAGGGCGGGCCCAACCATGCGCTCTTCGTGTTCGAAGTCATGGTGCCGGAGGATGTGGACCTTGGCCGCCTGCGCCGTGAACTGGTGGTGGAAGGCAAGAAGCATGATCTGCGCGTGAGCGTGCAGCATCGGGACATTTTCGAGGCCGTGCACCGCGTGGCCCCGTTCTGAGGACGCGCTATGCGATGTGCCGCCCCGCTTTTGCTGGCCGTCTGGCTCGCCTGTCCGGCGCTTGCGGCCGTGGCCGCGCCGGACGCAACAGCGGAAGGTGAGCAGCCTTCCACGCCGGCAGCCGCGCTGGAGGTCGCCCCTCCCGAGGGCTGGACGGCGTCAGCCGAAGCGCCTGAGGGCGTGTTCGCGGGGTGTCGGCACTATTCCCGTACGGACGGGCTGTTCGCCCTGATGGTTTGCGCCGAAGACATCGACCTGGCCGCAAGCACGGATGAAGGCTACCGCCGCCTGGGGGATGCCCTCGTCCGCGGCAGCGAGGAGGGACTCCTCCTGCTTGCCCCCCGCAAGCAGGGGAAGGGGGCCGGGCTTTTCGTCCTGCTCGGGCAGCCGGGATCGGTCTGGCGGCGGCAGGAGGCCGCGCCCATGCTGGCCGCCTTCGCGGACGCCTTTGCCGTGCCGGGAGAACTGCTGGCCCCGCCCGTCGATCCTATCCGCTATCTGGGAGCGTTTTCCCCCGAGGATCAGGGAAGGGAGGAGGAGCTCGCTGCACGGTCTATGTGCGCTCGCTGCCGGGCAGCGCCGAGGGCAAACTCCTGGCGGGCATCCTGCCGTATTCCGCCGCCTGGCTGGACAAGCCGGGACTGCTGGCGGCCCTGGCGGCCTTCTGGGGAGAACTTGCGCCGGAGGGCGGACACTGGACGGCCGGGCCCAAACGCCATGCCGCCCTCTCCGCCGACGGCCAGGCCCTCTGCCTGCTCATGGCCGCCGCCGGCGACGGGACGGACACGACCGAGGCCGTGCGGCAGGCCATGCGCGATCTGTCCGACTTCGTCTGGTGATCCCGGCCGCACGTCGTCCCTATTCATTCCGCAATCAACGGCGTCCCCGTGGCGCTTTTTCTGGAGATACCCTATGCTTTCCGAACGCGAAGTCACCAGTACCCTGAACATGCTCCGCAATGAACACCTTGACGTGCGTACCGTCACGCTCGGCGTCAGCCTTTTCGACTGCGTGAGCCATGACCTGCAACTGTTCACCGACAACGTGCGGGCCAAGATCCGCCGTTATGCCGCCCAGCTCGTGAGCGTCTGCGATGAAGTGGGCGACAAATACGGCATCCCCGTGGTCAACAAGCGCATCAGCGTCAGCCCCATCGCCGTGGTGGGCGCGCCCTTCGGCCCGGACGGCATGGTGCGCGTCTGCCGTGCGCTGGACGAGGCCGCCAAGGAGGCGGGCGTGGACTTTCTGGGAGGCTTTTCCGCGCTGGTGGAAAAAGGCTTCGCCAAGGGCGACCGCGCGCTCATCGAAGCGCTGCCCGAAGCGCTGGCCTCCACGGACCGCATCTGCTCCTCCATCAACGTGGCCTCCTCGCGCAGCGGCATCAATATGGACGCCGTGGCCCTCATGGGCCGTCAGATCCTCAAGGTGGCCGAGGCGACCGCCGACCGCGGCGGCCTGGGCTGCGCCAAGCTCGTGGTCTTCGCCAACATCCCGCAGGATGTGCCCTTCATGGCCGGAGCCTATCTCGGCGTGGGCGAGCCCGACGTGGTGATCAATGTGGGCGTCTCCGGGCCCGGCGTGGTGAAAAAGGCCATCGACCGCGCCCTGGAGACCGGCCGCAACGACCGCGGACAGCCCATGACCCTGCTGGATGTGGCCGAAGTCATCAAGCGCACCGCCTACAAGGTCACCCGCGTGGGCGAGATGATCGGTACCGAGGTGGCCCACCGCCTCGGCCTGCCCTTCGGCGTGGCCGACCTCTCGCTGGCCCCCACCCCCGCCGTGGGCGACAGCGTGGGCGAGATCTTCCAGTCCGTGGGCCTGTCCAGCATCGGCGCGCCCGGCACCACCGCCGTGCTGGCCATGCTCAACGACGCCGTCAAAAAGGGCGGCGCCTTCGCCTCCTCCTCCGTGGGCGGCCTGTCCGGGGCCTTCATCCCCGTCTCCGAAGACTCCAGCATCGAGGCCGCCGCCACCTCCGGCCTGCTCAGCCTCGAAAAGCTCGAAGCCATGACCAGCGTCTGCTCAGTGGGCCTCGACATGATCGCCATCCCCGGCGATACCCCCGCCAGCAGCATTTCCGGCATCATCGCCGATGAAATGGCCATCGGCATGATCAACCACAAAACCACCGCCGTACGCGTCATCCCCGTTCCCGGCAAAGGCGTGGGCGAGGAAGTCTCCTTCGGCGGCCTGCTCGGCAAGGCCGCCATCATCCCCGTCCCCCGCGGCGACGCCTCCGGCTTCATCAACCTCGGCGGCCGCATCCCAGCGCCTATCCACAGTCTGAAAAATTAGCGGGCCTGTATTTGGGGGGAAGGGGACCCCGCGCCTGGCGCGGGCGGTGTCCCCTTCCCCCCACGCCCCCCATCCCTCCCCCGCGCGCTTTGCCAGGGCAATGGGGCGCTGTCGCAGAGCCTCGGCTTTCCATCATTACCGTCAGGCGTATCACACCCAGTACTGATGTCGTTTTTTCGCTGCTGTTCGGCGCTTCCGTCTCCGCCTCTTCCCTTTTGCCTGCCGCCGGGGGACTGGCGGGCGAAGTGGGGGCAGGCGCGGTACGCTCGTTTCGAGCGACCAGAGTGAAGTTTTCGAGGGGAGGGGGCGCGGGGGAGGGGAACCTTTGCAAAGGTTCCCTTCCCCCGCAAAAGCTTTCTTCCCCCAAAAGGGGGACAATCCATGTATTTTGCCTATGACGAGGGGGCCGTGGCGTATCTGGCCCGGCGGGACAAGCGGCTTGGGGAAGTGATGGAGCGGCTGGGGCCTTTGCGGCGGGAGGTGATGCCGGATCTGTTCGCGGCGCTGGTTCATGCCATTGTGGGGCAGCAGGTCTCCATGACGGTGCAACGTACGCTCTGGCAGCGGTTGTGCGCGGCGCTGGGAGCGGTCACGCCGGCGGCCGTGCTGTCGGCCGAGCCGGAGGGGCTGCGAGCGCTCGGGCTGTCGGGACGCAAGGTGGAATACGTCCGGGAGGCGGCGCAGGCCGTGGCGGACGGGCGCTTGGATGTGGAGGCGCTGCGGGGGATGGACGATGCCGCCGTCTGCGCCGTGCTGGTGGAGCTGCGGGGCGTGGGGGTGTGGACGGCGGAGATGCTGTTGCTGTTCTCGCTGCAACGGCAGGACGTGTTCAGCTTTGATGATCTGGCCATCCGGCGTGGTCTGCGCATGCTGTACCGGCACAGGCACATCGACCGGGAACGCTTTGAACGCTACCGGCGGCGTTTCTCGCCATACGGGAGTGTGGCCTCACTGTACTTGTGGGCGGTGGCGGGCGGGGCGCTGCCCGAGCTGCGGGATCCGGCGGAAGCGGAGCGGGGAGGGAAGCGCGGCGACACAGGCAAAAAGGCCCGCTCCGCCTGAGACGGAACGGGCCGAAGGGGCTGGAGGAAAGAGCGCGGCCTACTTCAGGGCCGCCGCGCCGGCCTTGGCCACATTGGTGTCCTCGGCTACGCTGCCGCCGCTGACGCCGATGGCGCCCACGATGACGTTGTTACGGATGAGCAGCTCCCCGCCGCCGAAGATGACCAGGCCGCCGTTGGTGGCCTCGATGCCGTAGAGCTCCTTACCGGGCTGGGCGGCAGCGCCGAGCTCGGCGGAGGACATATTGAAGTAGCGGGCGGTGATGGCTTTCTTGGTGGAGACGTCGATGCTGCCGATGAAGGCGCCGTCCTGGCGGACGAAGGCCTTGAGGTTGCCGCCGGCGTCAACTACGGCGATGTTCATGGGCACGCCCTGGGCGCGGGCCTTGACAAGCGCCGCATCAAGGACGGTACGGGCCTCGTCCAGCGTCAGGTCGCCGGGCAGATGTTTTTGTACATCCTTGGCAAAAGCGGTGGAGGTGAGCAGCAGAAGACCGAGGGCCAGCAACAGTACGCGTTTCATGGTGTTTGCTCCTTGCGTGCCTCGCGGCGGGATTGCCGGAGAGGGACTGACCTCAGCATAGCACCGGCGACGGTGCGGAGCAAGCGGAAGGCGACGGCTCGGAACCCGGAGAATTTGCCGCAGGCGGTAAGCGTAAGCAGCAGCGGGAGGAGCAGCGGGAGGACAAGGCGTTTCATGGGCAGGCTCCGTGCGGCGGCAAGGGATGCCGGGCTCCCGGGGAGGGGAGGTGAGAGGGTCAGAACATCTCGCGGATGAAGAATTCAAAGAGCAGGGTACAGAAGAGCAGGCCCAGCGATACCGTCAGGAAGCGGCGGACGGCCTGTGGTCCCACGCGCACGGCGGTACGGCTGCCCAGCCAGTTGCCGGTGATGGAGGCGGCCGCCATGGGCAGGGCCAGCAGCCAGAGCACCTTGCCGGCCAGAACGAAGCTGACGGCGGCGGCGAGGTTGGAGCCGAGGTTGATGACCTTGGCCGTGGCCGAGGCATGGATGAGGCCTATGCGAACGATGAAGTGCAGGGCAAGGATGATGAAACTGCCTGTTCCCGGGCCGTAAAAACCATCGTACACGCCGATGAGCAGGCAGACCAGCGGCGTCAGCAGCCAGAGGCGGGGGCCGCTGTCCACGGTCAGGTTGTGGGCCATGTCCTTCTTGGGCAGCAGGGTGGCGGCCATGCCGACGGGCAGGAGGCAAACGAGGATCTTGCCCAGCACGGCGTTGTCGAACAGGAGGGAGATGTGCGCGCCGATACCTGAGCCGAGCAGGGCAAAGGCCACGCCGACCAGCGACAGCCGCCATTGGATGAGGTGGCCGCGGGCAAAGGTCCCCACGGCGGTCGCCGTGCCGAGCGCGGCGCTGATCTTGTTGCAGGCAAGGGCATTGTGCGCGGGCACGTTGGCCAGCAGCAGCGCGGGCAGGGTGATGAGGCCGCCGCCGCCGGCGATGGCGTCGATGAAGCCGGCCACCAGCGCCGCGCCTGAACAGATGAGGATGACGCTCAGCGAGACCACGGCCCGGCTACCATTCCTTGAAGATGACCCAGCAGGCGAGCACGATGAGGGCAAAGCCCACGATGTGGTTCCAGCGCAAGGATTCGTGCAGGTAGAAGATGGAGAAGAGCGTGAAGACGCTGAGGGAGATGAGTTCCTGGATGGTCTTGAGCTCGGCGGCGGAAAAATAGCCGTAGCCGATGCGGTTGGCGGGAACCTGCAGCATGTATTCGAACAGGGCGATGCCCCAGCTCGTCAGGATGACGATGGGCAGGGCCAGGCCCTTGTAGCGCAGATGTCCGTACCAGGCGAACGTCATAAAGACGTTGGAGAGAGTCAGCAGGACGATGGTCGCGACAGGCGTGGGGACGGGGAAGGGCAGTTGCATGGTGCTCACCGGGCATAAAAAAAACGCCTATGCGAGATAGGCGTTCGTTTTTTTTGTGGAGCCCTTGACCAGGATTGAACTGGTGACCTCATCCTTACCAAGGATGCACTCTACCGACTGAGCTACAAGGGCGTCACTGACGAAGATGGTTTCTACGCGAAAGCCGCGGAGGGGTCAAGCGTTTTTTTCAAACTTTTTATTTTTTTCTGCTCCGGGGGTCGCCGGGGCGGACATGCCCTGCATCAGCAGGCGGAAGAGTTTCCGCCGGGCATGGGGCGCGCCCTGTTCGGTCCGGGCGGAGGGGATGAGCTCGCGCAGGCGGGCCAGCAGGGCGGCGTCAGCCCCGGGCAGGGCGTCCGGCAGGGCGTCGAGCAGGCCGGGCAGGCTCGCGTCAGGGCTCTGCAGCAGGCGGTCCCGCCAGTGTTCGGCGCGGTGGAAGCGGGCGGTATCCGCCTGATGGCCGGCGGCACGGGCGGCAAGCGCTTCGCGGATGGCGTCGGCGTTTTCCTCGCGCATGAGGCGGCCGATGAACTGCAACTGGCGGCGGCGTCCTTCCCTGTCCGTTATGCGGGCGAGCAGGGCAAGGGCTTCGCGCATGTCCGGGCCGAGGGGCAGGTCGGCCTGTGCGGTGGGGGACAGGGCCGCCACCTCCTCCCCCAGTGCCTGCAAGGCGGTGCTGCGCCGTTTTTTTTCCGAACGGCTGGGGCTGTCGTCATCGTCGCGCAGGGCCCCGTCCTGCCACTGATAGCGTTTGCGCGGGGCCATCAGAAAACAAGCCCCAGGATGATGCCCAGCAGGACAAGGGGAGAGACGATGCCGTTGAGCGTGAAAAAGGCCATGTTGACGCGGGAAAGGTCCCGCGTGCGCATGATGCGGTGTTCCACCAGCAGCAGAAGCGAGATGCCCAGCCAGAAGGCGTACCAGATCAGCGAGAGCCGGGCGGCCAGGCCGAACAGGAGCAGGAAGAGGGAGGTCAGCACATGCGAGAAGCCGGCAATGGTCAGGGCCGCTTCCGGGCCCTTGTCGGCAGGCAGGGAATGGAGCCCGAAGGCCGTGTCGAAATCCAGGTCCTGGAAGGCGTAGTAAATGTCGAAGGCCCCCACCCAGAGCGTCACCGCGCAGAAGAGCAGCAGCGGCGCGAGGCCGAGACTGGCGGGGTTGACGCTGAGCCAGCCGGCCAGCGGGGCCAGGCCGAGGCTGGCGCCGAGCCAGTAGTGGCAGTAGGGGGTCAGGCGCTTGAGCAGGCTGTAGACGGCGGTGACGATGAGCGCCGGCAGGGCCAGCGAGAGGCAGAGCGTGTTGAGACAGGCGCAGGCCCCGATGAAGACCAGCGCGGACACGCCGCAGAACAGCCAGGCCTGGGGCAGGCTGATTTCTCCGGTGACGAGCGCCCGCTCGCAGGTGCGGGGGTTCTCCCGGTCAAAGGGGAGGTCGGCGATGCGATTGATGCCCATGGCAAAGGAGCGGACGCCGATCATGGCGATGGTCAGCATGAGGAGGGGCGGCAGGGGCGGCATGCCGCCGGCGGCCAGCACGGCTCCCGCCCAGGCCCAGGGCAGGGCGAAGATGGAATGTTCGATCTTGATCATGCGGCAGAACGCTGCCGCCGTGGTACGGGTGGGGAGCATCGTTAACCTCCGCAATCGGCGCTGTCGCCATGCAGTTTGTCGAGGGCGTGGGCAAGGGCGGGCAGGACGGCCGACAGGTTTTCCCGTACGGCCTTGAGGCTGCCGGGCAGATTGATGATCAGGCTCCGGCCCAGCACGCCCGCCGTGGCGCGGGAGATGACGGCGCGCGGAGTGACCGCCAGACTGGCGGCCAGCATGGCCGCGGCGAAGCCGGGCAGTTCGTAGTCCAGCAGGGCCCGCGTGACCTGCGGGGAGATGTCGCGCGGGCTGATGCCCGTGCCGCCGCTGGTCAGGATAAGATCATACTGCTGGCCGAGGGCAAGCTCCGTCAGCAGGGCGCGCAGCTGATCCGGCTCGTCGGGCAGGATGAAGCCCTGGCTGTGACAGAGGGGCAGGGTCTCGGCCACCATCTCCGCCAGGGCCGGGCCGCTGGTGTCCTCGCGCAGGCCGAGGGAGCCCTTGTCCGAAAGGGTGACCCAGGCAAGGCTGCGGCCGCTCTTGCGCGGCTCGAGGCGGATGTCCCCCACGGGCAGATCCGTCAAGGCGGTGAGCAGGGGGCAGCGCAGGGCGTGGCCGTCGTCGCAGGCCGGCAGCCAGACATGGCCCGTCACCCGGGCAAAGGGGGTATCTTCCGCATAGAGCGTCGTCCCCACGGGCAGGAAGGGGACATCCCGCAAAGGGGGATCGAGCAGAAGATGGGCCGGCAGGCCGAGCGGGCCGCCGCTTTGCGCCGGGGCCAGCGGCAGGCAGTCTTCCGCCGAGCAGGCCCGCAGGGAAAGTTTCCAGATCATGCATGCCTCCTGACACGGTTGCGGGAGCGGAGGCCCCGGCGGCGGGGAAAGACCGGCGGCCGCGTGCCGCGCGCAGGCGACATCCGTTCCCGGAGGAACTATTGTAGCGGCAAGCACATTACGTTACAAGTCTGCCCGCGGGCTTGTCCCGAAATCTTTCCCGCAAGGAGCCACCATGTCGCAGGAACCGACCCACAGCCAGGATCAGACGGCCCATCTCCATGCGCTCGGCACGGGCAAGCTGCCCACGCCGCAGGGCGGGCCCAGCGTGGCCCTGCTGGAAGCCTTCCCCAACCGCTTCCCGCACAGGCCGTACGTCATCAGCATCAGTTTCCCCGAATTCACGTCCCTCTGTCCCGTGACCGGACAGCCGGACATGGGCACCATCAGCGTGGAATACGTTCCCGATGAGCTCTGCGTGGAGTCCAAGAGCTTCAAGCTGTACATGTTCGCTTTCCGCAATCATCAATCCTTCATGGAGACCATCACCAATACGGTGCTGGACGACCTGAGCGGCCTGCTGTCCCCCTGCTGGATCCGTGTCAAGGGGCTGTTCGCCCCGCGCGGCGCAACGCGCATCCATGTGTTCGCGGAGCAGTTCAAGCAGCTGCCGGAGCCCCGGGCGGCGCATGTGCGCGAGCTTGTGCGCGACTGGAAGAGCGAGCCCGATCCGCACCGGCCGTGACGCCGGCTGCGCGGGCGCGCGACGGCAAGAGGAGCTGATGCGGATGCGGCGACAACGATCACAGACGGCCCGGCGGCGGGCGGCGGGCGGCATGCTGTCCCAGGCGGCGGTGCTGGGCGGCTGCACGCTGCTTTCCCGTCTGCTGGGGCTGGCGCGCGATGCGGCCACGGCCTGGCTGCTGGGGGCGGGCCCCGTGGCGGATGCCCTGACGGCGGCCATGCGCCTGCCGCATATCCTGCGGCGCATGCTGGCCGAGGGCTCCCTGTCCATGAGCCTTACGGTCCGTCTGGCGGGGCGTGACGATGCGGAGGAGGCGGCGGCCGTGCTCCGGGCGCTGGCCTGGCGGCTGGGGCTCGTGCTGCTGGCCGCGTGCCTCGTCGCGGGCGCGCTGTCGGTCCCTTGCATGCGGCTGCTCGCACCGGGGCTCGACGCGGCGGAGGCGACGCTTGCCGGCCGGCTGCTGTGCGCCTGCCTGCCCTATGTTCCGGCGGCGGGGCTGGCGGCGCTCTGCATGGCGGTGCTGCATGCGCGCGAGCGTTTCCTCGTCCCGGCGCTTTCGCCTGTCCTTTTCAATCTCTGCGTGCTGGCGGCGGCCCTGCTGGCCGTGTGCTGCGGGGCGGACATGCGGCAGACGGCCCTTGCCCTGGCGCTGGGCATGAGCGGCGGGGGCTGCGCCCAGTGGCTGTTGCAACAGGTCGGCGTGGCCCGTCTGCTGCGCCGGCGGCGCAGGCCGCGGCCGGCACGCCGCGCCGCGTTGCCCCCGGGTGAGGCCTGGGGGCTGCTGCGTCAGCTCCCGGCCGGTGCGCTGGCCGCGTCGGCCCCGCAACTGGGCATGCTGGCGGCCATGTGGCCCGCTTCACTGGCCGGCGAGGGGAACATGGCCGCCCTGTATTATGCCGAACGTCTGCTGGAACTGCCGCTGGGACTGGTGGGGGCCTGCCTGAGCATGGCGGCGCTGCCGCGGCTGGGACGGCTGGCGCGTGCGGGCCGCTGGCGGAATTTTGTCCTTGTGCGGGATGCGTCCTTGCGCTGGGCCATACGCCTCTCCCTGCCGGCGGCGGCGGGGCTGGCGGCCGTGGCCGGGCCGCTGGTGGACTGCCTGCTGGGGCATGGCGCTTTTGACGCAAATGCGGTACGATCGACGGCGTGGGCCGTCCTCGCCTATGTTCCCTCCCTGCCGGCCTGTGCCGTGAGCCGTTGTCTGCTGGCGGGCAGCCAGGCCGTCGGGCAGCGTCGTCGGGCCGCCTTGACGGGAGTGCTCGTGCCGTTGCTGACCCTTGGCGCGGGCCTGCTGCTGATACGGGAGGTGGAAGGCCCGCTGCGCGGTGCGGGAGCCGCGGCGGCGGCAAGTCTCGCCCTCTGGGTGCAGGCCGGGGCGTTGTGGCATATGGGGCGGCATGCGGCCGCGCCCCGCGACGGGTGGTGGCGGGCGCTGCGCTTCTGTGGCGCGCAGGCCGTGGCCGCCGTTCTGGTGGGGCTGGCGGCGGGGACGGCATGTCTGCTGACGGCGGGGCTGCCCTCCTGGGGGCGTCTTGCGCTGTCCGTGACGGCGGGGCTGCTGGTCTGGCCGCCGGCGCTGCTGCTCGTGCGCGACCGGGATATATGCCGGCTGGGGCGGCGGCTCCTGCGGCGACAAGGATGAGTCAAGAGTTTTTGCTATGAGCGAACGAAGGAAATGGCGGCGTCTGGCGGCCCTCGGCATCTGGGGGGCGGGCGTTCTGCTGCTGGCGTTGCAGGTCGTCTGGGGCGTATCCGCCGTGACGCGGGAGGTGGAGAGCCGCCTGATCAGCGAGGCCGGCCGGGCCGCCGCGCAGGTGGCGGGACTGCTGAGCCAGCCCGCCTGGGAAATGGACGAGCTGGCCGTGCGCACCGTGATTATGAGCGTCATGGAGGACGCGCGCATCTACGGCATCATGGTGCAGACCCGGCAGGGATTTTTTGACGGCATGCGCCGCAACTACCAGTGGGAGCCTGTGCCGTGGGATGACGAGATCACCGAGCATGCGGTGCAGGGCATGAGCCAGCTCAGCATGGAAGGGCAGTTCATCGGCAAGGTGGAGGTCTACCTCTCCCGGCGCGAGGCGGCGGCCGAGATCAGGGCCGGGCGTGACCGGGAATTCTGGAAGGGTGCGCTCTGGCTGGTCTATCTGACGGCATCTCTGCTGTGCCTGTACGGCTACTGGGGGGATCTGGCCCATGCCCGGCGCTGGGCGCATGCCCGCTGGCGGCAGTTGCGCGGCGCGGATGCCGCCGCGACGGAGGAGAGCGCCGCCCCGTCGCCCCGCGCGACGCCCATCCGGCTGGGGTTGAGCCCTGTGGACGACGATGCGGCGACGGCGGGAAGCGGCCCCGCCGCCATGCCGGAGGAAGAGGGGCCCGTGGTCATCAGCGCCGATCTGGGGCGGAGCTACCAGCGCACGCATCCCGAAAGCTGGCGCGTGACGGCCGGGCTGTTCCGCCAGACCTTCGAGCGTGGCCCGCGGGTCCTGACCCGGCTCTATGAGGAAAACGAACTGGCCGGACTGTGCCGCCTGGGGCAGACCCTGGAAAAGGCCGCTCCCTGCCTGGGGGCGGAGCGTCTGTCGGAAACGGCCCGGGCCATGCAGACGGCGCTTAATGATCCGCAATGCGAGACACAGGCCACGGCCGTGGAGAATTGTTCCGTGGCCCTGCGCGAGGTGCTGACGGCGCTTGGCACGCCGCAAAACGTGAAGTGAGGCTGCTATGGGTTTTTTCTCTGCTGTGAAGAAGTTGTTCGGCGGCGGCGCCGCCCCGGAAACGGCGACGCCCGAGGCCCCCGCCGCGCAGCCGGCCCCGTCCGTCCCGTCCCCGTCCGTCCCGGATCAGGCCGGGGCTGAACCTGCCGGACATGCCGCCGCTGTGGAGAAGGCTGCCGTAGCGCCTGCCGCTCCCGCTGCCGGTCCTGTCGCGGAAATGCCCGCCGAAATGTCCGGCGAGCCGGCTGCCGGGCAGACGGCGGCACAGGCGGCGGAACAGGCTCCTGCCGCCGGGATGTCCGCCGCGCCGGCCCCCGCCGCCGTCAGCGCGGACAGCCCGGAAGCGCAGGCCCTCACCCTGCGCCTGCGGCAGGCCGAGCCGCGCCTTTCCGCCTGGCTGGACATCGTCCTGGACGGTGTGGAAACGGCCGACGACCTCCTGTGGCGGCGGCTGACCTTCCTGCTGTCGGCCCTGGAAACGCCCGCGGCGGAAGCGGACGCCTTCGTGGAGGATTTCCGGCAGTGGGCCCGGCGCATGGACTACCGTTATGTGGCCGACTTCCGTTCCGAGCTGCAATACCGGCTGGCGCTGGCGCTGGACATGGAGGATGAAGAGGACGAGCGCAGCCGCCTCTTCCTCAAGATCAGCCAGGGCCTGAGCCGTACGCGGGAGCAGTTCTCCCGCGGACTGAACGCCCTGTTCGCCTCGCACGGCGAGCTGGACGACGCCTTCTGGGAAGAGCTGGAGGAGCTCTTCATCATGGCCGATCTGGGCTATGAACCCGCCCTTGCGCTGGTGGAGCGCCTGCGCGAACGGGCCCGCAGGGAAGGGGTCACCAGCGCCGCCGACGTGCGCGGCCTGCTCATGCACGAACTGTCGGACATCTTCCAGGCCCCGCGGCGCATCGCGGCCGTCAATCCGCCGGAAGTGGTGCTCTTCATCGGCGTCAACGGCGTAGGCAAGACCACCACCATAGCCAAGCTGGCCCACCGGGCCCGCATGCAGGGCAAGACGGTGATGATCGCCGCGGCCGACACCTTCCGGGCGGCGGCCATCGAACAGCTTCAGGTCTGGGCCGAGCGCGTGGGCGCGCTCTTCCATTCCCGGGCCGCCGGTTCCGATCCGGCCTCCGTGGCGTACGAGGCGATGGACAGGGCGCTCAGGGAAGGGGTGGATATCCTCTTCGTGGATACGGCGGGCCGTCTGCAGACCAAGGTCAACCTCATGGAAGAGCTGACCAAGATCCGCCAGGTCATCGGCAAGAAACATCCCGGCGCGCCCCACCGTACCGTGCTGGTCATCGACGCGACCACCGGTCAGAATGCCCTCTCGCAGGCCAGGCTGTTCCGGGAGGCGGCGGGCGTGGACGAGCTCATCCTCACCAAGCTGGACGGAACGGCCAAGGGCGGGGTGGCCATCGCCGTGGCCATGCAGGAGCACCTTCCCATATCCTTTGTGGGCCTTGGGGAAAAGCTGGAGGATCTGCGCCCCTTCAACGGCGAGGATTATGCCCGGGCGCTGCTCGGCGAGAGCGGACCGGCGGGCGGGCGGCGTGACGCATAGGGCCGCCTGTCTGTGCGCCATCGCCCGGGATGAGGCGGCGGCCGACGTGCGGGAATGGGTCTGCTACCATCTGGGCCTCGGCTTCACCCACGTCGCCCTTTACGACAACGGCAGCCGTGAGCCGCTGCGCGAGGTGCTCGCGCCCCTCGTGGCGCGGGGCGTGGTCAGCGTGACGGATTTCCCGTGGCGGGATGCCCCGCAGCTCTCCGCCTACTTCCATGCCCTGCGGCTCTGGCGCGGACGCGTGTTCTGGCTCGCCTTCTTCGACATCGACGAATTCCTCGTCCCTCTGACCGGGGCCGCGTCATGTGCCGACCCGCCGCTGAGCCGCCTGCTGCGTCCCTATGAACGCTTCGGCGGCGTGGCGCTGCACTGGATGATGATGGGCAGCGGCGGGCATCTGCGGCGTCCCCCGGGAGGGACGCTGGCCAATTACCACGAGGCGCTGGGCCTGGACGCTCACGTCAAGAGCATCGTCCGCCCGGAGGCGGTGGCCCGGCCGCTTTCGCCGCATCACTTCGCCTACCGGGAAGGGGAATTCGCGGTCAATGAAGACGGCTTCCCCGTGGCCGGGGCCTGCTCCTATCCCACGGCCCGCCATCTGCGGATCAACCATTACTACTACAAATCGCAGCAGGATTTCGAAGCCAAGATCGCGCGCGGGCTGGCGACGCCGGTTCCGGGCGGCTCACGGACGCTGGACATTTTTTATGCGGGCTGCCGTCTGCCCGCCGTACGGGATACGGCCGTACGCTCCTGGCGCAGCTTCGGCGCCGACTGGGCCCGTCAGGCCGGCTGGGACTACCCGGGAGCGGCGACATCCGGCGAAGCGAAAACGTCCCCCCTCCGGCTGAGCCACTGCCGGGATATGGCGGCTCTGCGCCAGCTGTGGCGGCAGATCGAGGAGCTGTGCCGCCGGGGCGTGGACGAGGCGGTCGTCCTGCCGCTGCGCCGGCGTCTGTGGGAGCAGCTGTGCCGGCTCTACGCGGAACGGGGCGAGACGGACACGGCCCGTTCCGCCGCGGCCTTCTGGCGCGAGCAGACCGGCTGTGCCGCCGGCGCGGGAGGCGCAGGCGGTGTCGTTGCAGAAAAGGCTTGACCTTTTTGGTCGCGAAGGATATGAATCAGTCCTGCCCCGACAAAGGGGCAAATCCCTGGACGGCAGGGAAGGGCAGATCGAGTCTGTCCTGCTGTATCTCCCCGCAAGGGGAGACTTTGACATGTGCAGGCGTTACCAGATGCCGGACAATGTCGAGCCGTTCCAGCCCGATCACGGATCCCGTCACTCCGCGTGGCGACCCGGGGCTGTAAAGGTAGGGGTGAGCACACCCCATTTGGTGACCCTGCGGGACCTCCTCGCTGCTCCTTTCTGGAGCGGCAGGCATGGGCGACGCCGGGGAGCATCACACGGATGATGCGGCGTGCCCATGCGTCCACACTCCTCCGAATTCCGGGAAACCGGTTCTGTGATGTGCGCTGCTCAAGCGCTCTCCCTCGTCGAAAGCCCTACGATGTCCGCCGGGTAGGCGGCCCATCGGGCCATTGGTATGGCTCGTTGTACAGTTGTGAAGGAACCTGCGTTGCACCCAACCGGCGCAGGATGTTTTTTCAAACGGAGTAGGCAACATGACGACAGTTGGCAGCGATCGCATTCGGATCAAGCTCAAGGCCTACGACTTCCGCATCCTGGACAAGGCTGTTGCGGAGATCGTGGACACGGCGCGCAATACCGGTGCCGGTGTGGCGGGACCCATCCCCCTGCCCACCAACATCCATAAATATACCATCCAGCGTTCCGTGCATGTGGACAAGAAGTCCCGCGAGCAGTTTGAAATGCGTATCCACAAACGGCTTATGGATATTCTTGAACCCACGCAGCAGACCGTCGACGCCCTTGGCAAGCTTTCCCTGCCCGCCGGCGTGGACGTGGAAATCAAGCTCTAGTGAGAGGCAGTCATGGCTGAGAAAATGGGAATTTTGGGTCGCAAGCTTGGCATGACCCGTATTTTCGCCGGTGACGGCGCCGCTGTGCCCGTTACCGTGATACAGGCTGGCCCCTGCCCCGTCACCCAGGTGAAAACGGTGGAGAAGGATGGTTACAACGCGTTGCAAATCGCGCTGACCGAAGCCAAGGAAAAGCACGTCGGCAAGGCCATGCGCGGCCATTTCGCCAAGGCGGGCACGGGTCTGTACCGGCATCTGCGCGAGATCCGTCTGGAAGGCGTCCCGGAAATGGAAGCCGGCCAGCAGCTCACCGTGGAGATGTTCGCCGCCGGCGACAAGGTGAAAGTGACCGGCACGAGCCTCGGCAAGGGCTATCAGGGCCGGATGCGCCGCTGGAACTTTGCCGGTTCCAAGGATACGCACGGCTGCGAAAAGGTGCACCGCAACAACGGCTCCATCGGTAACAACACCTTCCCCGGCCACGTCTTCAAGGGCCGCAAGATGGCCGGCCACTGGGGCAACGAAACCGTGACGGAAATGGGCCTTATGATTGTTGACGTGCGTCCCGAGGATAACGTCATCCTGGTCAAAGGTTCCGTGCCCGGCCCCAAGAACGGGCTGGTGCTGATCCGCAAGCAGTAGGAGAAGCAGCATGGCTACCATGACAGTTTTTGACCAGAACAAGGTGAAGGCCGGCGAAGTGACCCTGGCCCCCGAAGTGTTTGAAGTGGAGGCCCGCCCCGAGATCCTCAATCTCGTGGTGCGCGCCCAGATGGCCGCCAAACGCGCCGGCACGCATCAGACCAAGACCCGCGCCTTCGTTTCCGGCGGCGGCAACAAGCCCTGGAAGCAGAAGGGTACCGGTCGGGCCCGTTCCGGCTCCAACCGTTCGCCCATCTGGCGCGGCGGGGCCATCGTGTTCGGCCCCCAGCTCCGGGACTACAGTTTCAAGGTGAACAGCAAGGTGCGCGCGCTGGCGCTCAAGATGGCGCTCTCCAGCCGTCTGGCCGCCGAAAATCTTCTGGTGGTCAAGGCCATCGAGCTGCCGGAAGCCAAGACCAAGCACTTTGCCAAGGTGGCTGACACCCTGGGCCTCACCAAGGCGCTCATCGTGACCCCCGAGGTCGATGAGGCGCTGTGCCGCTCGGCCCGCAACATCCCCGGCCTGACGCTGACCACTCCCGACCGCCTGAGCGTGCTGGAAGTGCTGCGCCACAAACAGCTCGTGCTGCTGGAAGGCGCCGTCAGCCCCGTGCAGGCCCGCTTCGAGAAGAAAGGGGCGTAGTCATGGAATATACTCAGGTTCTTATCAGGCCCCTGCTGACTGAAAAGACGACCCTGCTCAAGGATACGTCCAACCAGGTGGCTTTTTACGTCCATCCCCGCGCCAACAAGCTGGAAATCCAGCAGGCCGTGGAAAAGGCGTTCAATGTGAAAGTGGAATCCGTCAACGTGGTTCGCAAGGCGCCCTCCGACCGTGCGCGTCAGGGCCGCGTGGTGGGCCGCAAGCCCGGCTACAAGAAAGCCTATGTGACGCTGCGTCAGGGCGATAAAATCGAGTTCTTCGAGGGAGTGTAACCATGGCTGTCCGCAAGCTGAAACCGACCTCCGCGGGGCGCCGTTTCCAGACGGTTTCCGATTTTGAGGAAATCACCCGCTCCACTCCGGAGAAGTCGCTGACCGTGGGCCTGACCAAGAAGGCCGGCCGCAACAATCGTGGCCGCGTGACCAGCCGCCGTCGCGGCGGCGGCGTCAAGCGTCTGTACCGCATCATCGATTTCAAGCGCAACAAGACCGGCATCCAGGCCACTGTGGCGCATATCGAATATGACCCCAACCGCACCGCCCGTATCGCCCTGCTGCATTACGCCGACGGTGAAAAGCGCTACATCATCGCGCCGGTGGGGCTCAATCAGGGCGATGTGATCATCGCCGGCGAAGGGGCGGACATCAAGCCCGGCAACGCCATGCAGATGTCACGCATCCCCGTGGGTACGGTCATCCACAACGTGGAACTCTACCCCGGCAAGGGCGGTCAGCTCTGCCGCGCCGCCGGGACCTATGCCCAGCTCATCGCCAAGGAAGGCAAGTACGCCCTGCTGCGCCTGCCCTCCGGCGAAGTGCGCAAGGTGCTTGCCGCCTGCGTGGCGACCGTGGGCCAGGTGGGCAACATCCAGCATGAGAACATCTCGCTGGGCAAGGCCGGTCGTAACCGCTGGCTCGGCCGCCGTCCCAAGGTGCGCGGCGTGGCCATGAACCCCATCGACCATCCCCTGGGCGGTGGCGAAGGCCGCAGCTCCGGTGGTCGTCATCCCGTGTCGCCCTGGGGTATGCCTGCCAAGGGCTTCAAGACCCGCGACCGCAACAAGGCGTCCTCGCGTCTTATCATCAAGCGCCGCGGCCAGAAGTAGGAGTAGCACATGCCCAGATCGCTGAAAAAAGGGCCGTTCATTGACGGCCATCTGATGAAGAAGGTCGAAACCGCCGTGGCCAACAATGACCGCCGCGTCGTCAAGACCTGGTCGCGCCGCTCGACCATCCTGCCCGAAATGGTGGGGCTGACCTTTGCGGTGCACAATGGCAAGAAGTTCGTGCCGGTGTTCGTGACCGAAAACATGGTGGGCCATAAGCTGGGCGAATTTTCGCCCACCCGCACCTTCCACGGTCATGCTGCCGACAAAAAGGCCAAGGCCGGCAAGAAGTAGGGTAGGGATATGGAATCGAAAGCTATCGCAAAGTTCCAGCGGGTGTCGCCCCGCAAGACCCGTCTTGTGGCCAAGAACGTACAGGGCCGCGGTGTGGAGGAAGCGCTCAACATCCTGCGTTTCACCCCCAACAAGCCCGCGGGCGTGCTGCTCAACGTGCTCAAGAGCGCGCTGGCCAACGCCTCCCAGCTTGGCGGCGTGAATGTGGACGCCATGGTGGTCAAGGAAGTCATCGTGAACGAAGGCCCGACCTGGAAGCGCTTCATGCCCCGCGCTCAGGGTCGCGCCACCAAGATTCACAAGCGTACCAGTCACGTTACCGTCATACTCGCAGAAGGGCAGGAATAGGCTATGGGTCAGAAAGTACATCCGTTTGGCTTCCGGCTTGGGTACAACAAGAACTGGCAGTCCCGCTGGTTCAGCAAGAAGGAATACCCCGCCTTCGTCTACGAGGACAGCAAGATTCGCGCCTTCGTCAAGAAGCTCCTCTATCATGCGGGCCTGGCGAAGATCGAGATCGAACGCGCCGGCGGCAAGGTGCGCCTGATCCTTTCCACGGCTCGTCCCGGCATCGTCATCGGCCGCAAGGGCGTGGAGATCGAAAAGCTGCGTAACGACCTGCGCCACAAGTTCGGTCGCGAATTCTCGCTGGAAGTGAATGAGATCCGCCGTCCCGAGATCGAGGCGCAGCTGGTGGCCGAAAACATCGCCCAGCAGCTGGAACGCCGCGTGGCCTTCCGCCGCGCCATGAAGCGCACGGTGACCATGGCCCGCAAGTTCGGCGGCGAAGGCATCAAGGTGACCTGCGCCGGCCGTCTGGCCGGTGCGGAGATCGCCCGTACCGAATGGTATCGTGATGGCCGCGTGCCCTTGCAGACCCTGCGCGCCGACATCGACTACGGCTTTGCCGAAGCGCGCACCACCTACGGCATCATTGGCGTCAAGGTGTGGATCTACAAGGGTGAAATCCTTGACAAAGAGGTTGATCAGTAATGCTCGCGCCCAAGAAAGTAAAATTCCGTAAATGGCAGAAGGGTCGTCTGCGCGGCCTCGCCTCCCGTGGCGCCACCATTGCCTTTGGCGATATCGGCCTCAAGGCCGTGCAGCACGGCCAGCTCTCCAGCCAGCAGATCGAAGCCGCCCGTATTGCCATGATGCGTCACATCAAGCGTGGCGGCAAGGTGTGGATCCGCGTCTTCCCCGACCGTCCCGTGACCGCCAAGCCTCTGGAAACCCGTCAGGGTTCCGGTAAGGGTGCTCCGGTGGGCTGGTGCGCGCCGGTCAAGCCCGGTCGCGTCCTGTATGAAATCAAGGGCGTCAGCCTTGAGCTGGCCCGCGAGGCTCTGACCCGCGCCGCCCACAAACTGCCCGTGAAGACCATTATTGTGGTGAGGGAGGGGCTGTAATGGCTGCCAAGAAGACCGATAAGAAGGCCAACACGCTCAAGGCTGCCGATCTGCGCAAGCTGAGCGCCGAGGAACTGCGTTCCAAGCTGGCCGAAGAGCGCGAGGCTCTGATGACGGCTCGTTTCAAGCATGCCACCGCGCAGCTTGAAAAGACCTCCGAGCTCAAGGCGACCCGCCGTCTGGTGGCGCGCATTTCCACCGTACTGAACGAAAAGGACTAGAGGGCTGAACCATGCAAGCTCTGGAAGATCGCAAGGGCAGAACGCTTACCGGCATCGTGGTCAGCGACAAGAACGACAAGACCATTGTCGTGCGCGTTGAAACGCTGGTGAAGCATCCTCTGCTCAAGAAGTATGTGAGGCGCCGCAAGAAGTTCACGGCTCATGATCCCATGAACGAATGCGGTATGGGTGACAAGGTCAAAATCGTGGAGTTCCGTCCCATGTCGCGCAACAAGCGCTGGCATCTGGTCTCCATCATTGAAAAGGCTGTGTAAGGGTAATCGCCATGATCCAGGTAGAATCTACGCTTCAGGTTGCCGACAACTCCGGCGCCAAAAAGGTGGCCTGCATCAAGGTGCTCGGCGGTTCTCACCGTCGTTACGCTTCCGTGGGCGACATCATCGTGGTGTCCGTCAAGGAAGCCATGCCTCACAGCAAGGTCAAGAAGGGTGACGTGATGAAGGCCGTCATCGTGCGCACCGCCAAGGAAGTGCGTCGTATGGACGGCAGCTACATCAAGTTCGACGGCAACGCCGCCGTGCTGCTCTCCAACCAGGGCGAACCCGTGGGGACCCGCATCTTCGGCCCCGTGGCCCGCGAGCTGCGCGCCGCCAACTTCATGAAGATCATTTCCCTTGCTCCGGAAGTGCTGTAGGAGATGACTATGAAAGCGTATCGCATCCGCAAGGACGACAAGGTGATGGTCATCACCGGCAAGGACAAGGGCAAGGTCGGCAAGGTGCTGAAGATCCTCAAGAAGAAGGATCGTGTGCTGGTGGAAAAGGTGAATATGGCCAAGCGCCACATGCGCCCCAACCCCTACGCGCAGCAGCCCGGCGGCATCGTGGAGAAGGAGATGCCCATCCACGTCTCCAATGTGATGGTTGTCTGCTCGGCGTGCGCCAAGCCGACCCGCGTGGGCTACAAGTACATTGAGTCCGAGGGCAAAACCAAGAAAGTGCGCTTCTGCAAAGAGTGCAACGAAGTCATGGAATAAGGTGATACGATGACCCGCCTTGAAAAGATTTATCGGGAGAAGGTGATTCCGGTACTGCAGAAGGAGTTCAATTACAGCTCCCCCATGCAACTGCCCGGGGTTCAGAAAATCTCTCTGAATATCGGTCTGGGCGCCGCCAGCCAGAACAACAAGCTGATGGAAGAGGCCGTGGCCGAACTGACCGCCATTGCCGGACAGAAGGCCGTGGTGACGCGCGCCAAGAAGTCCATCGCTTCCTTCAAGCTGCGTGAAGGCATGCCCATCGGTGCTCGCGTCACCCTGCGCAAGGATCGCATGTGGGACTTTCTGGACAAGCTGATGAACTTTGCCCTGCCCCGCGTGCGCGACTTCCGCGGCATCCCGGATCGTGGCTTCGACGGTCGCGGCAACTTCACCCTCGGCATCAAGGAGCACACCATCTTCCCCGAACTGGAAGTGGATCGTGTGGAAAATCCCAAGGGCATGAACATCACCATTGTGACCACCGCCAGCACCGACAAGGAAGGCAAGTTCCTCCTCGATCAGCTGGGCATGCCCTTTCGCAAGTAGGAGTAAGCTATGTCGCGCACCTCTCTTGAAGTCAAAGCCCGGCGCAAGCCCAAGTTCAGCTCTCGCGCCTACAACCGCTGCCCCATCTGCGGACGTCCGCGCGCCTTCATGCGCCAGTTCGGGATCTGCCGTATCTGCTTCCGCAACATGGCCCTTCGCGGTGAGCTTCCCGGCGTACGCAAGTCGAGCTGGTAAGCATATCGCCCGTATTGACGGCAAGGGGACGGACTGGTGTCCGTCCCCTTTTTGCTGGCGTCGTTCCTGCCCGCGGGACTTGCAATTTACGCATTCATGGGGTAAAGACGACAGATTCACGTCGGGAAGTATCGGCATGGGGCCGACAACCCCGCGTGCAAAACATGTAGTCAGGAGCTATCGATGATGACAGATCCTATTGCGGATATGCTGACCCGTATCCGCAACGCACATTTGGCCCTGCACAAGGAAGTGAATGTGCCGCGCTCGAAGATGAAAGTGGCGCTTGCCGACATCCTCAAGCGGGAAGGTTACGTCGAAGACGTGGCCATGGATGAGCGGAACATCACCATCACCCTGAAGTACCTCAAGGGGAAGGCCGCCATTTCCGGCCTCAAGCGTGTGAGCACCCCCGGCCGTCGCGTGTACGTGGGCGCCCATCACATCCCCAAGGTGCAGAACGGCCTCGGCATTTGCATTCTGTCCACGTCCAGCGGCGTGCTGGACGGCATGACCGCCCATGAAAAGAAGGTGGGCGGCGAACTTCTGTGTGAAATCTGGTAGGCGGTGCACCATGTCTCGTATTGGAAAACAGCCTATTGCCGTGCCGAACGGCGTTGAAGTGAAGATCGGCACGGATGTTGTGGAAGTGAAGGGACCCAAGGGCGCCGTCAGCACCCCTGTGTGCAGCCTGCTCAACTATGAACTCGCCGACGGGCATGTGGTCATCACCCGCCGCGAGGAGACCCGCCAGTGCCGCGCCCAGCACGGCCTGCGCCGCACCCTTCTTGCCAACTGCATCGAAGGCGTCACCAAGGGCTTCTCCAAGTCCCTTGAAGTCGTGGGCGTCGGCTATCGTGTGGCCGTCAAGGGCAATATGGTCGAACTCTCCGTGGGCTATTCCCACCCGGTCATCGTGGAGCTGCCCGAGGGCATCAAGGCCAGCGCCGAAGGTCAGGTGCTGACGCTCACCGGCATCAACAAGGAACTCGTGGGCGAAATGGCGGCCAAGATTCGCCGCATCCGCAAGCCTGAACCCTACAAGGGCAAGGGCATCAAGTACACCACCGAGATCATCCGCCGCAAGGTCGGTAAGTCCGGCGGCAAGAAGTAGGTAGGGGGCGCACATGAAACTTTCCAAGAATGAATCCCGTCAGCGCCGCAAGATCCGCATCCGCAAGAAGGTCAACGGCACCCCGGACCGTCCGCGTCTGGTGGTCTACCGTTCCAATATGCACATCTATGCGCAGATCGTGAACGACATCGAAGGCGCGACCCTTGTTTCCGCCTCCACCCTGCAGCTTGCCAAGACCGAAGCCGGCGTGCACTGCAATCTTGAAGGCGCCACCAAGGTCGGCAAGGAGATCGCCCGTCTGGCCAAGGAAAAGAATATCAGCCAGGTGGTGTTCGATCGCAACGGTTACCTTTACCACGGCCGCGTGAAAGCCGTGGCAGACGGCGCGCGCGAAGGCGGCCTGGAGTTCTAATATGCGTGAAAATACCGAAACCCCGATGAACGAACTGGGTGAAATCGAAAAGATCGTTGCCCTGAATCGCGTGGCCAAGGTCGTCAAGGGCGGTCGCCGTTTCAGCTTCAGCGCGCTTGTGGTCGTCGGCGACGGCAAGGGCGGCGTGGGCTTTGGCCTGGGCAAGGCGCAGGAAGTGCCTGAAGCTCTGCGCAAGGCCACCGAGCGCGCCCGCAAGAGCCGCGTACAGATCCCGCTGGTGGACGGGACGCTGCCGTATGAAGTGCTGGCCCGCTTTGGCGCCGGCCGCGTCATGCTCAAGCCCGCCTCCGAAGGTACCGGCATCATCGCCGGCGGCGCCGTCCGCGCCGTCATGGAAGCCGTGGGCGTGCGCGACGTGCTCGCCAAGGCCATCGGCACCAACAACCCTCACAACGTGCTGCGGGCCACCATGCAGGGCCTTGTCTCCCTGCGGAGCGCTGACGAAGTCTCCGAGCTGCGCGGCAAGAAGCTGGAAGCCCCGAGGAAGTAGTCATGGCGGAAATCAAGGTCAAACTCGTGCGTTCGCGCATCGGCAGCACCCCTGCGCAGCGCAAGCTGTTGGATTCCCTTGGCCTCAAGCGTCGCGAAAAGGTCAGGACGTTCCAGGACACCCCGGCTATCCGGGGCATCATCTCCAAAGTTTCGCACCTGGTGGCTGTGGTCGACTAACCGCGGCGCCGGAGGAGTATAGATCATGCAGTTGCACAATCTCTTTCCCTTCCCGGAAGAGCGCAAAACCCGCCGTCGCGTCGGCCGTGGCGCCGGTTCCGGCCTTGGCTGCACCGCGGGCAAGGGCCACAAGGGGCAGAATGCCCGTGCCGGCGGCGGTGTCCGCCCCGGTTTCGAAGGCGGTCAGATGCCCTTGCAGCGTCGTCTTCCCAAGCACGGCTTCAAGAACTTCCTGTTCAAGGTGACGTATGACGTCATCAACCTTGACCGCCTGCTGGAAGCCTTTGCCGGCAAGAGCGAGATCACGCTTGACGACATCTACGCCCGCGGCCTCGCCCGCATGGGCGCGCCTGTGAAGGTGCTCTCCCGTGGCGAAGTCTGCGTGGCCGTCAAGGTGCAGGCGCACAAGTTCAGCCAGGCCGCCGCGGAAAAGATCCGCAACGCCGGAGGCGAAGTCAGCGAGCTTGAAGCGGCCCCGGCGAGCAACTAAGTAACCAGTCCGACCGCAGGCATGTGCCGTGCCGCCGTACCGTGAGGCCGGCGGCAGGCGTGTGCCGTGTGCGGGAGCAAAAAGAACGAGTATTGCATGGCATCTGGAACCGTGAACAACATGGACGGGCAGCGTTCGCTCGTCAAACGTCTCGGCTGGACGTTCCTGCTTCTGTGTTGCTACCGCATCGGCGTTCATGTGCCGGTGCCCGGCGTCAACACCGAAGCCCTCAAGGCCTATATCGACAGCATGCAGGGAACGCTTTTCGGCATGTTCGACATGTTTTCGGGCGGTGCGCTGTCCAACGTGTCGGTGTTTGCCCTGGGCGTCATGCCGTATATCTCGGCGTCGATCATCATGCAGCTCCTGCAGGTGGTCAGCCCTGACATCAAGCGCATGGCCAAGGAAGAAGGGCAGGCCGGCAGGCGCAAGATCACGCAGTATACCCGCTACCTCACGGTGCTCATCACCCTTGTGCAGGGCCTGGGCATCGCCGTGGGGCTTGAAGCCATGCGCAGTCCTACCGGTTCGTCCATCGTTCTGGATCCGGGCTGGCAGTTCCGCATGTTGACGATGGTGACCTTCACCACTGGTTCCATGCTGGTCATGTGGTTCGGCGAACAGATCACCGAGCGCGGCATCGGCAACGGCATCTCGCTGATCATCTTCTGTGGCATCGTCGTGGGCATACCGCGCGGGATCATACAGTCCATCGAGCTGATCAGTTCGGGGAGCATGTCCATCTTCGTGGCGGTAGCCGTGGTGCTGCTCATGGCGGTGGTGCTGGCGGCCATCGTCTTCATCGAGACCGCGCAGCGCCGCATACCGGTGAGCTACGCCAAGCGTCAGATAGGCCGCAAGATGTTCGGCGGGCAGAATACACATCTGCCGTTGCGCCTCAACACGGCCGGCGTCATCCCGCCCATCTTCGCCTCGTCGCTGCTCCTGTTCCCGGCAACGGTCGGACAGTTCGCCACCAATGAATATGTCAAGCGTGTCGCCGACTTCTTTGCGCCGCACACGATCATGTACAACGTCATCTATGTGGCCCTGATCTTCTTCTTCTGCTACTTCTATACGGCCATCATCTTTGATCCCAAGGACATGGCCGAGAACCTGAAGAAGAACGGTGGCTTCATCCCGGGCATCCGTCCCGGTGAGAAGACGCAGGAATACATCGATACGGTGCTTTCGCGTCTCACCCTTTCGGGCGGCGTGTATATCTCCATCGTGTCTGTCCTGCCCATGCTCATGTACAGCTGGTTCAACGTGCCGTTCTACTTTGGCGGCACCAGCCTGCTCATCCTTGTGGGCGTGGCTATGGACTTCCGTAATCAGATCGAGTCGCATATGATCTCCACGCAATACCAGGGCCTCATGAACAAGGCTCGCAAGGCCGGAAGACTGTAGGCCAAGGATAGTTTCATGAAGAAATACCAGGGCGCATTCATCAAGAATGACCGTGAAATCGCCTGCCTTCGCGAGGCGAACCGCATGGTTGCCAATATTCTTGACGCCATCGGGGATGCTGTTGCTCCCGGGGTGCCGACCATGCGCTTTGAGGAGATCGCGCGCGACATGTGCGCGAGCTACAAGGTGAAGCCGGCCTTTCTCGGTTACTGCGGCTACCCCTATGCCACCTGCTGTTCCGTCAATGAGCAGGTTGTTCACGGATTCCCCTCCCCGCGGCTGCTTGAGGAAGGCGACATCGTGAGCGTGGATATGGGCGTGGTGTACGAGGGCTTTGTGGGCGATGCCGCCCGCACGTTCCCTGTCGGCCAGGTGAGCCCCGAAGCCCACCGCCTCATGCAGGTTACTGAGGAAAGCCTCTATGTGGGCATCGAGCAGGCCCGCGCGGGCAACGATGTCTATGCCATCGGCGCGGCTGTCCAGGCCTATGTCGAGGCGGCCGGCTTCAATGTGGTGCGTCGTTTCGTCGGCCACGGGGTCGGCGCGAAGATGCACGAAAAACCGGAAGTGCCCAACTTCAAGCCGGGCATGCGGGGACTTACCCTCCAGAACGGCATGGTGATCGCCATTGAACCCATGGTGACCATCGGTACCTATGAAGTGGACATTCTGGATGACGACTGGACTGCGGTGACCCGTGACGGCAAATGGGCTGCGCATTTTGAGCACAGTGTCGCCATCACGCATGACGGACCGCGCATCCTGAGCATTTCGGATCGTGGTCTCAACCGGCAGACCATTGGTAGTTGACAGTCGAACAAAAGATGGATAAAGGTTTCTGTTCCTGCCGCCCCATCCTGGGGGAGGAGCAGCCCACTGGCCCGGATTTCCGGCCGGGATCGCGGCAAGCAAATTCGGGCTTGCAAGGCGTGGCCTTGCCGCCAATTGGAGACGTGTTATGAAAGTCAGACCTTCCGTCAAGAAAATATGCCCCAAGTGCAAAGTGATCCGGCGCAAGGGCGTTCTTCGAGTTATCTGCGAAAACCCCCGGCATAAGCAGCGCCAGGGCTAGGCAGGAGACGTACTGTGGCGAGAATTGCAGGTGTTGATTTGCCGCGCGGCAAACGGGTGGACATTGCTCTCACCTATATTTATGGCATTGGCCGCACGACGGCCCTCAAGATCCTCGACACCACGGGTGTCAACTGGGAACGCAATATCGACGATCTTTCTGCCGATGAAGTGAACGAGATCCGTAAGGAACTCGAACAGAACTACAAGGTAGAAGGCGACCTTCGCCGTGAGATTTCCAGCAATATCAAGCGCCTTATGGACATTGGCTGCTACCGGGGCCTCCGCCATCGTCGCGGTTTGCCCGTGCACGGTCAGCGTACCCACACCAACGCCCGCACCCGCAAGGGGCCGCGTCGTGGTGCTGTGGGCAAGAAAAAGTAACGATGCTTCGCGCAAACGAGATTGAGGGATAGCAGTCATGGCCAGACCCAAGAAAGCGGTCAAGAAAAGGGAAAAGAAGAACATTCCTGTGGGCATCGCCCACATCCAGGCTTCTTTCAACAATACCATCATTACGTTTACCGATACCCGTGGCAACGCTGTGAGCTGGGCTTCTTCCGGCCAGAGCGGCTTCAAGGGGTCGCGTAAGTCCACCCCCTTCGCCGCTCAGGTGGCAGCCGAAACCGCGGCCCGCAAGGCTCAGGAAAACGGCATGCGCACCGTGGGCGTGTATGTGAAGGGTCCCGGCTCCGGTCGTGAAGCCGCCATGCGTGCCATTGCCGCCGTCGGTTTCCGTGTGGCTTTCATTCGTGACGTGACGCCCATCCCGCACAACGGATGCCGGCCGCCCAAGCGCCGTCGCGTCTAGTTGCGGAACGCTTCAGCTACAAGAGGATTGATTCATGGCCAAATATACCGAAGCCAAATGTCGCATCTGTCGTCGCGAGGGCTGCAAGCTGTTCCTCAAGGGCGACCGTTGCTTCACTGATAAATGTGCTCAGGATCGTCGTCCCTATGCGCCCGGTCAGCATGGCCGCGCTCGCAAGAAGGTGAGCGAATATGCGGTGCAGCTGCGTGAAAAGCAGAAGACACGCCGTACCTACGGCATCCTGGAACGGCAGTTCCGCGGCTACTTTGAAAAGGCCGAAATGCAGAAGGGCGTGACCGGTACCAACCTGCTGGTCATCCTTGAACGCCGGCTGGACAATGTGGTCTACCGCATGGGCTTTGCCAATTCCCGCAACCAGGCGCGTCAGCTCGTCCGCCACGGCATCTTTACCCTGAACGGGCGCAAGGTGAACATCCCTTCCCTTCAGGTGCGTGTGGGCGACACGGTGGAAGTGCCCGAAAAGAACCGCAAGATTCCCGTGATCGCCGAGGCTCAGGAAGTGCTGGCGCGTCGCGGCTGCCCCACCTGGCTGGAAGCCGATGGCGCGGCGTTCAAGGGGACGGTGAAAGCCCTGCCGCAGCGCGATGACATCCAGTTCCCGGTCAACGAACAGCTGATCGTCGAACTTTACTCGAAATAAGGCGGGTGAGCCATGCTTAACAAACAGGGCGAACGCCTCATCAATTCGCGTAACTGGAACGAGCTGGTCAAGCCTGATCAGATCGTGCGCGAGGATGAGACGGCCAGCAGCTCCCACGGCAAGTTCGTGTGCGAGCCGCTGGAGCGCGGATACGGCACAACTATTGGCAACGCCATGCGTCGCGTGCTGCTGGCCTCCCTTCAGGGGGCAGCCTTTGTCTCTGCGAAGATCTCCGGAGTGCAGCACGAATTCACGACCATTCACGGCGTGCTTGAGGATGTGACCGATCTTGTGCTCAACCTCAAGCAGGTGCGCCTGCGCATGGATACCGATGAACCGCAGCGCCTGACGCTCCGCGTGGATCGCAAGGGTGCGGTGACGGCTGCCGACATTCAGGAAAATCAGCACGTCACCGTGCTGAACCCCGAACAGCACATTGCGACCCTCACCGAGGACATCACGCTCGAGATGGAACTTGAGGTGCGTATGGGCAAGGGCTATGTCCCTGCCGACATGCATGAGGGGCTTGCCGACGAGATCGGGCTGATCAAGCTGGATTCGAGCTTTTCGCCGGTGCGCAAGGTTGCCTATACGGTGGAGCAGGCCCGTGTTGGTCAGATGACCAACTACGACCGACTCATTCTTGAAGTTTGGACGGATGGCTCTCTCACCCCTGAAGATGCCATTGCCTACAGCGCCAAGATCATCAAGGATCAGATCTCCGTTTTCATCAACTTCGATGAGCGGATTTCCGGCGATTGCCATTCCGGCAGCAGCGATAGCGGCGAGCTGAATGAGCATCTCTTCAAAAACATTGATGATCTCGAACTCTCCGTGCGCGCGACCAACTGTTTGCGCAGCGCCAATATCTCCCTTGTGGGCGAGCTGGTGCAGCGCAGCGAGTCCGACATGCTCAAGACCAAGAACTTCGGCCGCAAGTCGCTTGACGAGATCAAGAGCGTGCTGATCGACATGGGCCTTGACTTCGGCATGCGCGTTGACGGTTTCGAGAAGAAATACCAGGAATGGAAAAGGAAGCAGCAAAATGAGGCATAGCAATTCCGGCAGAAAACTTTCGCGTACGCCGTCGCACCGTAAGGCTCTGCTCCACAATCTCGCCAAGGCGCTCCTTCTTCATGGCCGCATTCGTACCACGGAAATGAAGGCCAAGGAGCTGCGCGGCGTGGTGGAGCCCCTGATCACGCTGGCCAAGCGCAATGACCTGCATGCTCGCCGTCAGGCTTACCGTGTGCTTTGCAACCATGCGCTTGTGCAGCATCTCTTTGATGAGATCGGCCCCAAGTTCGCCGGCGTGCCCGGCGGCTACACCCGTATCATGAAACTGGCCATGCCCCGCAAGGGTGACAACGCCCCCATGGCGATCATTGAACTGACCCGCCTTGAAGCGGCTGCTGCCGCTCCTGAAGCGGTGGCTGCCGAAGCTTAGGCGAGTCGCAGTGCATGTATGACCACAAGGGGCCGTCAGGCCCCTTTTTTTATGGAGAAGGCGCATGAAGCTTCTGGAAAAGGCCAGAGCTGCCGGCTGAGCCGCCAAGGTTGCTCCAGAGGCTCTGGAGCGTATCCTTTCCACGGTTGTGGCGTCTCTGCCCGCTGAGCTTGAGTCCAGGGTACTGGCCGGCCGGGCGCGCAACGAGGATGCTGTGGTGGTCAGTCTGCCTCCGGGCAAGGCGCTGGTGCAGACGGTGGACGTGCTTGCACCCGTCGTGAACGATGCGCGGGCCTTTGGCCGCATTGCTGCCGCCAATGCCCTGTCCGATGTGTACGCTCTGGGTGGCGAGCCGTGGTCGGCCATGAACATTTGCTGTTTCCCCACCTGCCTGCTCGGCGACGATCCGGACGAGATCCTTGCCGGCATCCTGAGGGGCGGGCTGGAGGCGCTTGTGGAAGCTGGTGCGGTGCTGGCGGGTGGGCATTCCGTCCAGGATGATGAACTCAAGTTCGGTCTTGCCGTGAGCGGACTCATCGACCCGGCGCACATTGCCGTCAATTCCGGGCTGCGCCCCGGGCAACGGCTGATCTTGACCAAACCCATCGGCACGGGCGTGCTGTCAACCGCGCTCAAAGCGTGCTGGGATGGCTGGGAAGAGGCGGAAGCGGCACTTTGCCGCTGGTGCGGGCGCCTGAACAAGGCGGGGGGACGCCTGATCGCCACGCATCGCCTGAGTGCCGCAACGGACATCACCGGCTTCGGGTTGGGAGGACACCTGCTGGAAATGGCACGCGCTTCAGAGGTCTGTGTGGCCGTGGATACGGAGAACGTGCCTCTGCTGCCGCAGGCGCTTGAGTATGCCCGTCTTGGGTTCATCCCCTCGGGCAGCCATGCCAACCGCCTGTACTGCGCGGCCGCCACCGAGCATGCCGCCCCACTCGATGAAGCGCTGGAAAGCCTGATCTTCGACGCACAGACCTCGGGGGGGCTCGTGCTGGCAGTGCCGCCCGATCTTGTCGAGCAGGTCAGCGCCGAGCTCCTTGCCGCCGGCGACCTGGCGGCGGATATTGGGGAAGTGTTGCCTTCGCGATCGCCCACGGGCAGCCTGTTGTTGCGCTGAACCACCTTGCGAGCCCTCTCCCTCTGTGCTAGAGGTGAGGGGCAAGGCGAGAGTGGCGGAACTGGTAGACGCACTGGACTTAGAATCCAGCGGTTCATCCGTGGGGGTTCAATTCCCCCCTCTCGCACCAAAGCCAATAATCCCTTATGGTTACTTCCCAATAATAGCCCCCCGAAGGTTGCATGTCACCCCACATTGGGTTGCGCTGCAATAATCTTCGGGGGGCTATCATATTCACTTCCTGTTTATCCCTCTAACCTTTCGTTTTCACAGAACTTTTTGCCCATCCTCAGCCCCCGTTCCGCTTGCGGGGAATTCCCTGTTTGCGGCAAATGAGGAAACAACCAATTATTCCAGTCAAATAGCGTCTATTTGCGTGCCTTGATTGTGGCGTATCCTCTCCCGTGTACGTCAGCGGTCGGCGGGCGTGGGGGTGGAAAGCAGCTTGGCGGCGGCCCGCAAGTCCTCCGGTGAGAAGTGGGCATAGCGGGCCGTCGTCTGGATTGTGGTATGCCCCATCCATTCCTTGATAAGCGTCAATGACAACCCGGCCTGTGAAAGCCGTGTGGCGCAGGTATGACGCAGCATATGCGGCACGAACTGCGGGTCATCATCCATCCCCATATGGTGGCGAATAATGGCCCAGGGGCGGCGCAGCCACTCATTGCCGCAGCCCGGAAAGAGCCGGTCGGTATCATGCGGGCAGGCCGCAAGGCGTCGGGCAATGATGGGCCGGAGCTTTTCCACCAGCGGGATGGTGCGCGGATGGTGGTTCTTGGTCTTCCAGGCCGTGAGCGTGCCACGCTCAAGGTCAATGTCGCGGCGCTCAAGACGCCACAATTCGCCGCAGCGAAAGCCCGTATAGAGCAGGCAAAGCACGGCGTCCTCAACGTCAGGCAGGGCAAGGCGTTCCAGAATAATGGTTAGCCGGGCCTCCTCTTCGCAGGACAGGAAGCGGACGCGGTGCTCCCCTTCGCTGCGGCGGGGCATTTTTGGCAGGACGGCCAGCTTGCCGCGTTCGTGTGCCGTGCGGAGGATGCGGGAAAGGCAGGACAGTTTACGGTTGATGGTGGCCCCGCTGTTGCCCTTGTCCGCCTGGCAATGGCGGATGAAGGCGTCTATGCCGTCAGTTGTGATGCTCTCAATGGGCGTTGACGGGCCAAAGAAAGCCACCAGGCTGCGGCAGTTGTGACATACGGTGTCATACGATGCCGTGCCCTGCCAGACGGCTTCCTTGGTACGCTCTATGGCCGTGGCAAGCGTCCAGTGACCGCGCCTGCCTGTTTCCTTCTGAATGACTTCCACAAGTTCGGCACGGGCCTTTACAGCGGCCCTGAGCGTCTTTGCCGTCTTTGTAAGGCGCTTGCCGTTGATTGACACATCTACGATGTAACCGCGCTTGTAAGGCCGTATGCCGCGCGGCAGGGCGTTACTGTCATTGCTCATCTGTCGTACGCCGATGTTGTACTGTGGATATGAGAAAGGCCGCCTCTTGTGATGGGAGGCGGCCTTGTGTGCTGGTGAGAGTTGTTCGACTGGTTGTCAGCAGTGGCAAAAGACGTATCCGTTGTCGGTCATGAAGTAATCAGGCATGAAGAGGTCACGGGCAAAGGCTTCATAATCGAAATAGCGGGAAAGCAGTTCATCCGCATGGTCAAGTATTCCCATCCCGTTTATCAGCTCTTCGGCGTATGCCTCTTCGCTTTCATAGCGGCCGCAGAAAGCATCTTGGAAAGTCTCCATAGCCTCTTCCGTCACTTCCGATATGTCAGTAGACCTTTCATGCCACAGCCATTCCGCGAAGGCTTCAGGATCGTCGAGGCTTTCCAGCAGTTCGTGGGCTTCCCAGATGTTGGATATGCTATCTTGTTCGCCTATGCGGAGGCCATAGAAGCCCTCATAGTCGTGTATAGCTATCTCTTCCGAGGGCAGTCCGGTAGCCTTCGCGGTAGGGGACGTGGCAAGCATGGAGTTGATAGCTTCCCATATCTCATCAACCGAAGAAAAATTATCAAGGGTCAGCCAGACTCCATGCAGGATACCGCCGTTATAGTCGGAAAGGGAAGCTACGTATATGCGATTGTGTTCCGTGCTCATTTTCTGTTCCTTTTGCTTTTCTTTTCTAGTCGCTTTCTCGCAGATTGCCATAGCCGCTACGCTTCCATCTACAACTTTGGAGTCTTTGCGTGTAGAAGGTGTCAAAGCAGCCACACTTACGCTCTACATCGTAGTATGCCTCACGAGACACGCGCTTGCCGTCGACATACCAGCGCACGGCATGGCCGTTATCGTCGACGATATAGGAAAGTACATAGTTAATCATAGTCGTACTCCTTTCTTTTCTCAGTATGTCAAGTCCGTTCGTTCGTACATGCTATACACTCCTGATAGTGAGCGCTTTACACGTCCAGACGGAAGACAGAGAACCGAAAAATCTGCAAAGCGCGTCAGTCTGTCGTATGTCTCCCAGTAAGTTTCTTCCGACACGCGCTTGCCGTTTATGGAGTAGCGTGGTCGCTTCCCTTCTATTGTCTCTGTACGTACAAGGTAACATTGTGGCATAGCTTCACTCCATCACAAGAGCATAAAAAAGGCCGCCATACAGAACGGCGGCCAAAAGGACAATGTTTGCGGCGATACTTGCCAGCCCATGCGGCTTCATGACGTCTTCCTACAGATTCGCGGACAGTGAAAACTTGGCCGTACTGGTCAAGATAAAGCAAAAAAGACCATTCATATTTCACCTCCGGCAAGTTCTAAGAGAATGGCATCTACAGCCCTATCTTTTTCTTCGCACGTCACCTTGTGCGGGCAGTCGGTAGGGCAGGCGGGCAGATGGTCAAGAATGACGGGGCAGGTAAGTAGTGCAGTAAGGTAGGATTGTAAAACCTCTTGTGCTGTCATGATATGGTACTCCTCTTAGCAGATACGCAAAAAGCCCGCCTAGGCGGAACCTAAGCGGGCTTGGGGTTGGGTGTTTTGTTGGATGCGGCTACTTTATATGTCCTGTCTTATGCAGAACAAGCAACGCACAGAAGATGATAAAGCCCCCTATGCCAACAGCGATATAAGCACTCATTTTCTACCCCCTTTCGTGGACAACGTAAGACCATGCAAAAAGGCCCCAAGGAAAATCAAAAAGACTCCCACAATACAGCCCCATTGCCAGTTAGGCCCGGCAAAAACAGCCGTCGCAGACATTGCCGCGCCTGTTGTCATGAAAGCATTTGACCAGTATTTCAGCATATTTTCTCCTATTCATAAGGTTGTTTTTTTCCTTTCCTTTGTCAAGGTTCCGTAAGTTCCCTATGGACGGCGGCAGGCGGTTCCGTGGCGGCTGCACAAGGTAGGATTGTAAAACCTCTTGTGCTGTCATGACGGCTACTCCAATTCAAGTTTTTAGATACGCAAAAAGCCCGCCTAGGGGCTGTTTCTAAAAAAGCTGGACATCTTGAATGACTCCTGCTTTCCTGTTTGTTATGAGCAGACATGACAT